>JABTUF010000001.1:300000-600000 GCA_015075645.1 Burkholderiales bacterium | reverse complement strand
GGTCTCGCGCATGCGTCGCAGGAGCCGCAGGTGCGCGAGCCAGAACACGCACAGCGCGACGAAGCTGATCGCGTAGTCGTCGAAGCGGTCGACCATCGCGACGAGCGCGGAGACGAACTGGTTGCGCTCGTCGAGCGCGTGCGCGGGGAACTTGAGGTCGAGGACGAGCAACGTCATCGTCACCGCGAAGATGCCGTCGGTGAGGGCTTCGAGGCGCGACTTGGGCAGGGGGACGGGTTCGAGCATCGAGGGGTCGCGTGCGGCGCTTCGCCGCCCCGAAGTCTAGCCGCACCGGGCAGGCCGACGTAACCCCTTGATCCGACGAGGATCATGCGCAGCGGGCCCGGGGCGCGGCCGGAGGATCCGGGCTTGCCGGCTCGGCCGTTTTCATCGTAGAATCAACGTCTTTTTCCGATTCGCCGGGAACCGAACGCCATGGTCGTCATCCGACTCGCCCGCGGGGGCGCGAAGAAGCGCCCGTTCTACAACGTCGTCGTCACCGATTCGCGCAATCCGCGCGACGGCCGCTTCATCGAGCGCGTCGGGTTCTACAACCCGATCGCCTCCGAGCGTGAAGAGGGCCTGCGGCTCGCGCTGGATCGCATCGTGTTCTGGAAGGACCGCGGCGCGAAGCTGTCGGACACCGTCGCGATGCTCGTGAAGCGCGCGGGCGCCAAGGCGCCCGCCGCGGCGGCCTGAGCGGTTCGAACGACCGCTACGTCGTCCTGGGCCGCGTGGTCGGCCCGTGGGGCGTGCGCGGGTGGGTGAAGGTCGCGCCGTACGGGGACACGCCGCAGGGACTCGTCGCGCAGCGGACGTGGTGGTTGCAGGATGCCGCAGGCGCCTGGCGACCGCATGCGGTCGGCGAAGTCCGCGTGCACAGCGGCACGGTGGTCGCGTCGGTCGAGGGGTACGCGACTCCCGAGGCGGCCGCGGTGCTCAGGGGTGCCGACGTGGCCGTGCCGCGTTCGGCTTTGCCCCGGCCGGGGAAGAACGAGGTGTATCTCGATGACCTCGTCGGCCTGGAAGTGACGAGCGAATCGGGGCACTCGCTCGGCAAGGTGGTCGCGGTGGAGGATTTCGGCGCGCACCCGCTGATCCGGGTTCGCGCCAGCGAGGGCAAGGGGGACGAGGACCGGCTGGTGCCCTTCGTGGCGCCGATCCTCACGTCGGTCGATCTCGCCGGCAGGCGGATCGTGGTCGACTGGGAGCCGGAGTACTGAGGCCATGGGCGGCGCGAAGCGCATCGACGTGGTCACGCTGTTCCCGGCGATGGTGGCCGAAGCGGCGAAGGTGGGGGTCACCGGACGCGCCGCAGAGCGCGGACTGTGGGCGCTGCGGTGCTGGAATCCGCGCGACTGCGCGAACGACCCCCACCGGACGGTGGACGACCGGCCCTACGGCGGCGGGCCGGGCATGGTGATGATGGCGGGTCCGCTCGCCGCGTCGCTCGATCTCGCCCGCAGGGCGCAGGCCGGCGATGGCGTCTCGAGCACGCGCACGATTCACCTGACGCCGGCGGGAACGCCGCTGTCGCACGCGCGGGTCGCGGAACTCGCGGCGCGACGCGACGAAGGATTGGTGCTGCTGGCCGGCCGCTACGAAGGCATCGACGAGCGGCTGGTCGAGCGCGAGGTGGACGAGGAGATCGCGATCGGCGATTTCGTCGTCAGCGGGGGCGAACTGCCCGCGCTGATGCTGATCGACGCGATCGCGCGGCAGTTGCCGGGCGCGCTGAACGACGCGCAGTCGGCGGTCGAGGAGTCGTTCGTCGCGGGCCTGCTCGACTGCCCGCACTACACGCGCCCCGAGCGCTACGAGGGCGTGGCGGTGCCCGAGGTGCTCCTGTCGGGCAACCACGAGGCGATCCGCCGCTGGCGCCTCGAGCAGGCGTTGCGGCGGACGTGGGAGCGTCGTCCCGGCCTGATCGAGGGGCGTGTGCTCACGAAGGAAGAGCAGGGAATGCTGGCGCGGATCCGCGGCGACGCGGTGCCGGGCCGGCAGAGCAGGAAGGCGACGTCGCCCCCAGAAACCGGGACCACGTCCGGCCGGGAACATCCTCCCGGCCCGACCTCTGGCCCGAACAACGCAGGAAGGCAGGAACCGACATGAACATCATCGAGACGCTCGAGCGCGAGGAGATCGCGCGCCTGGGCAAGAACCACCCCGAATTCGCGCCCGGCGACACGGTCATCGTCAACGTGAACGTCGTCGAGGGCGAGCGCAAGCGCGTCCAGGCCTACGAGGGCGTCGTGATCGCGAAGCGCAACCGCGGTCTCAATTCGTCGTTCGTCGTGCGCAAGATCAGCAGCGGCGAAGGCGTCGAGCGCACGTTTCAGACCCATTCGCCGCTGATCGCGTCGATCGAACTGAAGCGCAAGGGCGACGTGCGCCGCGCGAAGCTCTACTATCTGCGCGGCCGCTCGGGCAAGTCGGCGCGCATCCGCGAGAAGCTCGAAGCGAAGGTCGCGGGCAAGGCCGAGTAGGCGCCGCCGACTTCCGCAGCGCGGGGCCGGGCCGGGAGTGGCGACGAACGCCACCCCCGCTCCGGCCCCGCTCCGTTCCGGGCGTCCCGGCGCGGTTCTTGCATGGTCGCCTTGTCACGGCGGGGCTTTTCGACCACCATTCCAACGTCATTCCCGGGACCCGCTGCACGGCAAAGACGCGCATGAAGGCGACGCTCTACGAAGCGTTGGGTATCCCGCAGGCCGCCCCCGACGAGGAGGTGCGCGCCTCGCTGCGCCGGCTCATTCGCAAGTACTACGCCAAGACCCGAGACGGGCAGGGGAACGTCGAGGAGGCGCTGCGCTTCATCAACCACGCGAGCCGGATCCTGTCCGATCCGGAACGGCGCCAGCGCTACGACAACGAACTCGCCGTCTCGACCGGGTCGACCGAGCAGCGCATCGCCCATGTGGTGACCCACGCCGTCGCCGACGACGGCGAGCAGACCGACGTCGGGACCGAGGCCGTCGACCGCGCGGCCGAGGCCGACGTCCTCGACGACGACGCGCTCGAAGCCGCGTTGACCGGCATCGACGCGCGCGCCGAGCCGAACCTGCATCATCCGGGACTGACCGAGCGCGTCGCGACCTTCGGCCGATCGCCGATCGTCACGCTCGCCCTGTGCGCGCTCTTCGGCGCGTTCATCGCGGCGGCGATCGTGTTCGTCACGCCGGCCGACGCGGTGCTGGTCGCGAAGCAGGTGCTGGTCTGGCTGACCGTCGGTCTCGTCGGACTCACCGTCGTGTACGGTGCGGTGCACGGGATATCGTGGCTCGCGCGGCGCAAGACGGCGCAGGCGCCGCCGCTGCAGCCGCAGACCGACCTCGCGATCCTCAACTGGCGCCGCGAGAAGAGCGTGTTCCTCGGCACCAACCAGCCGCAGGAGGACGCGAGCTGGATCTTCCAGCTCCGGATGGCCGAACTCGAGCGCGCGAAATCCGGCCGGACGAGCGAGGCGCGGCCCTGGCAGCGGCTGGGCGCGCGCCTGTTCGACTACGCGATCTGGGGCCTCGTCCTCGCGCTGCTGCTCTCGGAGTTGCGCGGCGCCGGCGCGATCCCCGAGGACCTCGCGTTCTGGTTCGGGCATCCGCTCGTCGCGCCGACGATCATCACCGCGACCTGGGTGCCGATCGAGGCGCTCCTGGTCGCTTCGCTCGCGACGACCCCCGGCAAATGGCTGTTCGGCGTGTTCCTGCAGTTCTCGATCTCGGACGCCTACGCGCGCCGCGATTCGCGCACGCAGTTCAACCGCGGACTGAAGCGCGCGTTCCGCGTCTGGTGGGAAGGCATGGGCTGCGGCTTCCCGCTGCTCGCGCCGTTCCTGATCGCGGTGGCCTACGAGAAGGTGACCGTGCACCAGGAGACCGACTGGGACTTCGCCTACGACTGTCTCGTGACCCACGGTCCGCCGGGGGTGCTGAACCTCGTGACCGGCGTGTGCGGGCTCGCGGCGATGCTGTGGCTCTACGGCGTGGCCTGGCACCAGCCGATGGCGGAATCGATCGTCTGGGCGCGCGCGACGATCGGCGACGCGCTGCCGTCGACCGCCGTGCTGCGCGACTTCACCGGCGCGAGCGGGATCGGCGGAATCATCCGCCCGCAGGTGCGCGCGGCCGCGCCCGCGACCAAGGCCGCGCCGGGCACGTCGGCTCCCGCGCCTCGGGGTGACGCACCGATCGATGCCGACCTGACCGCGAAGTTCGCGGAACGCAAGGCGCGCATCGGCGTGCTGTCGGTCGAAGGACCACGCATGCTGCGCGCGGGGAACTGGCGGCGCGCGAGCGAGCTGTGCCGCGCGTGGACCGACCTCGACCTCGGCAACGCGGACGCCTGGCGCTGCCTCGGCTCGGCGCTACAGGCGCAGGGCTACCACCAGGAGGCGATCCACGCGTTCCGCAAGGCGAAGCAGTACGAACCCACCGACCGCTCGCTCGATGCCGCGATCGACCGCTCGCAGCGCGGGATCGTCGCCGATTTCATCAACCGCTATCGCCAGTAGCGCGCACGACCCGCGCGGACGCGGCGCGGACCGCCGGGTACCAAGGGCGAGCGCGCTCCCGCCGTCAGGCGACGAGCGCGAGCCACAGCGGCATCGTGACCACCGCGAGCATCGTGCCGGTCGAGATGATGAGCGCGACCGGCGCGCCGCGGCCGTTCATCCGCGCGGCGAGGATGTAGGCCGAGGTCGCCGTCGGCACCGACGCGTGCACGATCGCAATCTGGGTTTCGAGCGCGGAGAGTCCGAGCGCACGCGCCGCCGTGAACGCGATCGCCGGCGCCGCGGCGAGCTTCACCGCGTGGAACCACATGAGTGCGGGCAGCGGCAGCGCGTCGCGCTCGAAGCGCAGCGCGGCGCCGACGGCGAGGAGCCCGAGCGGCAGCGCGCCGTCCGCGCCGAGCTTCAGCAGGCGGTCGGGCATTCCGGGCAGCGGCAGCGCGAGCGCGTTCCACGCGATGCCGGCGACGGTCGCGATCACGAGCGGGTTGCGCGCGACCTCCAGCGCGATGCGGCTCGCGCGGCCCTGCGCCAGCATCGCGACCGCGGCGAGATTCACGAACGGCACCATCAGCCCGACGACGAGGCTCGCGAGCGCGACGCCTTCCGGTCCGCCGAAGCGCGCCGCGATCGCGAGCGCGAGGTAGGTGTTGAAGCGGAAGCCGCACTGGAAGCACGCCGCGAAGGTCTCCCGCGGCAGACCGAAGAGCGGCTTCGCGACCGCGGCGAGCAGCATCGCTCCGCCGGTGTACGCGAACGCCACGAGCGCGAGCCCGCCCGCCTCGCCGATCGCGAGCGGCGCCGTCGCGAGCGAGCGGAACAGGAGCGCGGGGAACAGCACGAAGTAGACGAGGCGCTCGACCCCTTCCCAGAACGCAGGGCCGTAGGAGAACCGGCGCGCGAGCAGCGCGCCCAGCGCGATCAGCAGGAAGTCCGGTGCGACGAGCAGCGCGGCGTTCATCGGAGCGATGCGCGGCTTCGTCGCGGCCGGAGGTCGTCAGGCCGAGGCCAGGCCCGCGGGCGGACGATCGGCGCGGGGCGAGCCGGCATCGAAGGCGTTCGAGGTCACCGGCTCAGGACGATCCGGCGCCGCGGATCCGCGCGACGAGCGAGGTCGTCGAGCGGTCGTGCTCGAAGGGCACCGCGACGAATCGCCCGCCTGCGGCGATGACCTCGGCGGCTCCGGCCGTGGTCGCGGCGGTGTAGTCGCCGCCCTTGACCAGGATCTCGGGCATGCAGGCGACGATCAGCGCGCGCGGCGTGTCGTCGTCGAACGGGATCACGAGGTCCACGCAGGCGAGCGCCGCGAGGACGGCCATCCGGTCCTCGAGCGTGTTGAGCGGGCGCTCGTCGCCCTTGCCCATCCGGCGCACCGACGCGTCGCTGTTGACCGCGATCGTGAGCGAGCCGCCGAGCGCGCGCGCGCGTTCGAGGTAGGTCACGTGGCCGCGGTGCAGGAGGTCGAACACCCCGTTGGTGAACACCCGCGGGCGCGCGAGCGCCGCGAAGCGGGCCGGGCCCTCGCCGGGACGGGCGATCCGGGCGAGCGAGGCGGGCGGCGGCAGCGCGCGCGACTCGCTCATCGCCGCACCGGTCAGCCGGTGATCTCGAACAGCTTGACGACGCGAGCCACGCCAGTGGTCGTCGCCGCGATCTGCGCGGCCGCGTCGGCCTCGGTCCGCGAGACGATGCCCATCAGGTAGACGACGCTGCGCTCGGTGACGACCTTCACGTGCGTCGCGGAGAACTTGTTCGCCTCGACGAAGCGGGTCTTCACCTTGGAGGTGATGTAGGAGTCGTTGGTTCGCGCCGACAAGTCGGTGGTCGGGCCGACGACCATCTCGTCGTGCACCGCGCGCACGCGGTCCACGCCGCGCGCGTACGCCGCGATGGCGTCGCGGGTCGCCTGGTCGGGCGCCTCGCCGGTCAGGAGCACGACGCCGTTGTAGCTCGTGACGTTGAGGTGGATGCGGTCGCCGTAGCGGGTGCCCATCTCGGTCGTGATCTTGAGTTCGATCGACTGGTCGTCGAGTTGCGCGCCGGCCGAACGCCGGTCGGTGGCCACGAGCGCGCCGCCCGCCGCCGCGCCGACCACGACCGCGGGCACGCAGGCGTTCATCAGCGGAGCGCAGAGGACGACGAGCGCGAGGACGAGAGGCAGATGCGAAGGTCGGGTCATGCCTCGTCTCCGAGGAGGGCCTGGTCGATCGCGTCGCACAGGCAGTGGAGCGTGAGGAGGTGCACTTCCTGGATGCGCGCGGTCCGCGAATGCGGGACGCAGAGGTGGACATCGTCCGCGCCCAGGAGTTCGCCGATGCGGCCGCCGCCCTTGCCGGTGAGGGCCACCACGTGCATCTCGTGCTCGTGCGCGGCGGCGATCGCCTCGATCACGTTGGGCGAGTTGCCCGAGGTCGAGAACGCGAGCAGCACGTCGCCGCGCCGGCCGAGCGCCCGCACCTGCTTCGCGAACACCTGCTCGAACGCGTAGTCGTTCGCGACCGCGGTCAGGAGCGAGGTGTCGGTGGTGAGCGCGATCGCCGGCAGTCCGGGTCGTTCGCGTTCGAAGCGGCCGACGAGTTCGGCCGCGAAGTGCTGCGCGTCGGCCGCGGAGCCTCCGTTGCCGCAGGCGAGGATGCGTCCGTCGGCGAGGAGGGCGCCGGTCATCAGCTCCGCCGCACGCGCGATCAGCGGAGCCATCGGTTCGGCGGCGGCGAGCTTGAGCTCCGCGCTCGCGGTGAAATGCGCGCGGACGCGCTCGACGGGATCCATGGGTCGGATTCTAGCAAAGGGGGCGCCCGATCCCGCCGGGTCCCGCCGTGCAGGGCCGTCAGTCGTCCGCGTCGAACGCGTTCTGCAGCCACTCGATCCGGTCCGGGTCGAGACGGTCGAGGAGCACGACGTCGAAGCGGCAGTCGGGTGTGCGGGCGAGCCGTGCCAGGTATCCACGTGCGGCGGCGAGGAGGCGCGCGCGCTTGGCGGCGGTGATGCTGCCGGCCGCGCCGCCATGGCTCCCGGAGCGGCGCAGCCGCACCTCGACGAAGACGAGCGACGCGCCGTCGCGGGCGACGAGGTCGATCTCGCCGTGGCGCGAGCGCACGTTCCGCGCGAGGATCGCGAGTCCCTGCGCGCGGAGGTAGTCGGCGGCGAGGCTCTCCGCCGAGCGCCCGTCGTCGCCGCGGGCGGTGCCCATCGCCGTGCGATCAGCGCGTGGCGTCGAGCGGCACGATCTCGCCCGAGCGGAAGGTCGCGAGGCGCCCTTCGCGCGCGATCTGCCGCGCGTCGGAGAGCTCGACGTGGCCGGTGGCGCCGTCGAACGACAGCCGGTCGGGCGGCGCCGCGACGAACGCCTCGGCGACGCGGAACGCGTCGAGACCGAGCGCGTAGAGGCGGTCGAGCGCGGGGCTCGCGAACGAAGGACGCGGCAGCTTCGCGAACGCCGCGGCGTCCGGCGCCACGAGCCAGCTCACGTCGACGTAGCGCACGTCGTCCAGGTCGCGCATCGCGGAGGCGTCGGGGCGCTGATAGACCTGCGCGCTCGCCCAGGTCGGCACGCGCGGGGCATAGGTCTTGACCAGCGCGGCGTCGGGTCCGTCGACCGCCATCACGATCGCGTCGACCTGCATGCGTCCGAGGTCGCGGCGCATCGCGCGCAGGCCGTCCTGCGTCGCGACGAGCGGGTACGACTGCGGCGGATTGCCGCCCGCGAGGATCCACTCGGCGACGAACGCCTGCGCGAAGCGGCGCATCAGCGGCGTGTCGCCGACGATCACCACGATGTTCTCTGCCCGCTCGTCGCGCATCCGGCGCGCGATCGTGCGGGCGTCGGACTCGATGGCGAGCGCGAACGTGTAGACGCGCGGCGGCAGCGTCGCGGTGTCGTCGAGCTGGTTCAGCGCGATGGTCACCGGCAACGGGGGGTCGGCGGCCGCGATCGCGCGCAGGTCGTCGCGGACCAGCGGGCCGACCACCACGCGCGCGCCGTCCTGCCGCGCCTCGTCGAACGCCGCGAGCACCCCGTTGGCGCCGTGGGGAATCACGCGAACGCGGTCGGTCGCCCCCGCTGCGGCCGCCGCGGCGAGGAAACCATCACGCACCGCCTCGGCCGCGCGAGCGTAGTCCGGCGACTCGAGCGGCAGCACCAGGGCGATCGGCGGACCGGGCGGCTTCGGCGGCGGGGGCGGCGCCAGCGGAGGAGCGGTCGCCGGCTCCGGCGCCTGAGCGGCATCCGGGGGAGGGGCGGGGGCCCTGGCCGGATCCTCGACGCTTGCCGGAGGCGATTGCGCTCCGCAGAATGCGGCGATCAGCAGGCATGCGAGGCCGGCCGCCCACGCGGCGCGGGGCGATCGCCTGCGGCGTGGCATCGACAGCGGAGCGAAGGGCATCGTGGAGACGGCGGGCCGTCGCGGGAAGGGGGAGCGGAGCGAGTCCGGCGCGGTGGGGACGGCGCGGGCCGGCGCGCAGCGCGCCCGAGCCGGGACATTATATGTGGTCGCGACGCCGCTCGGTAACCTGCGCGACCTGACGCTGCGGGCGATCGACGTGCTCTCGAGCGTCGACCGGATCGCCGCCGAGGACACGCGCGTGACCGCCACGCTGCTCGCGCACCTCGGCATCGCGACGCGCGCGTTCGCGGTCCACGAGCACAACGAGCGCGCGCGTGCGAAGGAGATCGTCGCCGCGCTCGCGGGCGGCGCGAGCGTCGCGCTCGTCACCGACGCGGGGACGCCGGGCATCAGCGATCCGGGCGCGCGCGTCGTGCGCGCGGTGCACGATGCCGGACTGCCGGTCGTGCCGGTGCCCGGGCCCTCCGCGCTGGCGGCGGCGATGTCCGTGGCGGGACTCGACGCATCGCGCTTCGCCTTCCTCGGGTTCCTGCCGACGCAGGCGAAGGCGCGTCGTGCGCTGCTCGATGCGTTCGCGGTGCTTCCGCTGGCCCTCGTCGTCTACGAAGCGCCGCACCGCGTGCGGGCGACCGTCGCCGCGCTCGCGGATGCGCTCGGCGGCGCGCGCGAACTCGTCGTCGCGCGCGAGATCACCAAGACCTTCGAGACCATCGCGAGGACGACACTCGCACAGGCCGCGGCGTGGTTCGCCGCTGACGCGAATCGGGAGCGCGGCGAACTGGTGCTCGTCGTCGACGCGCCGGGCGAGGCGCCGAAGGATTCCGCGCTCTCCTCCGACGCGGCCGCGTGGCTCGATGCCCTCGTCCGCGAACTCCCGCCGTCGCGCGCCGCGCGCATCGTCGCGGAGCGGACCGGCGCGTCGCGCGACCTGCTCTACGCCCGGGCGCTCGACCGTGGGGGCGAACCTCCCGGTTGACCGCGGTCAAGGCGGCCGGAAGCGGGCGGGCGGACACTCCCGCCATGCTCCACGCCGTCCCCGCCGACACCCTGGACGGGCCGCGTCCCGCCTCCTCGCCGCTCGCCTTCGACGCCGACCTGATCCGGCGCTACGACGTCTCCGGGCCGCGCTACACGTCCTATCCGACCGCCGACCGCTTCCACGAGGGCTTCGGCCCCGCCGAGTACCGCCAGGTGCTCGAAGCGCGGCGCGCGACCCGGCCGCGCGACCCGCTCTCGCTCTACGTGCACCTGCCGTTCTGCGACACGCTGTGCTACTACTGCGCGTGCAACAAGGTCATCACGCGCGACCGCACGCGCAGCGCGAAGTACGTGCGCTACGTCGCGCGCGAGATCGACGAGATCGCGTCGGCGCTCGCCGCGCCGGGACCGCGCGCGCCGGTCGAGCAACTGCATTTCGGCGGGGGCACGCCGACCTACCTGTCGCGCGACGAGATGGAGACGATGTTCGCTGCGCTGCGCTCCGCGTTCGCGTTCGCGCCGGACATCGAGGCGTCGATCGAAGTCGACCCGCGCAAGGTGGACGCCGCGCAGATCGCGTTCCTGGGCTCATTGGGGTTCAACCGCATCTCGATCGGCGTGCAGGACTTCGATCCGGCGGTGCAGCGCGCGGTCAACCGCCTGCAGAGCGTCGAGGTGACGCGCACCGTCGTCGAGGCGGCGCGCGCGAACGGCTTCGCGTCGGTCAACCTCGACCTGATCTACGGGCTGCCGAAGCAGACGGTCGCCGGCTTCTCGGCGACGATCGACCGCGTGATCGACCTCTCGCCCGACCGCGTCGCGCTCTACGGCTACGCGCACGTGCCGCACCTGTTCAAGCCGCAGCGGCGCATCGCGCCGGAGCAACTTCCGCCGCCCGCCGACAAGCTCGCGATCCTCGCGCTCGCCGTCGAGCGCCTCGGCGCCGCGGGCTACGTCTACATCGGCATGGACCACTTCGCGAAGCCCGGCGACGACCTCGCGCGCGCGCAGCGCGAACGCCGGCTGCACCGCAACTTCCAGGGCTACTCGACCAGGCCCGACTGCGACCTCGTCGCCTTCGGGATCTCGGCGATCGGCAAGATCGGCAACGCCTACGTGCAGAACGTGCGCACGCTCGACGAGTACTACGACCGGCTCGACGGCGGGACGCTGCCCGCGTTCCGCGGCTACGCGCTGACCGGCGACGACGCCATCCGCCGCGACGCGATCGGGCGCCTGATGTGCGACTTCGACCTGCCGATCCCGGAGTTCGAGGCGCGCCACGGCGTGGCGTTCTCGCGCGCGTTCGCCGCCGAACTGGTGGCGCTCGCGCCGCTCGTCGACGACGGCCTGGTCGAGGTCTCGCCGCGCCGCATCCGCGTCACCGACCGCGGACGCATGGTCGTGCGCGCGGTCGCGATGGTGTTCGACCGGCACCTGCGCGAGGCGCGCGCGGCCGCGAAGTACTCGAAGGTGATCTGATTCAAAGGTCAAAGGGGTCAGACTCGATTGAATTCGAACTCTCCCGAGCCTCGCTCCATCGACCGAAGATCAAAGGGGTCAGACTCGATTGAATTCGAACTCTCCCGAGCCTCGCTCCATCGACCGGATCAATCGAGTCTGACCCCTTTGATCCTTTGATCAGTAGGTCTCGAGGTGGTAGCGCCCCTGCTGCCGCAGCGCGGGCAGGAGCGTCTCCCAGTCGTGACCGTGCGCGCGGCAGACGTCGGCGAACGCCTGCGCGACGCCGTCCTCCATGCCCTTGAGGCCGCAGATGTAGACGAAGGTGTCGGGATCGGCGATGAGGCGCGCGACGTCGGCGCCGCGCTCGCGGATGCGGTCCTGCACGTAGCGCTTCGGCTCGCCCGGCGAGCGCGAGAACGCGAAGTTGATGTCGATGAAGTCCTTTGGCAGCTTGAGGAGCGGCCCGAAGTAGGGGAGTTCCTCCTCGCGCCGCGCGCCGAAGAACAGCATCAGCGTACCGCCTTCGTTCAACGCGATGCGCCGGCGCCTCCGCTCGGTCATCGCGCGCATCGGCGCGGAGCCGGTGCCGGTGCACACCATCAGCAGGTTCGCGCCCGGGTGGTTCGGCATCAGGAAGCTCGTGCCGAACGGGCCGATCACCTTCACCGTGTCGCCCTTCGCGAGGTCGCACAGATGGTTCGACGCGACGCCGCGCATCGGCGTGCCGTCGTGGTCCTCGGTCACGCGCTTCACGGTGAGCGCGAGGTTGTTGTAGCGCGGGCGCTCGCCCTCGCGCGGGCTCGCGACCGAGTAGAGCCTCGGGTGGTGCGGACGGCCGTGCGCGTCGGTGCCCGGCGGCAGGACGCCGATCGTCTGGCCTTCGAGCACCGGGAACGCCACCGGCCCGAAGTCGAGCACGATGTGCCGCACGTCGGAGGACGCGTCTTCGCCGGTCAGACGGAAGTTGCCGCTGACGGTGGCGATCGCGGGCTTCGCGACGGAGTGGAGGTTGACGTACGGGTGCGCGGCCGACCACGGCGGCGGCGCCGCGCCGCCCTGTCCCTCGGTCGCGTCGGCGACGATGCGCGCGACCTCGGGCGGCATCTCCGACGACGCCGCGGCGGCGGGAAGCTCGCGCTGCGGCGGCAGGGTGTCCCAGCCCAACTGCTCGGCGAGCGAGTACGCGGACGCCCTCGGCACTTGGCGCCAGCTGTCGATCGCGCCGGTCGGACAGGGCGCGATGCAGGCGGTGCAGTTCTCGCACTTCGCCGGATCGACGACGTAGTTGCGCGCGTCGTGGCTGATCGCGCCGATCGGACAGGTCTCCTCGCAGGTGTTGCAGCGGATGCAGATCTCCGGGTCGATCAGGTGCTGGCGGAAGACCTCGGTGACGGGGGCGTCCATGGCGGGCGGTCCGGAAGGCGACGGTCGTGGATCCGCGGGGCGCGGGCTCAGCCGAAACGCACGTACGCGAAATCGACCGGCTGGTTGTTGATGCCGCGCGCGGGCGGCGCGATCCAGTTCGCGAACCGGCCGGGCTCGGCGACGCGCCCCATCAGCGAGGCGACGAACGCGCGGTCCTCCGCGGAAGGAAGCCACTCGCGCTCGTGCTTCGCCCAGGTGGCGGCGTCGACGACGTGGCCGTCGGGGTCGACGTGCACCGCGGCGAGCGGGCCGATCTTGCGGTGGAACGCCTTGTGCGGCACGCGCAGCCGGAACGGGATCCCGGCCTTCTCGGGGATGCGGTTCCAGCGTTCGACGCCGGCCGCCGCGTCGCGGATGTAGTCGTCGCGCAGCTTCTCGTTCAGCGCGTTGAGCGCGGGCACCTCGACGGCCTGGAGCGCGCCGCCCCGCACCTCGAGCACCGGATACGACGCGCCGGCGAGCAGGTGGTCGTCGCCGATCTTCGTCTCGTCGAAGCGGCCCTTGAGCCCGGTCGAGTAGAACGTCGCGGCGTTCGACGACACGTCGGCGCCGAAGAGGTCCATCGTCACCGAGAAATGGAAGTTGAGGTAGCGCTGGATCGTCGGGAGGTCGATCACGCCGGCGGCGCGGAGCTTCGCCGGGTCGTCGGTCCTGAGCTCGTTCATCGCGTCGCAGGTACGCTGGATCACGCGGCCGACGCCCGACTCGCCGACGAACATGTGGTGCGCCTCTTCGGTCAGCATGAACCGGCAGGTGCGCGCGAGCGGATCGAAGCCCGACTCGGCGAGCGAGGCGAGCTGGTACTTGCCGTCGCGGTCGGTGAAGTAGGTGAACATGAAGAACGACAGCCAGTCGGGCGTCTTCTCGTTGAACGCGCCCAGGATGCGCGGATTGTCCGCGTCGCCCGACCGCCGCTCCAGCAGCGCCTCGGCCTCCTCGCGACCGTCGCGCCCGAAGTAGGCGTGCAGCAGGTAGACCATCGCCCACAGGTGGCGGCCTTCCTCGACGTTCACCTGGAACAGGTTGCGAAGATCGTAGAGCGAGGGCGCGGTGAGCCCGAGATGGCGCTGCTGCTCGACCGACGCGGGCTCGGTGTCGCCCTGCGTGACGATCAGCCGGCGCAAGTTCGGCCGGTACTCGCCCGGGACGTCCTGCCACGCGGCCTCGCCCTTGTGGGCGCCGAAGTTCACCTTGCGGCCGGCCTCGGCCGGGGCGAGGAAGATGCCCCAGCGGTAGTCGGGCATCTTCACGTAGTCGAAGTGCGCCCAGCCCTTCGGGTCCACGCTGATCGCGGTGCGCAGGTAGACGTCGTGGTTCGTCGTGCCCTCCGGCCCCATGTCGGCCCACCACGACTGGAACTCCGGCTGCCAGTGTTCGAGCGCGCGTTGCAGCGTCCGGTTGTCGGCGAGGCCGACGTTGTTGGGAATCTTTTCGTCGTAGTTGATCATGGCAGGGGCGAAGGGAGGTTGGAGGTCGGACGTTCGACGTTCAACGTTCAACGTCGAACCATGTTCACTACACGCGGTCGCGGTTGAACCGCGCCTTGTTGCCGGTCCCGAACACCTTGAGCGCACCGGTCTCGCCGGTCGCGTTCGGACGGATGAAGATCCAGTTCTGCCAGGCGGACAGGCGCCCGAACACGCGCGAGGCCATCGTCTCGCCCGGACCGAAGCGGAGGTTCGCCTCCATGCCGGTGAGCGCGTCGGGCGAGAGGCTCGCGCGCTCCTCGAGCGCGAGGCGCACCTCGTCGTCCCAGTCGAGGTCGTCGGGCGCGGCGGTGACGAGGCCGAGCGCGAGCGCCTCGTCCGCGTCGAGTTCCCGGCCGACGCTCGCCTCGGCCGCGCGCAGCGGTTCCTCCTCGTCGTAGAAGCGTGCGGCGAGACGCGCGCGCCCCGTCACCATCGGGTAGCGGCCGAAGTTCGCCCGCGACAGCGCGATGCGCGGCGCGCGCGCGGGCTCGTCGGGCAGCGCGAGCATGTAGGCGCGGTCGGCCGCGAACGCGAGTTCGGCCAGCGTGCCCGCGAAGCAGGAACCCGGCTCGACCAGCGCATAGAGCGAGCGCGAGGTGACGTCGAGGCGCGCGAGCGTGCGGCGGAGCATGCCGATCGTTTCGCGGACGAACCAGTGCGCGGCGTGACGTTCGAGCGCGTCGTCGCAGGCCAGCACCCGCGCGGCGTCGCCCTCGGTCTTCAGGATCCAGATGCCGACGTCGAGGTCGTGGGTGCGCAGCATCAGGATCGCGTCGTCCAGCTCGCGCGCCATCGCGAGCGGCCACCACGCCGCGCCCTTCGCGACGATCGCCTCGATCGTGCCGGGCTCGTCCGCGGCCGGCGCCTTGACGGTGATCGTCGCCTGCCTCGCGGCGCGGTCGATCCTCACGTCGACGTTCGAATAGCGGTAGCCGGCGTCGTCGATCGTGCGCGCGAGCGGCGTCAACGCCACGCCTTTCGCATCGGCCGGGCGATCGCTCGTCGCGGCGAGCGCGGCGACGCGGCGCTCGAGCAACGCCGCGAACTGCTGCGGCTTCGCGTGGTCGTCGACGAGCCGCCACTCCTTCGCGCGCGGCGCGCGCACGCCCTCGACCAGCGTGCAGAACAGGTCGGCGTGGTCGCGACGCACGCGGCGCTTGTCGGTCAGCCGCGTGAGCCCGCCGGTGCCGGGCAGCACGCCGAGCAGCGGCACCTCGGGGAGGCTCACCGCCGAGCTGCGGTCGTCGACCAGCAGGATCTCGTCGCAGGCGAGCGCGAGCTCGTAGCCGCCGCCGGCGGTCGTGCCGTTGCAGGCGGCGATGAACTTGAGTCCCGAGTGGCGGCTCGAGTCCTCGATCCCGTTGCGCGTCTCGTTGGTGAACTTGCAGAAGTTCACCTTCCAGGCGTGCGACGACTGGCCCAGCATGAAGATGTTCGCGCCGGAGCAGAACACGCGCTCCTTCGCGCTGGTGATCACGACGACGCGCACCGAAGGATGTTCGAAGCGGATGCGCTGCAGCGCGTCGTGGAGCTCGATGTCGACGCCGAGGTCGTAGCTGTTGAGCTTGAGCTTGTACCCGGGGACGAGACCGCGGTCCTCGTCGACGTCCATCGAGAGCGTCGCCGTGGTCCCGTCGATCGCGAGTCTCCAGTGCCGGTAGCTGTCCGGCTGCCGGTCGTAGGTGACGGGCGGCGTCGCGGCGGGGGCGCTCTTGAGTGCGGGTTCGGCCATCGGGGGCTCCGTGGGCGCGCGCGGGTCTAAGCGCGCGTGAGTTCCTTGAGGGCGGCGATCGAGCGCGCCGGGTCCGTGCCGGTCGTGTCGACGATCGCGTCGGCCTTGCGGTAGAGGGGCTCGCGCGCGGCGAGGATGCGTTTCAGGTCCTCCATCGCCTCGGCGCTGCCCTCCATCGGGCGCAAGTCGCCCTGCGCCACGACGCGGCCCATGTGCTCCTCGGGTGCGGCCTTCACCCACACGGTGTAGCAGCGGTCGAGAAGCAACTGGTAGGTGTCCGGTTCCGAGACGATGCCGCCGCCGACCGCGAGCACGAAGCGCTCGTTCGCGTCGAGCGCGCGTTCGAGGCAGCGCCGCTCGATCCGGCGGTAGCCCGCCTGCCCGTAGAGCATGAAGAGTTCGGCGAGGCTCATGCCGGCGTCGCGCTCGATCTCGCGGTCGAGTTCGACGAACGGCCAGCCGCGCTCGCGCGCGAGCGCGACGCCGAGGGTCGTCTTGCCCGCGCCGCGCAGGCCCACGAGTGCGATGCGCGTGCGCCGCGTCGCGTTGCCGCGGCCGAAGTCGCGCACCAGCCGGAACAGCGCTTCCTCGAGGCGGTGCGGCGGGATTTCCTCGAGCACGCGCAGCATCAGCCGGCGCTCCGGCGCGCTGTCGCCGAGGATTTCGGGTAGCGTCGTGCCGAGCGCGTGGGCGACGCGCCGGAGCAGCACGACCGACACGTTGCCGTCGCCGGCCTCGAGCTGGGCGAGGTAGCGCTCGGACACCTGCGCCCCGTTCGACAGCGATCGGCGCGACAGGCCGGCACGGTCACGGGCTTCGCGCACCCGTCGACCGAGCGCCACGAGGAACGACGCGCTGTCGTCGGTCGAAGCCTGCCGAGTCAGGTCGAGAGCGGGAACGTTCAAGGGGACGGTGCGGGAGGCGCGGGAGAGGAGCCACCGAGAGGCACTATAGCGCATCATCGAACGATTGCAAGCACTCCAATGCATGCGCGTAACCTGCCCACGCCCAACCCGGTCCGCCATAGCCGGAATGGCGCTCATGGAACACGCGTCAATTCAAATGGTTGAGTAAATTGCTCCACCATGCGACATAGTGCTTGACAGCGCCGATCGTCGTACCTAGAGTGCATCCGGTTGTTTGCACGCCGGGCAGAGCCTGCCCGACCGGAGCACGCTGCCAAGCGCAGGTTCCGCATCATTCCGGTCCAGGAGAGGTGAGCGATGGTCGAAGGACAGTCGAACGCAGAGCGGAGCGCCGCCGCAACGGCAGGCGTCGAGGCGTTCACCACGCTCGTCGCCGGAGTGACCTCGCGCATCGTGAACCGCGCGCTCGACGCCGACCTCGCCCGCGACCTCAACGCCACGTTGCCGGCCTCGGGGCCGGAAGTCACCGTGATCGCGCAGATGTGTCGTGACGCCATCCGCGACGGCTGGATGTGCTCCCGCGAGGCGGACGGGATCCGCTACGGGCGCGTCGTCAAGGCCGGAGCAGCGACGCACGGCTTCTCGGTCGACGTGGTCGACATGCCCACGATCGCGGGACCGCACCATCGCCACCCGAACGGCGAGATCGACCTGGTGATGCCGCAGGACGCCGGCGCGCGGTTCGACGGCCACGGTGCGGGCTGGGTCGTGTACGGTCCCGGATCCGCGCATCGTCCGACGGTCACCGGCGGCCGCGCGCTCGTCCTCTATCTCCTGCCCGGCGGCGCGATCGAGTTCACGCCGCGGGCGTGACGCCTTCGCCACCGCGCGAAACGACGATGACCGAACGACCCGGACTGTCGCGCGTCGAGACCGGCGGCGAGGCGCCGCGGATCGAGATTCCGCGCATCTACAACGCGGCGCACGACCTCATCGAGCGCAACCTGAAGGCGGGTCGCGCCGCGAAGGTGGCGTACATCGACGATCGCGGGCCGACGACCTACGGCGAACTCGCGGTCCGCGTCGACCGGTTCGCGAGCGCGCTCGGTGCGCTGGGCGTGCGGCCGGAGGAGCGCGTGCTCGTGTGTCTCCTCGACACGATCGACTTCCCGACCGCGTTCCTCGGCAGCATCAAGGCCGGCGTGGTCCCGATCGCCGCCAACACGCTCCTCACGACGCACGACTACGAGTTCATGCTGCGCGACAGCCGCGCGGGCACGCTCGTGGTGTCGGCGGCGCTCGTCCCGGCGTTCCGCCCGCTGCTCGGGGCGATTCCCACGCTGCGCCAGGTCATCGTGTCGGGCGCCGCGGCGGCCGATCTCCCGCCGGGCGCGATCGACTTCGCGGCGTTTCTCGCCGGCGGGCGGGACGCGTTCGACCCGGTCGCCACGACGCGCGACGACGTGTGCTTCTGGCTCTACTCGTCGGGCTCGACCGGCGCGCCGAAGGGCACGATGCACGTGCAGTCGAGCATGATCACCACGGCGTACCTGCACGGCGGTCCGGTCGTCGGGGTCCGCGAGGACGACGTGCTGTTCTCGGCGGCGAAACTCTTCTTCGCCTACGGGCTGGGCAACGCGCTCACCTACACGCTCGCCTTCGGCACGACCACGATCCTGATGGCGGAGCGCCCGACGCCCGACGCGGTGTTCAAGCGGCTCGTCGAGCGACGCCCGACCGTGTTCTACGGCGTGCCGACGCTGTTCGCGGCGATGCTCGCGAGCCCCAACCTGCCGCCCCGGGACGCCGTGGCCATGCGCATCGCGACCTCGGCGGGCGAGGCGCTGCCCGAGCACATCGGGCGGCGCTTCCGCGACCACTTCGGCGTCGACGTGCTCGACGGCATCGGCTCGACCGAGATGCTGCACGTCTTCCTGTCGAACCGGCCCGGTGACGTGCGCTACGGCACGAGCGGGCGCCCGGTTCCCGGCTACGGACTGCGCATCGTCGACGACCAGGGGGCTCCGGTACCGGCGGGCGAGGTCGGGGAGCTGCAGGTCGCGGGGCCCACCTCGGCGATGGCGTACTGGAACAACCGCGACAAGTCGCGAGCGACCTTCCAGGGCGAGTGGACGCGCAGCGGCGACAAGTACCGGATCGACCCGGAGGACGGACGCTACGTCTATGCGGGGCGGACCGACGACATGCTGAAGGTCGGCGGCATCTACGTGTCGCCGGTCGAGGTCGAGTCCGCGCTGGTCACGCACGAGGCGGTTCTGGAGGCCGCCGTGGTCGGGCGCGAGGACGAGGACCGCCTGGTGAAACCGATGGCCTACGTGGTGCTGAAGCCGGGCGCGACCCGGGGCGATGCGCTGGCCGACGAACTGCGGCAGCATGTTAAATTGCAACTGGCTCCGTACAAGTACCCGCGCTGGATCGAGTTCCTGGACGAACTGCCGAAGACGGCGACCGGGAAGATCCAGCGCTTCAAGCTGCGGGCGAGACTCGGCTGACCGGCGTCCCGGCCCGGGCGGCGATCCACGACGACAGGAGGAGGAGACGATGACCTACCGGATGCAGTTGACGCGCGTCGCGTGCGCGCTCGCGGGCGCGCTCGCGCTCGCCGCGGGCCCCGCGTTCGCGCAGGCCAAGGTGAAGGTCGGCTTCATGCTGCCCTACACCGGCACCTACGCGGCGCTCGGCAACGCGATCACCAACGGCTTCAAGCTCGCGATCGCGGAGAACGGCGGCAAGCTCGGCGGCCGCGACATCGAGTACTTCACCGTCGACGACGAGTCGGATCCGGCGAAGGCCCCCGAGAACGTCAACAAGCTCATCAAGCGCGACCAGGTCGACGTCGTCGTCGGCACCGTGCACTCGGGTGTCGCGATGGCGATGGCGAAGGCGGCGCGGGACAACAACACGCTCCTCATCATCCCGAACGCGGGCGAGGACTCGATCACCGGGGCGATGTGCGCGCCCAACATCTTCCGCACGTCGTTCACCAACTCGGCGCCCGGATACGCGATGGGCAAGGTCGCGGCCGACAAGGGCTACAAGCGGGTCGTGACGCTCACCTGGAAGTACGCGGCCGGCGAACAGTCGGTCGGCGGCTTCAAGGAAGCGTTCGAGAAGGGCGGCGGCAAGGTCATCAAGGAAATGACGCTGCCGTTCCCCAACGTCGAGTTCCAGCCGTTCCTGACCGAGATCGCGGCGTTGAAGCCGGACGCGGTGTACGTGTTCTTCGCCGGCGGTGGCGCGGTCAAGCTGGTCAAGGACTACGACGCGGCCGGCCTGCGCAAGACGATCCCGCTGCTCGGGCCGGGCTTCCTCACCGACGGCACGCTGGAAGCGCAGGGCGCGGCGGCGGACGGACTCCTGACCACGCTGCACTACGCCGACCAGCTCGACAATCCGAAGAACAACGCGTTCCGGGCCGCCTACAGGAAGGCGTACAACGTCGAGCCCGATGTCTACGCGATGCAGGGCTACGATGCCGGCCAGCTCCTCGCGGCCGGCACCAAGGCGGTCGGCGGCGACATGAGCAAGCGCGACGCGCTCGTCAAGGCGATGCACGGGGCGAAGCTCGACAGCCCGCGCGGCCCGTTCTCGCTCTCGCGCGCGAACAACCCGATCCAGGACTACTACCTGCGCCAGGTGGTCGGCAAGCAGAACAAGGCGATCGGCGTCGCGATCAAGGGCTACGAGGATCCGGCGCGCGGATGCAAGATGTGATTCAGTTGACAGTTGTCAGTTGACAGTTGTCAGTTGGTAGCCGGCGGCAGTCGGAAGCCGGCGGCTGGCGGCAAGCAAGCGGGGCGCGGGGCGGAAACGCTGCCGCGCCCCGTTGTTTTTCGGGCGGCGGGCAGGAACAATACCGGCCGGGCAGGGGCGCCAGGTGCGGCCGTCGGACGTTGGGGATCCGCGGCGGCTTGTTCCTGGGTCTGACCCGCAGGAACCCCACAACGGCGCTCGATGCGCCGCCACCGTAAACACCGCCGCCACTGCCAACTGTCAACTGTCAACTGACCCCGGCGCTCAATGCGCCGCCACCGGAAACACCGTCGCTACTGTCAACTGACAACTGTCAACCGACAACTGAAACCGTGTCGATCTTCGCGATCCAGCTGCTGAACGCCCTGCAATACGGGCTGCTGCTGTTCCTCGTCGCGAGCGGACTGACGCTGATCTTCGGGATCATGGGGATCATCAACCTCGCGCACGGCAGCTTCTACATGATCGGCGCGTACATGGCGTTCACGCTGTCCTCGCTCACCGGCAGCCTCGCGGTCGCGATGGTCCTCGGCATCGTGCTCTCGGTGATCCTCGGGCTCGTCCTCGAATGGGCCCTGTTCTCGCACCTGTACCGACGCGACCACCTCGAGCAGGTGCTGCTGACCTACGGCCTCATCCTGATCTTCGAGGAGCTGCGCAGCATCGTCGTCGGCAACGACGTGCACGGCGTGCCGGTGCCCGCGGTCTTCGGCGGCTCGATCGCGCTCGGCGATACGATGACCTACCCGGTCTACCGGCTGGTGATGTCGGCGGTGTGCCTCGCGATCGCCGGCGCCATGTACCTGCTGATCCAGCGCACGCGGCTCGGCATGATGATCCGGGCCGGCGCCTCGAACCGCGAGATGGTCGGCGTGCTGGGCGTCAACGTGAACCTCGTGTTCCGGCTCGTGTTCGCGCTCGGCGTCGCGCTCGCGGCGTTCGCCGGGATGCTCGCGGCGCCGGTGTCGTCGGTGTACCCGGGCATGGGCCAGCAGGTGCTGATCATCTGCTTCGTCGTCGTCGTGATCGGCGGGATCGGGTCGGTGTGGGGCGCACTCGCCGCGGCGCTCCTGATCGGGTTCGCGGACACTTTCGGCAAGGTGTTCTTTCCCGACTACGCGGGCATCGCCGTCTACCTGCTGATGGCCGCGATCCTGCTGTGGCGGCCCGAGGGGCTGTTCCGCCGCGCCTGACCCGATGCCGCGCCGCCACCTCGCTCCGCTCGCCGCGCTGCTGCTGGTCGCGCTCTTCCCGCTTTCCGGGGCGGGGTTCTACGTCGAACTGACGACGAAGATCATGATCATGGCGATCTTCGCGCTGTCGCTCGACCTGCTCGTCGGCTGGACCGGGCTCGTGAGCTTCGGCCATGCCGCGTACTTCGGCGTCGGCGCGTACGCGCTCGCGATCCTGTCGCCGAAGGCCGAGGCGGCGGGCATGTGGAGTTCGCTGGGCATCGCGGTCCTGGCGGCCGCGGCCTGCGCGTTCGTCGTCGGCATCTTCGTGCTCCGCACGCGCGGCATCTACTTCATCATGGTGACGCTCGCGTTCGCGCAGATGTTCTACTTCGTCTTCCACGATACGGACTTCGGCGGCGGCTCGGACGGCCGCTACGTGAACGTCAAGCCCGACGCGTCGATCGCCGGCTACGCGCCGTTCGACCTCGATCGGCCGCTGCACGTCTACTACGTCGTCCTCGCCGTGCTGGTCGCGGTGTTCCTGTTCCTGCAGCTCCTGCTGCGCTCGCCGTTCGGGCGCGCGCTGCAGGGCATCCGCGCGAACGAGCAGCGGATGCGCGCGCTCGGGTTCCCGGTGACCGCGTACAAACTCGCGGCGTTCACGCTCGCCGGCGCGCTCGCGGGCCTCGCCGGCTGGCTGCTCGCGGCCCAGAGCGGATTCGTCAACCCCGAGATCCTGTCGTGGCACCAGTCCGGCAACGTGCTGCTGATGGTGATCCTCGGCGGCGCCGGCACGCCCTACGGGCCGATCGTCGGCGCGTTCGCGCTGACCCTCCTGCACGAGCTGTTCAGCACGCTCACGCGCCACTGGCAACTCTGGCTCGGCATCTCGATCGTGCTGATCGTGCTGTTCATGCCCGGAGGACTCGGCCACCTCACCCGTCGCGTGCGGCGCAGCCTGTTCGGCGGAGTGCGCGATGTCTGACCCGTCCGCCGCGAACGCCGGGCCGGGGCGCGCAGAGCGCGCGGCGAGGGGTGCCGTGCTGCTCGAAGCGAGGGGCCTCACGCGCCGCTTCGGCGGACTCGCGGCCTGCGACGGCGTGGCGATCGCGCTCGAGCACGGCCAGCTGCACGCGCTGCTGGGTCCGAACGGAGCCGGGAAGTCGACGCTCATCAACCTGCTGTCGGGCGACCTCAGGCCGACCGCCGGCAGCATCCGGCTGAAGGGCGAGGAGATCGCGCACCTCTCGCCGGAGCGGCGCTCGCGCCGGGGCATCGGCCGAAGCTACCAGAAGACCAACATCTTCCCCGGATTCACCGTGTTCGAGAACGCGCGGCTCGCCGCGCAGTCGCGCGACCCGCGGCCCTGGGCGGTCGCGAGCGATGCCGAGCGCGACGCGGGTTCGTGCGAGCGGGCGCGGCACGGTCTCGCGCTCGCGGGTCTCGAGGAGGGGACGGAGCGACAGGCCGGCGCGCTGTCGCACGGCGAGCAGCGCCAGCTCGAGATCGCGATGGTGCTCGCGACCCGGCCGGAGGTGCTGCTCCTCGACGAGCCGCTCGCCGGCATGGGCGCCGAGGAGTCCGCCCGCATGGTCGCGCTGCTGAAGCGCCTCGCGGCGACGCACGCGATCCTGCTGGTCGAGCACGACATGGACGCGGTGTTCGCGCTCGCCGACGTGATCACCGTGATGCTGAACGGACAGGTGCTGCAGTCGGGCACCCCGGGCGAGATCCGCGCGAGCGCGGAGGTGCGGCGAGCCTACCTCGGGCACGGCGACCATGGCTGACGTGCTGCTGCGCGCGAACGAGCTGCACGCCTACTACGGCGCGAGCCACGTGCTGCACGGCGTCGACTTCGCGGTGCACGAGGGCGAATCGGTCGGACTCATGGGCCGCAACGGCATGGGGAAGACCACGCTCATCCGCAGCATGCTGGGCCTCGTGCCCCCGCGCAGCGGCACGGTGCGCGTGCGCGGGTTCGACGTGCGCGGCTGGCCGACGTACCGCATCACGCGCCAGGGCATCGCCTACGTCCCGGAAGGGCGCGGCATCTTCCCGAACCTCACGGTGCTCGAGAACCTGCAGATGGCCGCGCGCCCGGCGCCCGACGGCCGCTGCGACTGGACGGTCGAGCGCGTGCTCTCGACCTTTCCGCGGCTCGCCGAGCGGATCGGCCACGGCGGCGCGCAGCTCTCCGGCGGCGAGCAGCAGATGCTCACCATCGGACGCGCGCTCGCGACCAACCCGTCGCTCCTCATCCTCGACGAGGCGACCGAGGGCCTCGCGCCGCTGATCGCGAAGGAGATCTGGCGCATCGTCGGCGAGATCCGCGCCTCGGGCATCGCGACGGTGATCGTCGACAAGAACTACGCGCAGGTCACCGCGATCACCGACCGGAACGTCGTGCTGGTCAAGGGACAGGTCGCCTACGAGTGCGACGGCGCGACGGCGCGCGCCGCGCCGCAGGCGCTCTCCGCGCTCCTCGGCGTGTAGTGCCATGGCGTTCGTCGAACTCCCGGGCGCGCGGCTCGAGGTCGAGCGCATCGACGTGGGACGAGCGGCGGTCCCGCCGATCGTCATGCTCCACGAGGGCCTGGGCTCGGTCGCGATGTGGAAGGACTTCCCGCACCGTGTCGCGCACGCGACCGGCCGCGACGTCGTCGTGTACTCGCGCGCGGGCTACGGACGCTCGTCGCCGGCGCGGCTGCCGTTCGGCGTGCGCTACATGCACGACGAGGCGCTCGCCGTACTGCCCTCGCTCCTCGACGCGCTGGGGATCGTGCGGCCGATCCTCCTCGGTCACAGCGACGGCGCGTCGATCGCGCTGATCCACGCGGGCGCCGCGGGCCGCCCAGTCGCCGGTCTCGCGCTGATGGCGCCGCACGTGATCGTCGAGGACCTGTCGGTCGCGAGCATCGAGGCGGCGAAGGTCGCGTGGCGCACGACCGACCTGCGCGCGCGCCTCGCACGCCATCACGACGACGTCGATCGCGCGTTCACCGGCTGGAACGACATCTGGCTCCACCCCGACTTCCGCGCCTGGAACATCGAGGACGAGGTGCGCGGCGTGCGCTGTCCGGTGCTCGCGATCCAGGGAGAGGACGACGAGTACGGTACGATGGAACAGGTCGAGCGCATCGCGCGCCTCGTCCCCGACACCGAGCTCGTCCGCCTCGCCGACTGCCGCCACTCGCCGCACCGCGACCAGCCGCAGGCGGTGCTCGACGCGCTGGTCGCGTTCGTCGACCGCCTGCCCTGAGAACCTCCGCGATGGCCTTCGTCAGCGAGAAACCGATCCGGTTCCATCACTGCGACCCCGCGGGGATCGTGTTCTACCCGCAGTACTTCGTGCTGATGAACGAGCTGGTCGAGGACTGGTTCGAACGCAGGCTCGGCGTCCCGTTCTCGCAACTGCACCAGCACGACCGCCTCGGCGTGCCGATGGGACGCGTCGTCTGCGACTTCCTCGAGCCGTCGCAGATCGGCGACGTCCTCGCGTTCGAGCTCGCGGTCGAGCGGATCGGCAACGCGTCGATCCGGATCGCCGTCACCGCGCGCTGCGCCGACGAAGTGCGCCTGCGCGCCACGCTCACGCTGGTGCAGGCCTCGCTCGAGACGCGACGCTCGGTGCCGCTGTCGCCCGAACTGCGGGAGAAGATGGCGCGCGATCTCGTCGACGCGGAGCGAGCCGCTCGATAAGGAACGACGGAGCGGGGTCGGACGAGGTGGGTAAACTCGGGCATCCGATCTTCGATTCCGGAAGGAAGCAACGTGCATTACGTGGGGAAGGAAACGGCCGGTGTGTCGAGCCTGCTGGTGGACTACGCGCGGAGCGGTCGCGCGGACACCTTCGTCGGCCGTACCTCGGAGCCCTATCTCATCACCGCCGATCCGAAGTCGATCGAGCAGGTGTCCTACGCATCCGGCGCGGCCCGGCCCTGGCGGCTGCCGACGGGCGCCGGCCGCGACCCCATCGAGGCGCCGCACGCGTACCTGTTCTACCTGTACAACAATACGAGCACCTACCGCGTCTACGAGCAGACCATCATCACGGGGCTGCCCGAGGGACGCGCGCAGCTCCACGCCGGCGACGACTTCTATTATTGCCAGCCGATCCTGAGCGGGGACGTGCTGGCGATCACGGCGACGATCCTGCCGAGCTACACCCGGAAGGGCCGCCACGGCGAGATGCGCTTCTACGCGGACGAGTGGCGCATGTACAACCAGCGCAACCAGTTGGCCGCCCGCCTCGTCCGCAAGGCCGTTGCGCTCGACTTCGGCGCATCCGGGACCCTGTCGTCCCCCGACGAGGGTCGAGTCGACATTCCCGCGGATGACGTCGCGCCGTCGTGGATCGGGGCGCGGAACGCGCCGACCGCGTTTGCGCCGGGGCAGGTGACGCACGTGAAGCGCCATCCGACGTTCGACTGGATGTCGATGATGGGCTGGCTCGCTGCGGTCGACGAATACTCGCCCACGCACTTCGACCCCGACTTCGCGAAGGCGCACCGGTATGGCGGCGGACGCAACATCGTGGCGGGCCCGCAGCTTGCGTCCTCCATGGTCGCGGCGCTCGAGGAATCCCTCGGTCCCGCGTGGTGGATCGGCACCTACGAGAACGTCCAGCGCCGGGCGGTGTATCCGAACGAGACGCTGACGAGCTTCAGCCGCGTCGAGGACGTTTCGGGCGAGAGCGCGAAGATCCGGCTCTGGCTCGTCGACGACCAGGGCGTGGTCAAGGGCACCGGGATAGCGGTCGTCGAACCGGCGGGGACGAAGAGGCTCCCGCTGCGCACGTGGTGAACGGTCGGGGTGCGCCGGAGGCGACATCGATCGCAGGCCGGCCGGCGATCGCTTCGCTCGACGTTCGGGCCGCGATGACCGAATGCGTATCAGGCGTCCGCGGCGAGCGCGCCGGGACCTCCGTCGCCCGATGAACATCCGGGATCTCCTCGCGCACGGTCGCCGGACGTTCGGCAGTGACATCGCGATCACCGCGGACGGCGCCGAGTACAGCTTCGACGAGTGCTGGAATCGCGGCGTGCGCCTCGCGCAGGGCCTGATGGCCCGCGGCGTGAAGCCGCGGGATCACGTCGCCGTGCTCGAGCAGAATACCGTGCGGTCCGTGGATTTCTTCATTGCGGCCGCGGTCGCGGGGTTCGTTCGGGTGCCGCTGTACTGGCGCAATTCGGTTCCGGTGCACCTGGCGATGATCGCCAATGCGGAATGCCGGTTCGTGGTGCTGGACGACGACGCGGGCGACGCGGTCATCGAAGGGGTCGTCGGCGCGGTCGGAGAGCGCAACGTCATGGTGCGGGCACGCGACTACGAACGCTGGCTCGCGGACCAGAGCGCGGCCGAACCCCAGGTGCGCGTCGCCGAGGAATGGCTGAGCCTGATCCGGCACAGCGGGGGCACGACCGGGCGCCCGAAAGGGATCGCCAATTCGCAACGCCAGTGGGCGTGCATCGGCCGCGACAATACGGCATTCAAGCCGCTGTTGACCTCCGTCGGATCGATGCTGCACGTGGCGCCGCTGAGTCACGCGTCCGGCTACTACTTCCTTCCGGCGTGGACATCCGGGGTCCGCCAGGTACTGTCGCCATCGACGGCATCGGATCGGATCGTGGATCTGCTGCAGGCGGAGCGGATCGAGTATTTCTTCCTGCCGCCGACCTTGCTGGATTCGGTGACGACCGTGGCGCGGAGCCGGGACCTGCCGCCGTTCTCGCTGAAGTGCCTCGCGATCGGTTCGGCGCCGATGAACCGCCGGATCCTGCAGGAGGCGAGGGAGTGCTTCGGCGACCGCGTGTTCTACCAGACCTACGGCACGAGCGAGGCCGTGCCCATCTCCGGAATGGGTCCGAAGGAGTGGTTCCGGGCCTACGACGACATCGATCCGCTGCTCTCGGCCGGACGACCGCTGCCGATGGTCGATCTCGAGATCCGTGACGAGCACGGTTCCCCGGTGCCGCCGGGGGTGGTCGGAGAGGTCACGGTTCGCCGCGACGGCATGGCGGACGGCTACTACAACGATCCGGAACGGACGCGCGAGCGCTTCGTCGACGGCTGGTTTCGCACCGGCGACCTCGGCCGACTGGACAGCCGCGGCTACCTGCATCTCGTCGGCCGCGTCGGCGAGATGATCATCTCGGGCGGACACAACATCTACCCCGACGACCTCGAGCGGGTCGTCGGACAGATCGACGGCGTCCTGGAGGTGGCGGCGTTCGGCGTTCCCCACGAAAGGTGGGGTGAAACGCCGGTCGTCGCCTGCCAGGTGCGGTCCGGAGCTTCCGTGACCGCGGCGATGGTGCGGGAACGCGTGAGCCGGGACTTGGGCTCCTACATGAAGCCGTCGCACGTCGTCATCGGGCACGAAGCGCTTCCGCGCACCGCCGTGGGCAAGATTTCCCGGCGCGGCGCGCGTGCGATGTTCCTGGCCCGCGACGGGCCGGAGAAGGCGCGATCCGATTGAGCGGCTCCGCCGATGCGGCGCAGCGCAGCTTCGAACGCGGTCGACCATCCATCCAACGCACTTCCGGAGAAAGCATGAAGCATCTGAAGAGAACCCTTTTCGGCACCGCGATCGCGGCGGCCGCAGTGCTGTCCGTCGGAGCGCCGTCCCTCGTGCAGGCGCAGGGTTGGCCGAACAAGCCGGTACGCATCGTCGTCGCCTACCCGCCGGGCGGCGCCACCGACACGCAGGCACGTATCGTGGCGCAGCGCCTGTCGGAGAAGTGGAAGCAATCGGTGATCGTCGAGAACAAGCCCGGCGGCAACACGGTGATCGCCACCGAGGCAGTGCTGAAGTCGGCACCGGACGGGCACACGCTGCTGCTGACCGCGATGCCGTTCGTGCTCAACACGTACCTGATGAGCAACCTTCCGTACGATCCGTTCAAGGATTTCTCGCCGGTCACCGTGGTGACGAGGATCCCGAACATCCTCGTGGCGTCGCAGGAACTGGGCGTCAAGAACCTCAAGGAACTGACGGCGAAGGCGAAGGCGGCGCCGGGCACGATCTCGTTCGCGTCCACCGGAACGGCGACTTCGACGCATCTCTCCGGCGAGTTGTACGCGAGCATGGCCGGCGTCCAGCTCCTGCACGTCCCGTACAAGGGGAGCGCTGCCGCGCACCAGGACCTGCTGACCGGCCGCGTGAACATCATGTTCGACAACGGCATCCTCCAGCACGTGAAGGCGGGGCGCGTGGTGCCCCTGGCGGTGACGTCGACGTCGCGCCTGCCCTGGTTGCCGGACGTGCCGACGATGGCCGAGCAGGGCCTCGCCGGCTACGACGTCGCGGCCTGGTACGGGATCTTCGTTCCGTCCGCGACGCCGAAGGAGGTCACGCAACGCATCGCGGCGGACATCACCGAGATCGTGCGGAGCCCGGACCTGCAGGCGAAGTGGGAATCGATGGGCGCGATCGCCGGCGGCGGAACCCCCGAGGAGACGACGAAGTTCCTGCATCAGGACGCCGAGCGCTGGAGCAAGCTCATCAAGGAGCGCGACATCAAGCTCTGACGTGGGTTGCACTCGAAGGCGCTAGCCCGCACAGCGACCCCCGCGGCCTCCTTGGGCGATCGTCGCGATGCGCGGCGTCGAGTGTCGGCCGCCCGCGGGGATCGCAAGCGCGCGTCGTCGATCCCCGCTACGCGGGGCCCCTCGACGACGCAGCGACCCCGCGCCGCTCCGCCATCTCCCGCCCGATGGCGGTGAGGTCGTCGCCGGACAGGACCTCGCTCGCCAGCGGCAGCAACTTCGATTCCTCGAACTCGATGTGCGCCTCGTAGCCCGCGGTGACCTCGCGCACGAGCCCCGGCGGCATCGTGGCGCGCTGACCGCACGCGATGCCCGACAGCAGTGGCCGCAGGCGGCGCCAGCGCGAGGCGATCTCCGCGTGTTCGCCGTCGATGCGGTCGGCGAGCGCCCGGGCCTCGGGAGCGCGCGCCACGAGGCGCGGCAGGACGCTTCGTTCCTCGTCCTCGTGGTGGTGGATCGCCGCGGTGTCGAAGTAGCGCAGGATCGCGCGCGCCGCGGCGCGCGCGTCGGCGTCGTGCCCGTGCACCGGCAGATGGCGCTCGAGACGGGCGAGCGTCGCGAGCTGCTTGCGGATGCGGCCGTGGCAGGCGGACAGCATCTCGAGCGGCTCGTCGAAGGTCGCGGCTTCGCCGCTGGGGAGCAGGGAAGGGGCCATGGCGGTCACAGGCGCGCGAGCGCCCCCCAGGGAGACTTGGTGAGCGCGACCGAGACGATGTAGCCGAAGGTCGCGAGCGCGGCGAAGAACGCCGCGGCGCGGACACCGGGCGTGCGGCCGCGCTTGAGCGCGATCGAGCCCAGCACGATGTAGAGGAGGAGCGCGACGACCTTCGCCGTGATCCACGAGGCCGCGCCGCGCCCGATCTGCCAGGCGAGCCAGACCGCCGAGGCGAGGAGCACGGTGTCGACGACGTGTGGCACCACGCGCACCCAGAGCGCACCGAGCCGCTCCGGAGCGCTCCAGCGCCACGCGCCGCGCAGCACGAACAGCGAGAGCGAGACCGCGGCCGCGCCGGTGTGGACGTGCTTGATCGCGAGGTAGTCGGGCATCGGGCGCGCCGGGTGCCGTGAGCGCCCGTGCGCCGATTCTAGCGAATCGCTGCCTGCGGCATGCTGACCTCGGTCAACCCGTGGACACCGGGCGAGCGCGGTGACGCCGCGCCCGCCCGTTGCCGCGGAACGCCGGGTTACGGCTTCTTCGGCTGCTTCGGCTTCTTCGGTTCCTTGCGCTGCTTGTCGCGGTTGCCCATGGAGGACCTCGTGGGTGGACGATGCGCGACGGGGCGCCTTGCAGCGACGCCGACGCCGCAGCCGAATCGTGCCAGAAATGCGCGCGCCTCGGGCGCGCGCATCCGCTTCGCGCGGCCCGGAGGTTCCGGGTCTACGCGACGCCCCGACGCATCAGGCGGCGTTCGAGCGGGCGCGCCGTCGCCGGGCCAACGCGCCGCCCAGGACCGCCACGAGCGCCGCGAGGCCGCCCAGCGCGAGCGGCTCGTCGACGGGGACGGGATAGCGGGAAAGGACCGGCGCCACGGGGCCGCCGCAGAAGGAGATCATCGCGTCGAGGAACGCGAGGTTGTTCGCGTCGAACACCGGCGTGTCGGTGTCCTGCCAGTCGGCCTCGAGCAGGAACAGCGTTCCGCCGCCCTGCGGCCGGAGCGCGAACTTGATGTCGGCCGTGTCCGCGCTCCGCGCACCGAGCGCCGTGACCGACGGCTCGCCCGCGACGAGCGCGGCGAGATTGTATCCGCAACCTTCGACACCGGGAGCCGTCGCGGGAATCGGATTCGCCACCCAGAACGGATTGCCCGTGTTGAGCTTGGCCGACGGCATCGGGTTGTCGTAGCAGGCGCCGCTCTGCACTCCGTCCGGATAGGCAGTGCCGTAGATCTCGTTGTAGATCGCCGCGCCGGTGCTGTACTCGGTGATGATCCGCCCGCCGGCGTTGAGGTAGGCGAGCCATGCCGCGCCGTTGCCCGCGATCGTCGCGTAGCGGGAGACGAACATCGCCTGCGTGTTCGCCGTCGGCGTGCAGCTCGACACCTCGCTGAACGGGCCGGAATTCGAGTAGAGCCCGGACAGCGGCCGGGCGCTCGACCCGCAGAGCATCAGGTCCGGACGATTGACGCAGGCTTGCGCGAACGCGGCTCCCGCGAATGCGAACTGGGCGCCCGCGAATGCGCACACGGCGAAGATTCGGCTCACGTTCACGGTCGCTCTCCCTTCGATCCCGACAGGCTATCGTACGACCGTTCGCGGGCGCGTTGTGTGGCGCCTTCGCGGCAAGGCCGGACGCGCTGGCGGCGCGTTGCATGAGTACAACACTGTGGCGGTGGATCGCCCGGACGGCAGGTCCGGCGCGCTGCGCAGTGCCCAGGGGAACGCGGTGAGAACGCGATTCCCGTGCCGATCCCAACCCCGTACGGGTCTGGAAGGGCGTCCCGGAAGGCGAGACTACCGAGACGGCCCGCTGTTTCGAACCGGCCGCGGTCGGTCCGCTCCCGCGCTGCCGCGTGCGAACAGCCGCCGCACGAGCGCGCGCAGCCACCGGTGCGCGGCATCGCGTTCGGCCGACTCGTGCCAGAGCATCCGCACGTCGTACTCGGGCACCTCGCCGGGCAGCGCCCAGACGCGCACCGGCCAGCGCTTCTCCATCGCGCGCGCGTGCATCCTCGGCACGATCGCGAGGAGGTCGGTCGAGGTGACGAGGTCGGGAAGCGCGGCGTAGTGGCGCGCGTGCACCACCGTGCGCTCGGCGAGCCCCAGCGCGTCGAGCATGCGCTGCACGCTCTCGTGGTAGGTGGCGGTGGGCGAGGCGACCGCGAGCGAGGCGGAGGCGAGCTGCCGCGCGGTGAGCGCGCGGCCCGCGGGGCCCGTCGCGAGACGCCATCCGCGCGCGGTGACCGCGACGTAGCGCTCGTGGACCAGCGACTCGCCGGCGACGCCGCGGTGCGTCGGCACGAGGATGCCGATCGCGAGGTCGATCTCGCGCGAGACGAGCGCCGCGTTCACCGCGTGCGCCGGCACGCCGGCGTTCTCCAGCCCGGCATGCGGAGCCTCGCGCCGCAGCGCGGCGGCGAGCGGCGGCAGGAACAGGATCTCGCCCAGGTCGGACATCGACAGCCGCCAGTGCACCCGGTCGGCGGCCGGATCGAACGCGCCCGAGGACACCAGCGTGGCCTCCAGCGCCCGCAGGTGCGCGACGACCTCCGGGACCACGCGCTCGGCGAGCCGCGTGGGGTTGAGCCCGGACGCCGAGCGCACGAAGAGCGCGTCGGCGAACGCCTCGCGCAATCGCGCGAGCGCGTGACTCACCGCCGGCTGCGACAGGGCGAGCGCTCGCGCGGCGGCGGTCACCGAACCGGTCGCGTGGACGGCGCAGAGCACGCGCAGCAGGTTCAGGTCGAGGCGCCGGAAGTTCATGGCCATGCACCATATGAATGTCGTGCATTCTGACAATCGATTGGACGAATGCCAAGCCCCGGCCTACCCTCGCCCGCGAGATCCCGCCCCGTTGCCGGAGGGCCGGACGCAGGCGCGTCCGGGCGCCGGGAGGCGACGGGCCGCCGGCGGGTTCGCCCGCGCAAAGGAGGAAACGTGCTCGAGATCGTCATCCAGGGCCGCGGCGGACAGGGCGCGCAGACCGCGGGCAACCTGCTCGCCGCGACCTATTTCGCCGAAGGCCGGTTCGTGCAGTGCTTCGCGAGCTACGGCGGCGCGCGGCGCGGGACGCCGGTGTCGTCGTTCCTGCGCGTCGACGAGCGGCCGGTACGGGTCCGCTGCGACATCGAACGCGCCGACGCGATCCTGTGCTTCGACGCGACCCTGCTCGAAGGCCGGCTGCTCGCGACCGCGCACGCGGACACGATCATCGTCGTCAACTCGGCGCGCGGAGCCGGCGAGTTCGCGCGCGCGCTGCCCGGCTACCGGGTGATCCCGGTGGACGCGATCGCGGTCTCGCGGCGCGCGGGGCTCGGGCGCATCGTGAACTCCGCGCTGCTGGGCGCGCTCGCCCGGGCCATCGGCTCGCCGTCGCTCGCGGCGCTCGAGCGCACGGTGGCGGAGCGCTCGCCGAAGCTCACCGACGAGAACCTCGCCGCCTGCCAGGAAGGCTGGCGCGCCGTCGACGCTTCGCTCGCGACGCTGGAGGCCGCCGCATGAACGCTCCCGCCGAACTCGTCCCGCCGATCTGGACCACCGGATCGACCGAGGCGATCCGCACCGGCACCTGGCGCGCGGCGATCCCGCGCCACGTGCAGGCGCCGTCGCCCTGCCACCGGGCCTGCCCGGTCAACGGCGACATCGCCGAGTGGATCGGACTCGCGCGCGAGCGCGACTTCCGCGGCGCGTTCGACGTGCTCTCGCGCCACAATCCGTTTCCCGCGATCGCCGGGCGCATCTGCCATCACCCCTGCGAGAGCGCGTGCAACCGCGCGACCTTCGACGAGTCGCTGTCGATCTGCAAGCTGGAGCGCTTCGTCGGCGACCTCGCGATCGAACGCGGCTGGGCCTGCGCGTCGCCCGAGGTCGAGCGGGGCGAGCGCGTCGCCGTGGTCGGCGGCGGGCCCTCGGGGCTCTCGGCGGCCTACCAGTTGCGCAAGCTGGGCTACCGGGTGACGCTCGTCGAGGCGACCGGAGCGCTCGGCGGCCTGATGCGCCACGGCATCCCGTCCTACCGGCTCGCGCGCGACGTGCTCGACGCCGAGATCGCGCGCATCGTCGCGCTCGGCGTCGAGGTGCGTCTGAACGAATCGCCCGCGACCGCGGAGCAATGGGAGGCGCTTCGTACGGCGCACGACGCGATCTACGTGGCGACCGGCGCGCAGCGCCACAAGCGCCTGCCCGCGCTCGATTACGGCCGGCCCTGGGTCGTCGACGGCGCCGCGTGGCTCGCGGCGGCGAACGCCGGCGCGCCGCCCGACCTGGGCCGGCGGCTCGTGGTGATCGGCGGCGGCAGCGCCGCGCTCGACGCCGCGCGCAGCGCCCGGCGCGCCGGCCACGACGTGACGGTCCTCGCGCTCGAACCGCGCGGCCGGATGCCCGCGCAGCGCGAGGAGGTCGACGAGGCGCTGGAGGAGGGCATCCGGCTCGTCGACGGCGCGATGCTCGTCCGCGCGGTCGAGCGCGGCGCGGCGGTCGCGCTCGAGTGCACGCGCGTGGACTTCGAACCCGGCGCGCGGCGCGGACAGTTCAGCGTCACGGCCATCGACGGGACCGCGTTCGACCTCGAGGCCGACGCGATCGTCACCTCGATCGGACAGGATGCGGACCTCGCTGCGCTTTGCGGCGTGGCGCCGTCGCGCGGCGCGCTCATCGAGGTGGATGGCGTGCAGGCGACCGGCCGCGAGGGCGTGTGGGCCGGCGGCGACGTCGCGAGCATGGAGCGCTTCGTGACCGAGGCGGTCGGGCAGGGGGAACGCGCGGCCCACGCGATCGACCGGTGGCTGCGCGCACGCGCCGGTGATGCGGAAGCCGCGGGCGCACGCCACACGGCGAGACCGCGGACCACCACGCGCGAGTCGATCGTGCCGCTCACCGCGATCGCGACGCATGCGTATCCGCCGCTCGCGCGCGCGGCGGCGCGTAGCCTCGACGCGGCGCAGCGGCTCGCGACCGGCGACGAGGTGCAGCTCGGCCTCGACATCGAGCAGGCGCTCGCCGAGACGACGCGCTGCTTCTCCTGCGGTACCTGCATCGCCTGCGACGGCTGCGTGGTCGTCTGTCCGGACCTCGCGATCGAGCGCTCCGACGGCGGCTACCGGGTGCTCGGCGACTACTGCAAGGGGTGCGGGCTGTGCGTGAAGGAGTGCCCGACCGGCGCGATGGACATGGTCGAGGAGGCGAGATAGTCATGGATGCCGCCGTTGCGACACCGGAATCCCGTGCGGAGGGCGGGGACGTCCCGCGCACGATGCTCCTCACCGGCAACCAGGCGGTGGCCTGGGGCGCGCGGCTCGCGCGGCCGCAGGTCTGCCCGGTCTACCCGATCACCCCGCAGACGCCGGTGCTCGAACAGTTGACCGAGTTCCAGGCGGAAGGCGCGTTCGACGCCGAGATCATCACGCCGGAGTCCGAGCACTCGGTGATGTCGGCGTGCATCCCCGCCTCGCTCGCCGGCGTGCGCGTGTTCACCGCGACCGCGTCGCAGGGCCTGTTGCTGATGCACGAACTCCTGCACTACGCGGCCGGCGCGCGCGCGCCGATCGTGCTCGCGAACATCAACCGCACGGTCGCCTCGCCCTGGGCGTTCTGGCCCGACCAGACCGACAGCCTCGCGCAGCGCGACACCGGCTGGATCCAGCTCTACGTCGAGAGCGCGCAGGAGGCGCTCGACAGCGTCGTCCAGGCGTTCCGCGTCGCGGAGGCGGTGCAGGTGCCGGCGATGGTCAACCTCGACGCGTTCTACGTGTCGCACGCGCTGGAGCCGGTCGAGGTGCCGCGGCAGGCCGACGTCGACGCCTACCTGCCGCCGTACGCGCCGGCGCACAGGCTCGACACCGCGCGGGTCGAGTCCTGGGGCAACGTGGTGTCGCAGGACATGTTCTGCCGCCACCGGCAGGCGATCGAGGAGGCGATGGGACAGGTGCCGCGTCTCCTCGCCGAAGCCGACCGCGCGTGGGGCGAGCGATTCGGGCGGAGCTTCGGCGTGGTCGAACGCTACCGCTGCGACGGCGCGCACGCGGTCGTCGTCGCGATGGGCAGCATGTGCGGGACGGCGCGCGAGGCGATCGACGCGTTGCGCGACGCCGGGGTCGCGGTGGGACTCGCCAAGGTGCGCCTGTTCCGTCCGCTTCCGGTCTCCGCGCTGCGCGCGGCGCTCGCGGGCGTACGCGACGTCGTCGTGCTCGACCGCAATCACTCGCCGGGCGCCGGCGGGATCCTGCACCAGGAACTCAAGGCGGCGCTCTACGGCATGGCGGAGGCGCCGCGCGTGCATGGGCTCCTCGCCGGCGTGGGCGGCGTCAACGTGCCGCCGGCGCGGATCGCCGCGTTCGTGCGCGACGCGCTCGCCTCGACGCCGCGTCCCGAATCGATCTGGGTGAGGTGATCGCCATGATGAAGTTCGACCTCCAGGACGACCCGATGCTCTGCTCGGGCCACGCCGCCTGCCCCGGCTGCATCGAGGCGTTGTCGGTGCGGCACATCCTCTCGACGATGGGTCCGGACACGATGGCGGTGGTGCCTCCCTCGTGCATGGCGATCATCGCGGGACCGCAGCCGATGAGTTCGCTGAGGATCCCGGTCTACCAGCCGACGCTCGAGGCGAGCGCGGCGGCGGCGTCGGGACTGCGTCGCGCGCTCGATGCACAGGGCAAGCGCGACACGCAGGTACTCGTGCTCGCCGGCGACGGCGGCACCTACGACATCGGCTTCCAGTGCCTGTCGTCGGCGGCCGAGCGCAACGAGGACTTCCTGTACGTCTGCCTCGACAACGAGGGCTACATGAACACCGGCGCGCAGAAGTCGTCGTCGACGCCGCAGTTCGCGCGGACCGGCTCGACGCCGGCGGGCAAGACCTCGCGCAAGAAGAACCTCTCCGAGATCATGGCCGCGCACGGCGTGCCCTACGTGGCGACCGCGAGCGCGAGCCACCTCCCCGATCTCGTCGCGAAGATCCGCAAGGCGAAGGCGATCCGCGGAACCCGGATCGTCACCGTGCTCATTCCCTGCATCGACGGCTGGGGACTCGCCGACGACATGGGACTCACCGCCGCGCGCTACGCGGTCGAGTGCGGCGCCTTTCCGCTCTACGAGATCGAGGACGGGACGCGCTACACGCTCAACGTCGCGCACAAGCCCCGGCCGGTCACCGACTATCTCGCGCTGCAGGGGCGCTACCGCGGGCTCTCGGCGGCGGAGCAGGCGACGCTGCAGGCGGAGATCGATCTGGGCTGGGCGCGGCTTCTCGAACGCGCGCGCGCGACGGCGGGCGAGGCGCAGGTGACGGCCGTTCCGGCGCGGGCGGTGGCGGCGTAGCGCGTCGGGCCGGGAACCCGGGCGCGCGCGGCGCCTCAGCAGATGGTCATGCCGCCGTCGGCGGCGATCACCTGTCCGGTGACGTAGCTCGCGCCGTCCGAGGCGAGGAACACGAACAGCGGCGCGATCTCGTCGGGCTCGGCCCAGCGGCCCATCGGGATCTTCTCGAGATAGCGGTCGCGGAACCGTTCATCGGTGCGGATCGTCTCGGTCATCGGCGTCGCGGCGCCCGGCGCGATCGCGTTCACGACGATGCCGTGCTTCGCGAGTTCCCGTGCGGCGGACTTGGTGAGCCCGAGGATGCCGGCCTTCGCGGCGCTGTAGTTGATCTGGCCGATCGTGCCGAGCACGCCGGCGGCCGAGGTCACGTTGATGACGCGGCCCCGGCCACGTTCGATCATCGCGGGCGCGACCGCCTGCAGGCAGAAGAACGCGCCGTCGAGGTGGACGCGCAGGACCGTCTCCCACTGCTCGGCGCTCATCTTGTGCAGCATCGCCGGGCGGATGACGCCCGCGTTGTTCACCAGCACGTCGATCGGCCCGAGCGCGCGCGCGGCCTCCGCGGCCATCGCGTCGACGCTGTCGCGCCGCCCCACGTCGCAGGCGATGCCGACGGCGCGGCCGCCGGCGGCTTCGATCTCGCGCGCGAGGTCCGCGGCGCCGTCGCCGTCGAGGTCGACGAGCGCGACCTTCGCGCCTTCGCGCGCGTACGCGCGGGCGACGGCCGCGCCGATGCCGCGCGCGGCGCCGGTCACGATCGCGTTGCGTCCAGCCAGTTGCATCGGGGCACTCCCGGGTCGAGGTCGCGCCACGGCCCAGGGAGCCATCCCGGTCGCGGCCGCGACGACTGTGCGGCGCGTCGCGTCGCGCGGCCTTGACCGAGGTCAACGGCACGGTCGAATGCGCGGGTGCACGGCGGGGAAGGCGCCGCTCCATGGGCTAAGATGCGCGGACGAGGCGCCGTCGCCGCTCCGGCGTGTCGCGCTTTCGTACCGGCGTCGCCCTACCACGGCGACCACCTCCTGGCATGGACGCACTCTCGATCCCCGACCACGACGCGGTCCTCGCCGCGATCTCGACCGTCATCGACCCCGAGGCCGGCATGAACATCGTCGATCTCGGCCTCATCTACGGAGTCGACGTCGATGACGACAAGGTCGCCGTGACGATGACGATGACCACGCCGACCTGCCCGGTCGGCGACTACCTGCGCGATTCGGTCCGCGACGCCGTGTTCGACCGCTTCCCGTCGCTCGCCGCGGTGGACGTCGAACTCACGTTCGACCCGCCGTGGACGCCCGACCGGATGAGCGACGCCGCGCGCGCGAAGTTCGGCTGGTGACTCGCCGAGGATGCCGGGCGCGTGCCCGGCACCGCGGGTGGAGATGTCAGCGGCGCGGCCGGCGGGCCGGAGGTGCGGCGTCCTGCCGCGCCATGATCCGCAGCATCGTCGCGATCGTGATCGACCGGAACGTCGCGCGTTCGATCTCGTCGATCTCGGCGAGGACGGTCGCGATCGCGCGGCCGGCGGGCGTGCGTTCTCCGGCGTCGCGCCGGGCGGCGCCGGCGGAAGAGTCGTCCTCGAAGCAGCGGATCACGTCGTCGAGGGTCAGGCGGCGCGCGTTCGCCGCGAACCGGTAGCCGCCGCCCACGCCGCGCACCGACTCGACGATGCCCTCGTGCGCGAGCACCGAGAGCACCTTCGCGAGGTGGTGCGGCGATACGCCGTACTTGTCCGCGATCTCGAACGCGGCGACGTGGCGGCCGGGGGCCGCCGCGAACTCGAGCACGCTGTAGAGCGCGAGCCGGGTGTTCTTCTGCAGCCTCACCCGAGCTCCATCTCGAGCGAGATGAACGGACCGGCCATCATGCCCTGGCTCCGGAAGAACGAGAGCACCAGCGCGTTCTCGCGTGCGAGGATGGTGCGCACGGTGGCGACGCCCGAGCGGCGGAACGCCTTCACGATGGCCGCGAGGAGCTTCGTGCCCACGCCGGCGAGGCGCGCGCCGGGACGCACGTCGATGCCGAAGACCCAGCCGCACGGCGGCGAGCCGAACTCCCAGTCGCGGACCTCGCCGATGATGAAGCCGACGACCTCGCCCGACGCCGTCGCGACCAGCAGGTGGCGGCCCGCCTTCGCGCTGTCGGCGTAGCGTCTGAAGATGCCGCGCCAGTAGGCGGGCTTCGCGAGCCCGGTCACTTCCGTGTCGATCGCGATCACCGGCGCGAGGTCGGAGGGGCGCGCGGGACGGATCTCGAGCTGCGGCTCGATCGCGCCCGACCGACGGCGCGCGGCGGCCCGCGTCCGCGCGCGGGCGTCCCGCGGCCTCGCGCGTCCCGTCGGGGCGAGCGCCGCGCCCCCTGGCCGGGCCGTCGTCCGCGTCCGTGTCCCCATGCGTGCCCCGCTTTCGCTCCCGTTGATGCGCATCAAATGCATTTCGGCATCCGCTTACCAGAATAGTCCGGAATCGGCAGGGCCTCAACCGAGCCCCGGATCGCCGCGCGCCCGCGGCGGACGGATGCGCGGCCCCGCCGGGAAGCACGGCGCGAATCCGGGCACCCGGCCGCCGCGGACACGAATCGCCCGGAGGGAATCCCCGATGAAGCCGACACTGGTATCCGGATTGGCCGCGACGCGGTCGTACACGGTCGATCGCGAGCGCACGATAGGCTTCATGGGCGAGAAGGCGCGCGTCTACGCGACGCCGATGCTCGTGCGCGACATCGAGGTGACGGCGCGCGAAATGCTGCTCGCGCACCTCGACCCCGGCGAGGACAGCGTCGGCACCCGCGTCGAGATCGACCACCTCGCGGCGACGCTCCTCGGCATGACGGTCGAGATCACGGTGAGCATCGCCGCGGTCTCGGGCCGCGCGATCACCTTCGACGTGTCCGCGCGCGACGGCGTCGATCTCGTCTGCCGCGGGCACCACCACCGCTTCGTCGTCGACCAGAAGTCGACCGAGGCGCGCCTCGCCGCGAAGGCGCAGAAGGCGGGCCTCGCGCCGGCGGGCGCCTGACCCGGTTCCCGCCGTGGCCGCGGCCTCCGTCGTGCGGGTGCCGACGTACTGCTACCAGTGCGTCGCGGGCCCGGATCTCCTGACCGTCAAGGTCGAGGACGGCGTCGCGACCGAGGTCGAGCCGAATTTCTGCGCGTCTTCGATCCACCCGGGCGGCGGCAAGGTCTGCGTCAAGGCCTACGGGCTCGTCCAGAAGACCTACCACCCGGGCCGCGTGCTCTCGCCGATGCGGCGGACCAATCCGCGCAAGGGCCGCGACGAGGATCCGGGGTTCGTGCCGATCTCGTGGGACGAGGCCTTCGAACTCATCGCCGGCAAGCTGAACGCGATCCGCGCCGAAGGGCTCGTCGACGCGTCCGGCTATCCGCGCGTCGCCGCGACCTTCGGCGGCGGCGGCACGCCGCAGTCGTACATGGGCACGCTGCCCGCGTTCCTGTCGTCGTGGGGCCCGGTCGACATGGGCTTCGGCTCGGGGCAGGGCGTGAAGTGCTACCACTCCGAGCACCTGTACGGCGAGTTCTGGCACCGCGCGTTCATCGTCGCGCCGGACACGCCGCGCACCGATTACCTGATCTCCTGCGGCGCGAACGTCGAGGCGTCGGGCGGCGTCGTCGGCGTCTGGCGCCACGCGAACGCGCGCGTGCGCGGCATGAAGCGCGTGCAGGTGGAGCCGCACCTGTCGATCACCGGCGCGTGCTCGGCCGAGTGGGTGCCGATCAAGCCGAAGACCGACGCGGCGTTCCTGTTCGCGCTGATGCACGTGCTGGTGCACGAGGCGGAACGCAGGCGTCTCGACCTGCCGTTCCTCGCGAAGCGCACCGCGTCGCCCTACCTGGTCGGGCCGAACGGCTACTACCTGCGCGAGCGGGAGTCGCAGAAGCCGCTGGTGTGGGACGCCTCGCGCCTCGCGGCGGTGCCGTTCGACACCGAAGGCATGACCGAGGCGCTCGAAGGCCGCTACGAGGCGGACGCGATCGAGATCGGACCGGACGGCGAGGTGCTCGCCGAGGGGACGCTTCGCGGCACGACCGCGTTCACCTTGACCGTCGAACACCTCGCGCCGTACACGCCGGAGTGGGCGGAAGGCGTGTGCGAGGTGCCCGCCGCGCGCATCCGCCGGATCGCGAACGAGTACCTCGACCACGCGCGGGTCGGCGAGACGATCGAGGTCGACGGCGTGACGCTGCCGTTCCGGCCGGTGGCGGTGTCGCTCGGCAAGACGGTCAACAACGGCTGGGGCGGCTACGAGTGCTGCTGGGCGCGCACGATGCTCGCGGCGTTCGTCGGCGCGCTCGAAGTGCCGGGCGGAACGATCGGCACGACGGTGCGGTTGAACCGTCCGCAGAACGACCGCCTGAAGAGCGTCAAGGCAGGGCCGGACGGATTCATGGCCTATCCGATGAACCCGACCGACCGCAAGGGCTGGTCGCCGAAGCCGAACATCCGCAACGCCTACAAGACGATGGTGCCGCTCGCCTCCGACGGCCCCTGGAGCCAGGCGCTCGGCCCGACGCACTTCTCGTGGATGTTCATGGACGAGACGCCGAAGGGCCTGCCGCGCGTCACCGCGCCCGACGTCTGGTTCGTCTACCGCACCAATCCGGCGATCTCGTTCTGGGACACGACCGGCGTGCAGCAGAAGATGGCGCGCTTCCCGTTCGTCGTCGCGTTCGCGTACACGCGCGACGAGACCAACCACTTCGCCGACGTCCTGCTCCCCGACGCGACCGACCTCGAGAGTCTGCAGTTGATCCGCGTCGGCGGCACGAAGTTCGTCGAGCAGTTCTGGAACCATCAGGGCTTCGCGCTGCGCCAGCCGGTGGTGGCCGCGCAGGGCGAGGCCCGCGACTTCACCGAGATCGCGAGCGAACTCGCCGCGCGCTGCGGACTCGAGCGCGAGTACGTCGCGGCGATCAACCGGGGTGTGGCCTGCGTGCCGCTCAAGGGGCCGGGGTGGAACGTCGAACTCGACGTGACGCGCGGCCACTCGCGCGAGGCCATCTGGGACGCGGTGTGCAAGGCGGCCTGCGCCGAACTCACCGAGGGTCGCGAACAGCACGGGCTCGACTGGTGGAAGCGCCACGGGCTCAAGACCAGGCCGTTCCCGCAGATCGACTGGTACCTGCTGCCGACGCTCGTCGCGCAGGACCTGCGCTTCGAGCTGCCCTACCAGGAGCGGCTCATGCGCATCGGCGCCGAGCTCGGCAAGCGGCTGCACGAGCACGACATGCGCTGGTGGGACCGCCAGCTCGAGGAGTACCGCGCGCTGCCGGCGTGGAAGGACTTCCCCGGATTGTGGGACGACGCGCTGCGGGAGCAGGGCGGCGACCCCTCCGCGTACCCCTTCTGGATGCTGACGGCGCGCAGCATGCAGTACGCGTGGGGCGGCAACGTCGGCATGCAGTTGATCCGCGAGGTCGCGCAGAACGTCGCCGGGCACCGCGGCGTCATCGTCAACGGCGCGACCGCGCGGCGGATGGGCATCGAGGACGGCGACGAGATCGAACTCGCCACGCCGCACCGCAGGACGCGCGGCAACGCCGTGGTCCGCGAAGGAATCCGCCCCGACACGCTGCTCGCGATCGGCCAGTTCGACCACTGGGCGACGCCCTACGCGAAGGACTTCGGGCTCGCGAGCCTCAACACGCTCGCGTCGATGTCGCTCGGCCTCACCGACGCGACCGGCTCGGGGGCCGACGTCGTGCGCGTGTCGCTGCGGCGGATCGGCCCGCCGCGCAAGGGGCGCCGATGACGCGCTGGGCGATGATCGCCGACCTGCGCCGCTGCGTCGGCTGCCAGACCTGCACCGCGGCGTGCAAGCACGCGAACGCGACGCCGCCCGGCGTCCAGTGGCGGCGCGTGCTGGACATCGAGGTCGGCGAGTATCCGGAAGTGAAGCGGGCGTTCGTGCCGGTCGGCTGCCAGCACTGCGACGATCCGCCGTGCATGCACGTCTGCCCGACCACGGCGACGAAGAAGCGCGCCGACGGCATCGTCACGATCGACTACGATCTCTGCATCGGCTGCGCGTACTGCGCGGTCGCCTGCCCCTACCAGGCCCGCTACAAGACCGAGCGCGCGACCTTCGCCTACGGCAAGGCCGTGGCGCACGAGGCGAAGCGCCACGACCCCGACCGCCTCGCGGTCGCGACCAAGTGCACGTTCTGCGTCGACCGGATCGACGCCGGGCTCGCGAAGGGTCAGACCCCGGGCGTCGACCCGGAGGCGACGCCCGCCTGCGTGAACGCCTGCATCGCGCAGGCGCTCACCTTCGGCGACCTCGACGACCCGTCGAGCAACGTGTCGCAACTGCTCGAGGGCAACGCGCATTTCCGCATGCACGACGAACTCGGCACCGGTCCGGGCTTCTACTACCTGTGGGACGGGGCGCAACCCACCGGCGGCGTGCCGGCGCTGAAGCAGCTGGTCGAGGAAGCGATGGAGCTGGCATGAGCGCTGCCGGGTTCACGATCGCGGTCCGCGCGTTCGCCGGAAGTCGAACGGGTTTCGCGCGCGCGGGGGGGCGTCGATGAGCTATGGACCGACGCCGTGGGTGCAGAAGCACTGGGACCTGCGTGCCGCCGCGAACTTCGTCGCCGGCGGCGCGGGGTCGGGCCTCGTCATCGTGTCGGTCGTGTCGGGCGCGAGCGGCCGGCCCGCGGCCGTCGCGCTCCTCGCCGGACTCGCGCTCGTCGGCCTCGGGCTCTTCGCCGTCTGGCTCGAGATCGGCCGGCCGCTCCGCGCGATCAACGTGTTCGCGAATCCCCGTACCTCGTGGATGAGCCGAGAGGCGATCGCCGCGGTGGCGCTCGGCGTGCTCGCGATCGCGGGCGCGTGGGCGCATGCCGCGGGATCGGCGCTCGCGTCCGTCGCGGGCGGCCTCGCTGCCGTGGCGGCGCTCGTGTTCGCATGGTGCCAGGGCCGCATCCTGCGCGCCGCGAAAGGCATCCCGGCCTGGCGGTCGCCGGCGACGCCGGCGCTCGTCGTCGCGACGGCGGTCGCGGAAGGCGCGGGCCTGTGGTGGATCGCCGCGGCCTGGCATGCGCAGGGGACGCGCGCCGGGCTCGCGGTCTTCGGCGCGCTGCTCGTCGTGCGGCTCGTGGCGTGGCTCGCCTACCGGCGCTCGATCGCCGCGAACGCGCGCGCCTCCGCCGCGCTCGCGCTCCCGGGCAGTGCACTCGCCGTCGGCGGCACGTTCGTGCCGCTGACGCTCGTCGCCATCGCGGCGGTGTCCGGCCAGGAAGGTACGGTGCTCGGGCTCGCCGCGGCGGCAGGGGCACTCGCGGTCATCGCGGGTGCGTGGTTCAAGGCCGCGATGATCGTGCGCGGCGCGTTCAACCAGGGGTTCGCGATCCCGCGCATGCCGGTGCGCGGCAAGCGGGCCTGACGCGGCGGCGAAGACCGCGAACGGGAGGAGGACCATGGGCGCGACGACCAGGGCGGAATCGAATGTCGTGTCGCGGGCAGGCGACGCGGCGTACCGAGAACCGGCCATCGAGACGATGCCGCGCGAGCGCCTGCTCGCGCTGCAGCTCGAGCGGCTGCGGGCGACGGTCGCGAATGCGTGGAGCAACGTGCCGCTGCACCGCGAGCGGATGCGCGCCGCCGGGCTCGCGCCCGACGATATCCGCACGCTCGACGATGTCGCGCGGCTGCCGTTCACGGTCAAGACCGACCTGCGCGACACCTATCCGTTCGGCCTGTTCGCACGTCCGGTCGGCGAACTCGCGCGGCTGCACGCTTCGTCGGGCACGACCGGCAAGCCGACGGTCGTCGGATACACCGCGCGGGATCTCGACACCTGGGCGAACCTGATGGCGCGCTCGCTCGCCTGCGCGGGCGCGCGTCGAGGCGACGTCGTCCACAACGCGTACGGCTACGGGCTCTTCACCGGCGGGCTCGGCGCGCACTACGGCGCCGAGAAGCTCGGCGGCGTCGTCGTGCCGATGTCGGGCGGTTCGACCGAGCGCCAGATCGCGCTGATCGTCGACTTCGGGGCGCGCGTGCTGTGCGCGACGCCGTCCTACGCGCTCGCGATGGCCGAAGTCGCGGAGTCGATGGGCGTCGACCTGCGCAAGGAGGGCAGGCTCGAGGTCGGGTTGTTCGGCGCGGAACCCTGGAGCGAGGCGATGCGTCGCGAGATCGAGGCGCGCCTCGGTCTGAAGGCGATCGACGTCTACGGCCTGTCCGAGATCATGGGTCCGGGCGTGGCCTGCGAGTGCCAGGCTCAGGCGGGCCAGCACGGCTGGGAGGACCACTTCCTGTTCGAGGTGATCGACCCGGACTCCGGCGAGCCGCTGCCCGAGGGCGAGATCGGCGAACTCGTCATCACGACGCTCACCAAGGAAGCGCTGCCGATGCTGCGCTACCGGACGCGCGACGTCACGCGCCTCACCAGCGAGCCCTGCGCCTGCGGCCGCACGCACCGGCGCATCCTGCGCGTCACCGGCCGCAACGACGACATGCTGATCATCCGGGGCGTGAACGTCTATCCGTCGCAGATCGAGGCGGTGCTGGTCGGTCTGCCGGGCATCGCGCCGCACTATCAGCTCGTCGTCGAGCGCCGTGGGAGCCTCGACCACGTGACCATCGAGGTCGAGGCGGCGGCCGATGCGGCGCCGCCGACCTGGCCGGCCGTCGCCTACGCGGCGGCGCACCACGTCAAGTCGCTCGTCGGCATCACGACCGATGTCGTCGTGAAGGCCCCCGGCGAGATTCCGCGTTCGCAGGGCAAGGCGGTGCGCGTGCGCGACCTCCGGCCGAAGGGCTAGCGCGATGTCGCGACGCGTGCTCGCGCTCGAGGTCAACGGCCGCCGCCGCGAGGAGGCGGTCGGCGACGCGACGCTGCTCCTCGACTTCCTGCGCGAACAGCTCGGCCTGACCGGCACCAAGCGCGGCTGCGACGGCGGCGAGTGCGGCGCCTGCACGGTGCTGGTCGACGGCCGTCCGCAGCTCTCCTGCCTCGCGCTCGCGGTGCGCTGCGAGGGCGCGAAGGTCGAGACCGTCGAGGGGCTCGCGGCAGGCGGGCGGATGGGCGCGCTGCAGTCGGCCTTCCACGAGAAGCTCGGCGCGCAGTGCGGCTTCTGCACGCCGGGCATGATCATGGCGGCCGAGGCGCTGCTGCGGACGAACCCCGCGCCCGACGAGGCCTCGATCCGCGAGGCGCTCTCCGGCAACCTGTGCCGCTGCACCGGCTACGTGAAGATCATCGAGGCGGTGCAAGCCGCCGCGGCGGGAGGCGGACGGTGATTCCCGGCCCGAAGAGCGCGCCCGCGGCGAAGGCGGTCGGCGTCCGCCTGCCGCTCGTCGACGGCATCGAGAAGGTGACCGGCGCGGCGCGCTACACGGCGGACCTCGCGCCGCGCGGCGCGCTCGTCGGCGCGATCCTGCGCAGTCCGTCCGCGCACGCGCGGATCCGCGGCATCGACACGACGCGCGCGCGCGCGATGCCCGGCGTGCGTGCGGTCGTCACCGCGGACGACTGCCCGATCGCCTACGGCGTCATCCCGATCGCGCAGAACGAGTACCCGCTCGCGCGCGGGAAGGTCCGCTACCGCGGCGAGCCGGTGGCCGCGGTCGCGGCCGACGACGACGCCACCGCGCGGGCGGCGCTCGCGGCGATCGAGCTCGACCTCGAGGAACTCCCGGCGGTGTTCGACGCGCGCTCCGCGCGCGCCGAGGGCGCGGTGCAGCTGCACGACGGCAAGCCCGGCAACATCGAGCGCGCGGTCGAGCAGGCGTTCGGCGACGTGGACGGCGGCTTCGCGGCCGCGGTGCTGGTGCGCGAGTTCGACTACCGCTACGCGGAGGTCAACCACGCGATGATGGAGCCGAACGCCGCCCTCGCGCAGTGGGACGCGGAACGCGGGCGGCTCACGCTGCATTCGGTGACTCAGGTGCCCTACTACGTGCACCTGGCGCTCGCCCGGTGCCTCGAACTCGACGAGTCGGCGGTGCGTGTCGTCAAGCCGTTCGTCGGCGGCGGCTTCGGCCACCGCACCGAGACACTGAACTTCGAGATCATCGCGGCGCTGCTCGCGCGGGCGGCCGGCGGCACGGTGCGCCTCGAGCTCTCGCGCGAGGAGACCTTCGTCACCCACCGCGGGCGGCCCGAGACCGACGTGCGGATGAAGATCGGGCTGGCGCAGGACGGCGCGATCACGGCGGTCGAGGCGGAGGTGATCCAGCGCGGCGGCGCCTACGCGGGCTACGGGCTCGTCACGATCCTCTACGCGGGAGCGCTGCTGCACGCGATCTACCGCGTGCCGGCGTCGCGCTACCGCGGCTTCCGCGTCTACGCGAACACGCCGCCCAACGGTGCGATGCGCGGCCACGGCACGGTGGACGTGCGGCACGCGTTCGAGGCGACGCTCGACCGGATGGCCGCGGAACTCGGCCTCGATCCGTTCGCGGTCCGCCGCGCGAACCTGATCACTGCGCCGCACCGGACGATCAACGACCTGCAGGTGAACTCCTGCGGCCTCGACCAATGCCTCGACATCGTCGAGCGCCGCTCGCGCTGGCGCGAACGCAAGGGGAAGCTCGCGCGCGGCCGGGGCCTCGGCATGGCCTGCTCGCACTACGTGTCGGGGTCCGCGAAGCCGGTGAACTGGACCGGCGAGCCGCACGCGGTGATCAACCTCAAGCTCGACTTCGACGGCGGCATCACCGTGCTCACCGGGGCGGCGGACATCGGGCAGGGCAGTTCGACGCTGATCTCGCAGGCGGTGGCCGAGGTGCTGCGGCTGCCGATGTCGCGCTTCACCGTGTTCGCGAACGACAGCGTGGTGACGCCGAAGGACAACGGCTCGTACAGCTCGCGCGTGTCGTTCATGGTCGGCAACGCGGCGATCCGCGCCGGCGACGAGATGAAGCGCGTGCTGGTCGCCGCGGCGGCGAAGCGGCTCGAGGTGAGCCCGGCCGACATCGAGTGGGAGGGCGAGCGCTGCAGCGTCGCCGGCACCGACCGCGGGCTCGACTACCGCGAGGTCGTCGCCGAGGCGCTGCGCGACACCGGCACGATCACGGTCAAGGGCACGTGGTCGACGCCTCCCGAGACGCAGGGCGGGAACTTCCGAGGCGCGGCGGTCGGATCGACGGCGGGCTTCTCGTACGCGGCGATCGTGGTCGAGGTCGAGGTCGACGAGGGCACCGGGGAGGTACGGGTCGAGAACGTGTGGGTCGCGCACGACTGCGGGCGCGCGATCAATCCGCTCGCGGTCGAAGGGCAGGTGCAGGGCTCGGTGTGGATGGGGATGGGCCAGGCGCTCGGGGAGGAGACGCAGTACCTCGACGGTCTGCATGCCCGCGCGAACTTCCTCGACTACCGGTTCCCGACGATCGTCGAATCGCCGCCGATCGACACTTCGATCGTCGAGGCGCCCGATCCCAACGGGCCGTTCGGCGCGAAGGAGGCGGGCGAGGGTTCGCTCTCCGCGTTCCTGCCGGCGCTCACCAACGCGATCGCCGACGCGACCGGGTTGCACTTCGACGCGCTGCCGGTCACGGCCGACCGCGTGCTCGAGGCGATCGTCGCGCGGCGGCGCGCCGAGCGGCTCGCGCGTGCGAAGGCGTCCGCGCCGACAGGGGCGTCCTGACATGGAACGCCTGCCGGCATTCGAACTCGAGCGCACGACCTCGCTCGCCCGCGCGATCGAGGTGCTCGCGGCGACGCCGTCGGCGCGCCCGATCGCCGGCGGCACCGACCTCGTGCCCAACCTTCGCCACGGCCTCGATGCGCCCGGCGTGCTGGTCGACGTGTCGCGCCTCGAAGGCGCCGGCGCGCTCGACGTGTACGCCGCGGGCGCCCGCATCGGCGCGGGCGTCACGCTCGCGCGCCTCGCGACCGATCCGCGCGTCGCGGCATCGCTGCCCGCGGTCGCGCAGGCGGCCGCGTCGATCGCGGCGCCGGGGCATCGCGGCGTCGCGACCGTCGGCGGCAACCTGTGCGTCGACACGCGCTGCGTCTACTACAACCAGAGCGAGTGGTGGCGGCGCTCCAACGGGTATTGCCTGAAGCGGGGCGGCGACGTCTGCCACGTCGCGCCGCAAGGGAACCGCTGCCATGCGGCATTCGCGGGCGACCTCGCCCCGGCGCTGATCGCGTGCGGTGCGTCGGTCGAGATCGCCGGTCGCAACGGCACGCGCACGATCGCGCTCGAGGACCTCTACCGCGACGACGGGCGCGCCCATCTCGCGCTCGAGACCGCCGAACTGATCGTGGCCGTCGTCGTGCCGGCGCAGCCGCGCGGCGCGAAGAGCGCCTACCGCAAGGCGAGGATGCGCGGGGCGATCGACTTCCCGCTCGCCGGCGTCGCGGTGCGCCTCGCCGCCCGGGGTGGCACGATCGAGCGGCTCGACATCGCGGTGACCGGCGCGGCCTCGCGCCCGTTCCGGCTCGACGGGTGTGCGGCGTGGACCGGGCGCAACGTCGACGACGCGCTGCTCGACGCCATCGGCAAGGCGGTGCAGAAGCAGTGCTCGCCGATGCGCACGACGCTCGCCTCGGCGCACTGGCGCCGGCAGGTCGCGGCCGTGCATGCGCAGCGGCTCGTGCGCGAACTCGCCTCCGGCGAGGCGTCGGTCGGGCGATGAACGGACCGGGTCCGGTGCCGCGCATCTACCACGCCGCCGACGGCCTGCACCTCGACGCGCGCGGCATGGCGCCGCCGGGTCCGATGGTCGCGATCCTGTCGCTGATCGAGCGCGGCGAAGCGGGCGACGCGTTCGTCGTCCACCTCGACCGCGATCCGGTGTTCCTGTATCCCGAACTCGCCGAGCGCGGCTTCGAGGCGCGGCAGGTCGACGGTGAACCGGGCGAAGTGCGCCTCGCGATCGAGCGGGCGCGCCCATGACGCTCGGCGCCACCTTCCTCGCGGGCGCTCCCGGACGCCTGCTGCCGTTCGCGGTCCCGTTCCGGTTCTTCGGGGCGGCGGTCGCGTTCCACCTCGTCGCGTGGCTCGCCGCGCTGGCGGGCGCGGAAGCGCTGCCGGCATTCCGGGGCGGGCTCGGCTGGTCGCTCGCCGCGCTGCACGCCGTCACGCTGGGCGTGCTGGCGATGACCGCGATCGGCGCGAGCCTGCAGCTCTTCCCGGTGGCCACGCGCCGGCCGATCGCGCACGCGCGGCTCATCGGCGCGGTGTTCTGGACCTACGTGCCGGGCGTCGCCGCGATCGTCGTCGGCATGGGATTTCCATCGACGGCCTTGCTCGGCGCGGGGGCGATCGCGGTGGCCTTCGCGCTCGTCGGATTCGTCGCATTGTTCGCGCTCAATCTCTCCGGCGCGCGCGGCATGCCGCTCGTCATCGCGCACGGCACGGTGGCGGCCGCGTCGCTCGCCGCGACGCTCGTCCTGGCGCTCGCGCTCGTCGGTGTGTACACGTCGGGCTTCGCCGTCGATCGGGGCTCGCTCGTGCCGCTGCACGTTGCGCTCGCCGGCTACGGTTTCATGGGCATGCTCGCGCTCGGGCTCTCCTACGTGCTCGTCCCGATGTTCACGCTCTCGGAGGCCCCGGCGGCGCACCGCGGCTGGGCGTCGTTCGGCCTCGCGACCGCCGCGCTGGCGCTCGGTGTCCTGGCGGCGCTGGGTGTGCTGCCGGAAGTGCTCGGCATCGCCGCCGCGGGCTTCGGCGCGGTGGCCGCGATCCTCCACGTCCAGTTGATGCACGAGGCGATCGCGCGCGGCCTGCGCCGCGAACTCGGCACCGGGTTCCGGCTGATCCGTCACGCCTGGGTGGCGCTCGTCGCGAGCCTCGTACTCGCGCTCGCCCTCGCGTTGGAGGTGCCGTGGTCGCGGCTCGCGACGCTGTTCGGCGCGACGCTCATCGCCGGCTGGCTGCTGTCGTTCGTCCTCGGAGTCCTGCAGCGCATCGTTCCGTTCCTCGCATCGATGCACGCGGCGCGCGGGCGCCGCCGGCCGCCGACGCCGTCGTCGCTGACCGACGAGCGCGCATTGCGCATCCACCTCTGCCTGCACCTCTCCGCGCTCGCGCTGCTCGCGCTCGCGATCATCGTCGACAGCGGCACGCTCGCCCGCGCCGCCTGCATCGCGGGCGCCGCGGGTGCCTGCGCGTTCGCCGTGTTCTTCGCGAAGGCGGTGGGTGCCGCGCGCGCCGCCTCGGGCGGCAACGGTTCGCCGCAGGCCGCCCGATGACGCCACCCTTCCCCCGACCGCGCTCGCGCGCCCCGACGCCATGACCTTCCGACACCAGACACCGCAGGCCCTCGACGACGAGCACCGCGCCGCGCTCGCCCTCTACGGCAAGCTCGAGCAGGCGGTGGCCGCGGGCGACGACGACGCGCTCGCGCGTCTCGCCGGCGCGCTCGCGCGCCATCTCGATGTCGAGGTCGGGCACCACTTCGAGATCGAGGAACGCGAGATCTTCCCGCGACTCGCCGAGTCCGGCGAGGGCGACATCGCCGCGCTGCTCGAGGAGGAGCACGGGGCGATCCGCGAGGTCGTGGCCGAACTGGGGCCGCTGGTCCCGCCCGGGGCGCGCGCCACGGCGCCGGCGCGCGACGCGTTTCGCCGGCTCGCCCTCGAACTCGTCGAACGGCAGGTCGCGCACATCCAGAAGGAGTCGATGGCGCTGCTGCCGGTGCTGGACGACATGCTCGACGACGAGACCGACCGCGCGCTGTCGTTCGCGCTCGCGTCGGCCTGATCCGCGTTCCCAAGGAGACGACCCGATGGACTCCATCGCCCCGGTTCGAGAAGCCCGCACCCGCGCGCTCGCGCGCACCGACCTCGACGCGGTCGTCGCGATCGACGCGCGCGTCGAGGGCCGCACGCGCCGCACCTACTTCGAGCGGCGGCTGGCGGCCGCGATCCGCGAGCCCGACCTGCACGTCCAGGTCGCGATCGACGACGACGAGGGTCTCGCCGGCTACATGCTCGGGCGCGTGATGGAAGGCGAGTTCGGGCGCGCCGCGCCCGCGCTCCGCCTGGAGACGCTGGGCGTACGCGCCGACGCGAAGGGGCGCAACGTCGGCGGCCGCCTGCTCGACGCGCTCTCGGCCTCCTGCGCCAAGCGCGGCGTCCGCGAGTTGCGCAGCGCCGCCCGCTGGAACGATCACGCGATGCTGCGCTGGTTCGACGAGCACGGCTTCGTGCTCGCCCCCAACCACGTGGTCGAGCGCGCGATCGACGCGACGGCGATCGAGGCTCCGGTCGATGCCCCGGTGTTCGTCGACGCGGGGCGCGAGGTCGACTACGGCGCGCCGGGCGGCAACGACTACGAGCGTCTCGCGCGCGACACCTGCGAGGTGAGCGCGATGCAGCCGACCGACCTCGCCGAAATCGTGCGGATCGACCGCGGGCTGACCGGCCGCGACCGCGCCGGCTACATCGGCCGCAAGCTCGCCGAGGCGATGGACGAGAGCGGCGTGCGCGTGTCGCTCGCCGCGCGCCTCGACGGCGCGATCGTCGGCTTCGCGATGGCGCGCGCGGACCTCGGTGACTTCGGGCGCACCGATCCGACCGCCGTGCTCGACACCATCGGCGTCGACCGGGAGTACGAGCACCGGGGCGTCGGGCACGCGCTCATGTCGCAACTCTGCTTGAATCTCGCGGCGCTGCGCATCGAGCGCATCGAGACGGTCGTGGCACCACGCGATCTGGGGCTCCTCGGATTCCTCTACGACGTCGGCTTCGCGCCTTCGCAGCGGATCCCGTTCGTCCGGACGATGGCTTGAGCGGTCGGCGGCGCGATCCCGGCCGCCGGGGCACAATGGCGCGATGAAGGATCTCGCTCCGCGGGCGCGGCTGCCGCTCCTCGCGCTCGGTTTCGTCGCGCTCGTCACCGGCGTCTTCGCCGGGCTCGCGCGGATGGGCGTCGCGGTCGACGCCAGGGCCGCGTCGCTCGCGGGGCAGCATGGCCCGCTGATGGCGGCCGGCTTCTTCGGGGTAGTGATCGCGCTCGAGCGGGCGGTGGCGGCCGGCCGCCTGTGGACCTATGCCGCGCCGCTCGCGAGCGGGCTCTCGGCGATCGCGCTCTTCGTCGGCGAACCGTCGCTCGCGGCAGGTCTCGCCCTCGCCGGGGCGATCGTGTTCTCGATCGTGTCGCTGCGATTCGTCGGCATCTCGCCTGAGCTCCACACGTGGGTGGTGGCGGCGGGAGCGGTGGCACTCGCCGTCGGCAATCTCGCCTGGGTCGTGAGCGGATATCCGGGGCCGGCGGTGCCCTGGTGGATCGCGTTCCTCGCACTCACGATCGCCGGCGAGCGGCTCGAACTCACGCGCTTCCTGCCGCGCTCGTCGCGCGCCCGCGCGGGATTCGTCGCGATCGCGATCGCGCTCGCGCTCGGCTCGGCGCTCGCCTGGCACCCGCTCGGCGCACGGTTCCTCGGGGTCGCGATCGTGGCGCTCGCGGTGTGGCTGGGGGCGAACGATCTGGCGCGGCGCACCGTGCGCGACCGCGGGCTCACGCGCTTCACCGCGGTGTGCCTGCTGTCGGGGTACGTGTGGCTCGCCACCGCGGGCGCGGTCATGGCGCTGGCCGGGCTCGCGCCGGGAACGCGGGCGTACGACGCGGCGCTGCACGCGTTCTTCCTCGGCTTCGTCTTCGCGATGGTGTTCGGGCACGCGCCGGTGATCGTCCCGGCGGTGCTGCGCGTGAAGCTGCCGTACGGGCCGGCGTTCTACGCGCCGCTCGTGCTGCTGCACCTGAGCGTCGCGCTGCGCCTCGCGGGCGACGCGCTCGATGCGCAGCGGGTGCTCTCGGCCGGAGGCATCGCGAACGGCGTCGCGCTCGCGGTGTTCATCGCGACCGCGATCACGGCGGTGGTGCGGGGCAGGGCGCGGGGCTGATGTCTCGCCCGCGGGCCGCGGTGCGGCATGCGAACGACGGCAACGCGTCGCGGCCGCACCACGACCGCAGCGCTCGCCGCGCCGGCGCGGCTTGCGCCGCAGGGAGCGGAGAGGCGCCGTGCGACAATGCGCGCATGGACGAACGCGCGCAGTCGCTCGGCGAGGAAATCGCCAACAGCGTGAGCCACGGCGCGGCGCTCGTCGCCGCCGCGGTGGCGGCGCCGTTCCCCATCGTCGCGGCGGCGAACGGCGGCTCGGCGTCGGCGGTCGTCGGCGCCAGCGTGTTCGCGGCGGCGATGGTGCTGCTCTACGCGGCGTCGATGCTCTACCACGCGGTGCCGCATCCTCGCGCCAAGCGCGTGCTGCGCAGGCTCGACCACGGCGCGATCTACCTGCTGATCGCGGGCACCTACACGCCGTTCACGCTGGGCGCGCTGAACGGACCCTGGGGATGGACGCTGTTCGGCATCGTCTGGTCGCTCGCCGTCGTCGGCATGACGCTCAAGGCGTTCGACCGGATGGCCCATCCGGCGTGGTCGACCGCTCTCTACCTGGCGATGGGCTGGTCGGTCCTGATCGCGCTCGGGCCGCTCGTCGACCGGGTCGCGGCCGGCGGACTCGTGCTGCTCGCCGCCGGCGGCATCGCCTACACGGCCGGTGTCGTGTTCTTCACGCTCGACTCGCGCCTGCGCTACGGGCACTTCGTCTGGCACCTGTTCGTCGTGGCGGGCACGGCCTGCCACTACTTCGCGGTGCTCCACTACGCGGCGTGAGGCCGGGCGGCCGGCGTCGGCCGGACGCCCACGTCCCCGCGGGCGTTCGATCTCGCCGCGACCGCCCGGGCGGATGGTCTGCCCGGCGCACCCGTCCGCCCGCGCGCCGGGACCCGGTCCGCTCGCGCGATCAGCCGTGCAGCGACTCGTACTTCGCCATCAGCTCGTCGGGCGTTTCGACGAAGTCCGGATGCTGGACGATGCAGTCGGCGGGGCACACGAGCTTGCACTGCGGCTCGTCCTCCGCGCCGACGCATTCGGTGCACTTCATCGGGTCGATCACGTAGACCGGGTCGCCGACGCTGATCGCCTCGTTCGGGCAGACCGGCCGGCAGGCGTCGCACAGCGTGCAGTTCTCGGTGATCAGCAGGGCCATCTCGGATTCTCCAGTGGGGGCTACGCGGCTGCGCGTTCCTGCAGTTCGCGCAGCTTCCGGTGGCGGAACGCGCCCCACAGCGCCGCGCCGATCGCGCCGGCGTAGATCGAGTCGGGGTGGCTCACGGCGTTCACGGCGACCTTCTCGTTCGCCATCTCCTCGCGGATCGCCGCGAGGAGTCCGGTGTCGAGCGCGAGTCCGCCGGTCATGAGCGCGGTGCCGCCCTTGACGCCGGTGACCTTGAGCAGCTTCACGATGCGCGAGGCCATCGACAGGTGGATGCCCTTCAGGATGTCGGGCGTCGCGATCCCGCGCGAGACCATGTTGATGACGTCGGTCTCGGCGAGCACCGCGCAGATCGAGCTGACCTTCTCCGGGTTCCCCGCGCTCTGCGACAGCGGGCCGATCTCCTCGACCGCGACGCCCAGATAGCGCGCGATGTTCTCGAGGAACTGGCCGGAGCCCGACGCGCACTGGCTCGTCATCTTGTACGAGAGCACCTTGCCGCGCTCGTCGATCGAGATCGCGCGGCCGTTCAGCGCGCCGATGTCGACCACCGCGCGCGCCTCCGGGTCGAGGTACACGCCGCCGCGCGCGTGCGTGGTCATCGAATAGAAGTGGCCCGTGGCGAACGTGACGTTCTCGCCCTCGCCGGTCGTCGCCACGTAGTCGACGTCGTCCGCGGAGAGGCCGGCGTCCGCGAGGACGCCGTCGCGGCCCTCCTGCGCGAGCGTCATCGGATCGCGCCGGCGGATGCGCTCGCAGCGCTTGGCGAGCCACTCGGGCCGTCCCGCGCCGCTCCGAAACAGGACGCTCTTCACCGCGCCCGAACCGATGTCGATGCCGATCGTGATGGTCATGTGATCTCCCGGTTCCCGCGGCTCACGCCCTGGCCTCGGCGACCTTGCCCTCTTCGACCACCGCGCGCCACGCGAAGGTGGCGCCGCCGAGCGCGCCGGTGTAGATCGAGTCGGGGTCGATGTTGAGCTTGATCTCGCCGTAGTTCTCGACGACGAGTTCCTTCAGCGCCTTGACCGCGGCCTCGTTCTTCGCGACCCCGCCGGTGAAGGTGAACTCGTTGCGGATGCCGCCCGAGCGCGCGAGGATCGACATCGCGCGCAGGATGATCGCGCGGTGCAGTCCCGCCATGATGTCCTCGCGCTTGTCGCCGAGCGAGAGGCGGTCGCGGAGTTCCGCGCCGGCGAACACGGTGCAGGTGGAGTTGATGCGGATGGTCTTGGTCGACTTCATCGCGAGCGGCCCGAGCTCGTGCAGCCCCATGTTCATCTCGTCGGCGATGTAGCCCAGGTAGCGGCCGCAGCCGGCGGCGCAGCGGTCGTTCATCTGGAAGCTCTCGACGATGCCGTGCGGGTCGACCTGGATCGCCTTGGTGTCCTGCCCGCCGATGTCGAGCACGGTCGCGGTGGCCGGGTACATCACGTGCGCGCCCAGTCCGTGGCACAGGATCTCGGAGCGGATGTGCTCCTTCGAGAACGGGAGCCGCGCGCGGCCGTAGCCGGTGCCCACGACGTAGGTCTCCTCCATCGGCGTGTCGAGGATGCCCTTGATCGGAGCCTCGACGCGGTCGCGGCGGCCGGCGGTGGAAGGAAGCGCGACGAAGGTGCGCTCCAGCGCGCTCGCGAGGTGGCGGCGCACCGACTCGCCGTAGACGCGGTTCTCGACCTCGATGATCGAGCGGTCGAACACGTTCAACAGGAAGTCGTAGCGGATGCCCGCCTCCTTCGCCACCGTCTCGCCGGTCGCGAGGTAGACGCTGCCCGCGATGTCGCGGAAGAAGTCGCTCTTGCGCTTCGCGCCGGGGGCGAACAGCTCCGCAGCCTCCTGCTGCATGCGCCGGAAGACCTCGGAGAGCGCCGCGGTCACGTCCTTGGTCGCGTCGCCGAACTTCGCGCCCTCGGTGTTGCGCTGGCAGGTCGCCTCGAGGTCGGCGAGCTGCTCGAGGTACTGCTCGAGGCGGAAGTCGCGCTCGAGCTGGCCGAGGAACCCATCGAGCTCGCCGTTCAGCGCGCCGGTCTTCGCGAGCGACTGGCGGAACAGGTGGAAGCGGCCGTTGACCATCGCCTCCTGCTTGGCGACGGCCGCGGCGGTGTCGTAGTTCGAGCGCGAGTTGGTGATTCCGCGCCCGAGCACGTTCTGGTCCTCGTCGATGACGACCGCCTTGGTCGTCGTCGAGCCCAGGTCGATGCCGATGAAGCAGCGCATGCGGTGCTCCTCAGTGCGCGGCCGCGGCGGCGGCGCGCTTCTGCTTGACCATCTGGAAATAGCTCTCGAGGCGGTTCTTCACGTTCGCCGCCGAGAAGTAGCGCGGGTCGACGAGGTCGGTCTCGATGAACGCGGCGGGCTTCCCGGTGCGCTTCTCGACCTCGCGCAGGATCAGGAGCTGGCCCGCGGAGAAGCTGTTGCAGCTCTTGATCGAGTTGATGAGCAGTCCGTCGGCCTGGTACTCGTCGATGTACTTGCAGATCATGTCGATCCGCGAGGGCAGGTTGAGGTTGGTGTAGCAGCCGAGGCAGTAGTCGGCGAGCGACTCGAGCGGGTTCGCGGCGTCGTGCCGGAAGCCGAAGTCGTAGAGGCCGCCGACCTTCGAGTAGGTCGACGCGACCACGACCGCGCCCTCGTCGTAGAACATCTTCCAGAAGTCGCGGAAGCTGGTCCAGTTCGGCGGGCCCTCGGTGACGAGGCGGTACTTCTCCTCGCCCATCTCGCCGTCCGGCGTGATCGGGCCCTTGCCCAGGCGCACGCGCTCGTCGATCTCCCGCCGCAGGACGTCGTAGTACTGCGTCGCCTCGGGGGTTCCCCGGAACGCGGTGAAGATCGGGCCGATGTAGTAGACCGCGCCGAAGTAGCCGTCGATCGGCGAGGGCCGGTTCTTCGCCGACTGCAGCACGCGGACGAGATCCTCCTCGGCCTTCTCGGACTCGCGCATGTACTGGCGCAGCCGGTCGATGTCGAACCTGACGCCGGAGACGCGCTCGAGCGTCGGGATCACCGTCTCCTTCAGCTGCTTGACGACGTAGTTGCGCATGTTCGGGTCGATCTTGCCGTCGCCCTGGTAGGGAACGTGCAGCATGACCGTTTCGCAGCCGTACTTGTGCCGGATCAGCTCGAACCACTTCATGAACGTGAAGCAGCCGGTGTAGGAGAGCAGCAGCACGTCGGGCGTGGGGAGCGGATCGCCCGTCGGGCCGATCTCGCCGCCCATCATCATGCCGAGGTCGGCCTTGACGTAGGTGCAGACGTCCTCGGACTGGCCGTCGCGCTCGGCGTCCATGATGAACTTCCCGGACTTCTTGCGCATGCCGTTCTGCAGCGCGTTGGTCTCGGGGAGGCTCCGCGCGAAGTCGAAGCACATCAGGAGTTCGTTGAGGTTGCCGGGGACGAAGGTCGCCGACACCTTGCGGTTGTTCGCGCGGGCGGTGGCGAGCTCCATGTAGTTCTTGTTGATGAGCTCCTTCTGCAGCCACATCGCGTCCTCCTTCTGGACGTTCTGCGGCTTCTTCGAGGTGGCGGGCATCGCGGCGGTGGCGGTCATCGGTGGGCCTCGGGCGGTACGTTGGGAGCGCTTCGGGCGGCGCGGCTCAGGCGGCCGACCACAGCTTGATCGAGTCGGCGAAGGTGCCGGCCTGCTCGCGGATCGGCGCCATCTGTCCGGTGTTCTCCGCGTACTTGAACGCGGTGTAGGGGACGCCGTGCTTCGCCAGCACGTCCTGCAGCATCGGCCGTTCGAGGAGCGCCGGGTCGCAGAACGACGGGGCGGCGAACACGACGCCCTCCGCGCCGCCGGCCTTCACCTGCTTCAGCAGGTAGCGGCCCTTGTCCTCGCGCTTCTCGTCGTACTTGGCGGCGGTCGACGCGGAACGGTGCAGGAACGCCTTCGACAGCTCCTCGAGCGGCTTGCCGTCGGTCGGCACGTCGTCGAGGAGCCACCGCGTCACCAGCATGAAGTCGTCGTCGACCACGTAGCAACCGGCCATCTCGATCGACTTGATGAGGCCGAGCGGCGGCTGCTCGCAGAACGAACCGTTGATGACCACGCGCGCGTTGTCGCGCTTGGGGCGCGGCAGCTTGTCCACCTCGGCCAGGTACTCGCGCACGAGCTTCGTGTGCTCCTCGGGCGGCAGCACCATGCCGGCGCGCAGGAGCAGATAGACCTCGGTCGTGGGCGCCTGCCAGGGCTTCTCGGCGCGGTAGGCGTAGAGATCGCGGATCGCGGCCCGGTTCTCGTTGTAGACGGCGATCGACGCGTTCAGCTCGGCGTCGGTGATCGGGGCACCGCGCAACGCCGCCAGTCCGTCGCGCAACACCTCGAGTTCGTGCACGTAGTAGTTGCCGCCGATCGCGTCCTGGTAGTTCTGCGGGACGTCGAAGTAGCGGACGTACTTGTCCTTGAACAGGATCTGCCACATGCCCGACAGGTTGCGGATCACATCGCAGATCGAGGGGAACAGCATACCGTCGAGACAGTCGAGCCGGCCGGTGAGGCCGAGTTCGATCGTCGAGCGCGGAATGCGGCAGATGTAGCTCTGGTAGTAGGCGTCGCCCTGGATCACCTCGAGTCCGTCGCCGCCGCCGAGGATCCCGACCGGCAGCATGCCGGCCGCGTGGACGATCTCGCGCGGCACGTAGACCGGCATGTAGCCGATCGCCTTGCGGCCCGGGGCCGCGGCCTTCCAGGTCTTGACGGCGTTGAAGTCGAAGTCCTCGAAGAGCGCCTGGCATTGCTCGACGATCTCGACGGCGCGGGGCGGGGTGGGGGTGCTCATCACTGGTGCTCCCAGGCGGGCGGGCGACGCGCGAGGAAGGCGGCGAGCCCCTCGTTCGCGTCCCGCGTGTTCATCAGACCCTGCAGGTAGAGCTGCTCGACCGCGGCGAGTCCGGTACGGATCGCCTCGACGCGGCCCTGCCTCGCCGCGCGCAGGGCGAAGCGCAGCGCCGCCGCGCTCTTGCCGGCGAGGTGCGCGTCGAACCAGGCGAGCGCGGCGACGGCCGGGTCGTCGGCGATCGCGTGGACGAGCCCCATCGCGTAGCCTTCGGTGGCGTCGACCGAGCGGCCGGACAACAGCAGGTCCTCTGCCGCCGCGGCGTTGACCCGGAACGGCAGGAGCACGGAGGCGGCGGGCGCGAACACGCCGAGCTTCATCTCCGGCTGGCCGAGTTGCGCGTCGGGCGCGGCGAAGATCAGACTCCCGGCCATCGCGACCTCGAGGCCGCCGCCCAGGCACTGGCCGCGCACGGCGACGAGGATCGGCGCCGGGTACTCGACCATCGCCAGCACGAGCGCGTGGAGGCTCGCGAGCATCGCGCCGCAGCTCGCCGGCAGGTGCTCCTCGACGCTCGCGCCGAAGCTGAAGTGCGGGCCCTCGGCGTCGAGCAGCACGCCGCGCAGCGCCGCCGTCCGCGCGTGCGCGGCGAGCGCCTCGGAGAGCGCGGCGATCATCGCCGCGTCGACGATGTTCGCCTTCGGCCGCGCGAGCGTGAGGCGCAGCAACGCGCCGTCGCGCTCGAGGACCGCCTTGAGCGGCGCCGCGCTCATCGGCTCACCCGCGCGCGCCCGGCATCAGGCCGTCGGTGAACGACTCGCTCCACGCCTCGCCGCGCGCGAGCGCCTGGCGCAGCGCGACGAAGTCGACCTCGCGCGACTCCTTCGTGCCCTCGTTGAATGCGCGGAAGCCGGCGCGCGCCTCGGTCATCATGTTGAGGGCGAGCCAGGCACGCGAGTTCTCCTTGTTGCGGTTCCAGGCGTCGAGCTTGGGCTTGCGCAGCTCCTCGAGCGTCTTGGTCGTGCAGTCGGGGAAGGTCAGGAGCATCTTCGCGCACAGCTCCTCGACCTTCGCGTCGAGGAGCGAGAGGTCGACCGTGCCGCGCGCGAGCGTCGCCTTGCCTTCCTTGAGCGCGTCGCCGGTCTTCGGCTCGCCGAAGACGAACCGGCCGTACGCGTCGGTCATGCGCTCGGTCTCGACCAGCGGGTTCGCGACGAAGCGCCCGTCGACCCGGAGCGCGGGCACGAGGTCGGTCAGGATTCCCATCTGGTAGGCCTTGTGGGCCGAGAACGGCTCGCACAGCACGCAGGCCGCCATCGCGCGCTCGGCACCGACGATGACCGGCAGGAAGTCGGTCGCGCCGCCGATCGGCGCGGAGCCGTGCTTCGGCCCCGCCTGCCCGAACCGCGCGAGGTCCTGCGCGACCGAGAAGTCGCAGGCCATGCCGATCTCCTGGCCGCCGCCGATGCGCATGCCGTTCACGCGGCAGACGACCGGCTTGTCGCAGGCGAGGATCGCGCTCACCATGTCGTTGAACAGCCGCATGTACTGCCGGTACTCCTGCGGGTGGCCCGCGTAGTACTCGGCGTACTCCTTGGTGTTGCCGCCGGTGCAGAACGCCTTGTCGCCGGCGCCGGTGAACACGACCGCGTTGACGTCGCGCATGTCGGAGGCGGCGCGGAACGCGAGGATCACGCCCTTCACCATCTCGGTCGTGTACGAGTTGTACTGCGCCGGGTTGTCGAGCGTGATCCAGGCGTTGTAGAGGCCCTCGGCGACGCGGCCGTCGGGCGTGCGCGCGCTCCGGCGTTCGAGGCGCACGCCCGGCCGCGCCGGATCGGCGACGAGGTCGTGGTCGATGAAGGCGCGGTGGCGGTCGGGTGCGTTCATGCGGGGATCCTTCAGGCGGGGACGAGCACCGCGCGCTTGCGGATCGCGCGGTGGTGCACGGCGTCGAAGACGCGGTTGATGTCGGCGAGCGGATGGGTCTCGACGAACGGGGCGAGCGCGACCTTGCCGTCGAGCACGAGGTCGAGCGCGCCCGGGTAGGCGTCGGGCGGGCAGCCCCAGTTGCCGAGCGCGCGCGCGTCGAACGCCATCAGGTTCGACAGCCGCACCTCGACCTTGTCCATCGTGAATCCGACCACCGAGAGCGTCGCGCCGTGGACGAGCAGGCCCCACGCGGTGAGCTGCCCCGCCGCGGTGCCCGAGCACTCGAAGACGAACCACTCGGTGGGTTTGAGTCCCTGCGCCTTCGCGAACGCGGAGATCGCGCCCTTCAGCGCCTTCGCGTCGTGCGCCTTCGCGTTCAGCGCGAGCGACGCGCCGTGGTCCGCGATGGCCGCGAGCTTCGCGTCGTCGACGTCGATCGCGACGACCTTCGCGCCGAACGCGGCGGCGACCTGTACGCAGTAGCCGCCGACGCCGCCGGCGCCCACCACGATCGCGAGGCTTCCCGGCTTCACGCCCGCGCGCCGCACCGCCTGGAACGGCGTCGTCAGCGCGTCGGCGACCACCGAGACCTGCGCGAGCGTCAGTCCCGCAGCGGCGAGCCGCGCCTCGTCGACCGGGCAGAGTCCGCGCGAGGGCACGACGATGTGCGACGCGAATCCGCCCTGGATGTCGTTTCCCGGCATCTTCTGGCTGCGGCAGATCGGGGCGAGCCCGCGCTGGCACAGGTCGCATTCGCCGCAGGGCAGCACCGCGGGGACGATGACCGCGCGACCGAGCCAGCCTTCCGCGCCGGCGCCCGCGGCGACCACGCGACCCGAGACTTCGTGCCCGAGGGCGAGCGGCAGCGGGGCGTTGGTCCGCACGCCGTCGTAGTAGTAGCCTAGGTCGGTGTGGCACACGCCGCAGCCGGCGACCTCGACGGCGACCTCGCCCGGACCCGGCGTCGCGTCGAAGCTCGCGCGCTCGAGCGGCGCGCCGGGCGCGGTCATCAGCCAGCGGTGGGCGGGGAGCGGCATCCGGTGTCCTCGTCGATTCTCGGGGGCGGCGCGCGGTCGAACGGCCGCGCGGCCGTTAAATCGGTAGTCGGATACCGATTTCGGGCACTCTGCCGCCGGCGCGTTGACGGAGCCTTGATCCACGTCAATCCGCCACGCGGGGCGTCGCGCGAAGCTTCGCGCACCATGATCTCGACCACTCCAGCGCGCGACGGGCGCGGCGCGCATCCGGGACTGTCGATCGCGCTCGCCGGCAGCGGCGGATCGGGCGTGATGACCGCGGGGACGCTCTTGCTCGCGGCGGCGGCGAAGGCGGGCGCCTACGGGCTGATGGTCCGCACGAGCGGCCCGCAGATCCGGGGCGGCGAAGCCGCGGCGCTCGTCCGCATCTCGGCGACGCCGGTCGAATCGCTCGACGACCGCTTCGACGTGCTCCTCGCGCTCGACTGGCAGAACGTCCAGCGCTTCGCCGACGAGATCCCGCTCGGACCCGCGAGCCTGATCGTCGGGGAGACGGCCGAGGGCGACGCGCCGCCGGCCTTCGTGGACACCGGGGCGAAGGCGGTCGCCGTGCCGATGAAGAAGATCGCGAAGGGTATCGCGGGGAGCTGGACCAACATGGTGGCGCTGGGCGTCGCCGGAGCGCTGGCCGGGCTGCCGCGCGAGGCGCTCGCGGACGCGCTGCGCGACACCTGGAAGCGCGACGCGACCTCGCTCGCCGCCAACCTGGCCGCCATCGACGCCGGCATGGCCGCCGCCGTCGGGCTGGGCAGCGTTCCGGGACTCCCCGCGCTCGAGGTGCGTTCCGGCCGCTGGTCGATCTCGGGCAACGAGGCGGCCGGGCTCGGCGCGATCCGCGGCGGCGTGCGCTTCGTCGCCGCCTACCCGATCACGCCGGCCACCGAACTCCTCGAATGGATGGCGCCGGCGCTGCAGAAGGTCGGCGGCGCGCTGCTGCAGGCCGAGGACGAACTCGCCTCGATCAACATGATCGTCGGGTCGTCGTTCGCCGGCGTTCCCTCGCTCACCGCCACCTCGGGGCCGGGCCTCGCGCTGATGACCGAAGGCATCGGGCTCGCGGTCAGCGCCGAGGTGCCGGTCGTCGTGGTCGACGTGATGCGCGGGGGGCCGTCGACCGGCATCCCGGCGAAGAGCGAGCAGTCGGACCTCTCCTACGCGGTGTCCGGCCTCCACGGCGATGCGCCGCGCATCGTGGTCGCGCCGACCTCGATCTCGGATTGCCTCGCGACCACGCAGTGGGCGGTGCACCTCGCCGAGGCATTGCAGTCGCCGGCGATCGTGCTCTCCGACCAGTTCATGGGCCAGTCGCGCGCGATCATCGACCGCCCCGCCGACCTCGCGTTCGTCGGCCGGCGGTGGGTCGCCGAGGCGAACACCCCCGACTACAAGCGCTACCGCGACACGCCTTCCGGCGTGTCGCCGATGGCGATTCCGGGTGCGCCGGGGATCACCTACACGGCCGACGGTCTGGAGAAGAACGAGATCGGCACGCCCTCGTCGAACGCGCGCGACCACCGCGTACAACTCGACAAGCGCGAACGCAAGCTCGTCCGGCACGACTACGGCGATCTGTGGGCCGACGTCGAGGGCGAGGGCGAACTCGCGGTCATCACCTTCGGATCGGCGACCGGTCCGGTGCGCGAGGCGCTCGCCCGGGTGGCCGCCGACGGCGTGCGCGCGAGGCTCGTCGCGATGCGCCTCCTCGCGCCCGCGCTGCCGGAGAAGCTCGACCGTGCGCTCGCCGGCGTGAGCCGCGTGCTCGTCGTCGAGCAGAACCACGGCGCGCAGTTCTACCGCTACCTGCGCGCGTGGTTCGACCTCCCCGCGGCGCCGGAGAGCTTCCATCGACCCGGACCGCTGCCGCTCAAGCCCGCCGAACTCGCCCTGGCGATCGTGGCGGCGGCCCGCCGCGCGCCCGGCGTCCGCCGTCGCGAAGCCGAGTCCACCGCGAGCCCACGATGAACGTCACCGCCACCTCCACCGCCGAGGCGACGCGCCCGGCCGCGCCCACGCCCGCGTCGTTCAAGTCGGCGACCAAGCCGATCTGGTGTCCCGGCTGCGGCGACTACTCGGTGCTCGCATCGTTCACCAAGGCGTTCGCCTCGCTCGCGCTCGCCCCCGAGGAGATCGTCGTCGTCTCGGGCATCGGCTGCAGTTCGCGCATTCCGGCCTACACGAGCTGCTACGGCTTCCACGGTGTCCACGGCCGCTCGCTCGCCGCCGCCACCGGCGTGAAGCTCGCGCGGCCCGAACTCACCGTGCTGGTCGCGAGCGGCGACGGCGACGGCTATTCGATCGGCGGCAACCACTTCCTGCACGCCTGCCGGCGCAACGTCGACCTCACCTACGTCGTGATGGACAACCACGTCTACGGGATGACGAAGGGCCAGCCGTCCCCCACGACCGAGCCGGACTGGGACTCGAAGCTCGCGCCCGGCGGCACCGGCGTGCGCGCGTTCCATCCGCTGGTGATCGCGCTCGCGTCGGGCGCGAACTTCGTCGCGCGCGCGTTCTCGGGCGATCCGAACGGTACCGCCGACATCATCGCGCAGGCGATCCGCCACCCCGGCTTCTCGTTCGTCGAGATCCTGTCGCCCTGCGTGACCTTCCGGCCCGAGCAGCGCACGTGGAAGGACCTGGTGCATCCGGCGTCGGTCGCCGTGACCGACGATCCGGCACGCGCCGCGCGGCGCGTGATGACCGACGACGGCTTCAACATCGGCGTGCTCTACGCCGGCAGCCGCACACCGTACCCGCTCGCGCGCCGCGCCGACCCGGTCGCGGTGGCCGATCTCGACGCGGAGTTCGCGGCATGAACGCGAGGCGCACCCGCGCGAAGCCCCATCCGTCGGCCGCGTCGGACCTGCGCGCCGACGCGATTCCCGACTCGATGCCCGCGCTGATGACCTGGGCGCTGTGGCTCGAGCTCGACGCGATCGAGCGTTACCGCGAGCTGGCCGACGTGATGGAGACGCACAACAACCGCGAGGTCGGCGACCTGTTCCGGCGGATGGTGGCGATCGAGTCGCGGCACGCCGATGCGATCATGAAATCGATGGGGTGGAAGGCGCCGCCGGCCCGCCCTTCGGGTCCGGCGCCGTGGCGGGGCCTGGAATCCCCCGAGAGCATTCCGCACGAGGACATCCACTACCTGATGCAGCCGTACCACGCGCTCGAACTCGCGCTCGCCGGCGAGGAGCGAGCGGTGCGCTTCTTCGCTGCGCTCGCCGACAACGCGACCGAGCCGGCGGTGAAGGCGGCTGCGCGCGAGATGGCCGAGGAGGAGCAGGAGCACGTGCTGCTCGTGCGTGCGTGGATGGAGAAGGTCCCCAAGCCGGACGAGCACTGGCGCGACGATCCCGATCCGCCGCGCTACACCGACTGAACGGCCGGCACGCGCCTCGGAACGACACGATGAGCGTCCACGAGATCCTGCACCCGCCCGGCTGGGCACCCGCGATCGGCTACGCCAACGGCGTCGCCGCCACGCCGGGACGCATCGTCTTCATCGCGGGCCAGGTCGGCTGGGACGCCGAGCAGCGCTTCCGCTCCGGGGACATCGTCCCGCAGTTCGAGCAGGCGCTTTCGAACCTGCTCGAAGTGCTGGCGCAGGCGGGCGGTGGGCCCGAGCACGTGTGCCGGATCACCGCATTCTGCTGCGACCGGGCCGCCTATCTCGCGGCGCGGCCGGAGCTCGGAAAGATCTGGCGCCGGCTCATGGGCAGGCACTTCCCGGCGATGAGCATGATCTTCGTCTCCGATCTGCTCGACCACCCGGGCAAGATCGAACTCGAGGCGACGGCGGTCGTGCCCTCCTGACCGCGCGTACGTGCGTCGGCCGGTCGGGGGCGCATGCGCTCCCCCGAGGCCTGTCGAAGGGCAGCCGGTCGAACGCGGCGCTCCGGGTTCGACCACCGCTCCCGTGCGAAGTCGCGCGCGCCGAACGGCCGCGCGGAGCGTCCCTGGACCTATCCTCGCCTGCGCAACGCGGTGAAGGCCACGAGGACAAGCAGCGCGGCGACGAGCACCAGCGTCGCGGACGATGTCGCAGGAACCGGGATCGTCGCCGCCGCTTGCGGCGTCGGAATCGGAGTGACGGCGCCCCCCAGGATCACGGTGTTCTGGAGATTGCCGTTGAGGAAGGCGACTGCCGCCGCGTTGAGCGGGATGATGGTCGTGTTGCCCTGATCGGCCAGCGAATAGACGCGCGAGCCGTACGAGGTCCCGGAACCCAGGTCGTTGTACTCGGCCAACCCGGCCGTGCCGCCGGTGAAGTTGCCGGTGGGCTGCGTCACGTCCCACAGCGTGTAGGTGGGATTGCCGAGCGCCGAGACGTAGACGCCCTGGTTGCCGCTACCCGGGTCCGGCACATCGAGGAGCAGCGACGCGGACGCGATGCTGGTGAAGGCGGTCGTCACCAGGCTGAACGCGAACCAGTTGCGCAACTCGACGTCGTCTCCACCGCATGAGTCGCTGGAACCGCAGAGTCCGGCGATGTAGTTGTTGGCTGGATCAGCGCCGAGGTTGCTGCCGTCCGCGGCAACCCAGCCGCGGAGGCTCCCGTTGATCTGGTAGGTTCCGGTGTTGGTGACGACTTCGAGCCTCACGTCGGCCGGAGCGCCCGGCTGGCCGGAATAGCTGAACACGGCGCTGCTGGGCAGCGCGAGCGCCGAGGTGGACGCGAGGGCGAGCGCCGTGGCCACCCAAGCCCAGCCCGAGATGGCGATCGATCGTTTCAACATCGTCCCCTCCCCTTGGAGTTCACGTCGGCTCGCGCCCAAGAGTCTGTCTCCAGGAACGCGACAGGGATATAGGCTACCTGCCGCAGGGCAGTTCCGCAATTCCTGTCTCATGGTCGGCCGCCGCTCGGCTCGGCACCGGAGGACGGCTCCAGCGTTCCGTGCCGTCGCACCGGGGGCGTCGAAGCGCTGTGCCGCCGGTGCGCGATGCCGAGAGCGTCGCACCCGCCCGGACGGGGGCGCGTTACTCGCCCGCGAGTTCCAGGAGGCCGTCGCGGTCCGCCACGCGGATGCGCTCGCGCCCGAGTTCGACCAGGCCCCGGTCCTCGAAGCCGCGCAGCAGCCGCGTGACGTTCTCGCGGACGCTGCCGAGTTCGTCGGCGATCGCCTGGTGCGTCGCCCGGATGGTCGGCGACTCGTCCGCGCGGCGCACGAGCAGCGCCGCGAGCCGGCGGTCGAGCTTCTGGCTCGTCACCGCCTCGACGAGCGACAGGAGCGCCGCGAGACGCTCGCCGAAGAGCGAGAACACGTACTCGCGGAACGCGGCGTCCTCGACGACCAGCGCGCGGAATGCCGCCGGGGGCAGCACCGCGAGTTCGACGTCGGTCCGCGCGACTCCGCTCGCCGGATACCGGCTCTGGCCGAGCAGGCAGGACGACGACAGCACGCAGGCCTCGCCCGGGCCCACGCGGTAGAGCTGCATCTCGCGTCCGTTGGCGTAGCGCTGGGCGACGCTCACCTCGCCCGCGAGCACGAGCGGAAAGCCGGAGCACGGCTGCTGCTCGCTGAAGAGTTGCGCCCCCGCCGGGACGCGATGCACGGTGGCGCGGCGGGCGAGGGCGTCGAGCGTGGTTCGGCCGGCGGCCGCGAGCGCGGGGAACGCGGCGCCGATGCGATCGGCGAGGTCGACGAAGGCATCAGCCATGGCGGCGGGTCGCGGATCGCGGCATTGCGCCCCGATTCTACAATCGGCCTGCAGGAGCCTCGCCGCGCGCCGCCATGGACATCTCCGCCTTTCCGTTGCCGCACGCCTGGATCGCGCTGGCGTGGATCGTCGCGCTGCCGCTGCTGGCAGTCGCGATCGCCCGCGTGCCCTGGCGGACGATGGCCGATGGCGCGGCCGCGCGGGTCTGGCCGGCCGCGGTCGCGGTGCTCACGGGACTGTGGAGCATCCGCGCGCACGTGGGCCCGCATCTCGCGTTCCACCTGTCCGGCATCGCCGCGCTCACGCTCGCCTGCGGCGCGCCGCCCGCGCTCGTCGGCGGCGCGCTCGTCGTGGCCGCGTCGATCGCGATCTCGGGGGCGGACCCCGCGAGCGGAGCCGCGGTCTGGCTCGCGGGCGTCGCGCTGCCGGTGGCCGTCGTGACCGCGGTCCGGCGGATCGCCGCGGCGTGGCTGCCGCACAACCTGTTCGTGTTCGTCTTCGTCGTCGCGTATTTCGGCGCGGCGATCGCCTACGTCGCCACCGGCGTGGCCGGCACGACGCTCGCGGTCGCGGTGCTCGACACGCCCGCCGCGACCGCGTTCGGCGACTGGCTCGTCGTACTGGGCACGCTCGCGTTCGGCGAGGCACTGCTCTCCGGCATGGCGCTCGCGCTCGGCGTCGTCTACCGGCCGCACTGGGTCGCGGCGTACGTTCCCGCGCGCGAGGAGTCGCGCGCCTGAGCCACTTCGCAGGCGCCCGTGGGTCGGGCTTCAGCCCGACGGAGTCGGTGCCGAAGCGACGAAGGGCGTCGGCCTGAAGGCCGACCTACGGGGGATGGGGTGGATCGGGCTTCAGCCACTTCGCAGGCGCCCGTGGGTCGGGCTTCAGTAACCGTGTTGGATGTCAAGCCTGGAAGGGCTGATGATCGCGAACCATGGCGTTAAGGATGCGCAGGAGTTTGTGCATGCACGCCACGATCGCGACCTTCTTGACCTTCCCGGCAGCCACCAGGCGTAGATAGAAAACCCGGATCACCGGATTGCTGCGGATCGCCGTCAGCGTGGCCATGTAGAGCACGCGGCGAACCTCGAAGCGGCCCCCCTGGATCCAGCGGCGTCCTTTCTTCTGCCCCGAGTCTCGCGCCATCGGCGCGACCCCCACCAGCGCGCTGATCTCGGCCCCGCTCAAGCGTCCCAGTTCCGGCAACCCAGCGATCAGCGTCGCGCTGGCTACCGGCCCGATGCCTCGGGTCGACCGAAGTAACCGGTCGAGTTCCTCGTGGTGGTGCGCCACATGGGTCTGCATCTGCCGGTCGATCTGGTCGAGCTGGCGTTTGATCGACTCGATCATCGCCTCGATGCTCGGCCGCACCTTGGGCCGCGAGGACTCGAGGCGCTGTCGTTCGGACAGCAACATGCCCAGCAGCTGGCGCCGGCGCGTCACCCAAGCCGCCAAGTCCTGCACCTGTTCGTCCACCGGCGGTTTCAGGTAGCGTTGGAAGTCCGGCTTGTGCCTCAGCATCTGCCCGAACTCGGCCAGCACCCGCGCATCGATCCGGTCCGTCTTCGCCCCGGAGCCCACCCCCTTGGCAAAGTCCCGCGCCCGCTTCGGATTGACCACCGCCACCGCCAGCCCCGCCGCCTGCAGCGCACACGCCAGCGGCGCTTCATAGCCTCCGGTGGCCTCCATCACCACCAGCGCCCCCGCCGGCACCTGCGCCACCAGCTCCGTGTGCCCTTCCGGATCGTTCCCGAACTCCCCCGCCGGCCCCGTACCGCCCAGCGTCACCACCTCGACGCTCGCCTTCGCCACATCGATCCCCACCACCACCTTGATTTCGGACATGGTCTTCGCACCTCGTGCTTGTCAATGCGCGCTGGCCTTACGGCCGCGCACGTAACCGTTCGAGTTCACGAAGACCGGCGCGGCCGCGCGCCATGGACTGAAGCACGGGTTCGACTTACCCTGGCCGGAAACAGGCTGCGCGTCCGAGTCCGGACTTCTCCTCCACACTCTACCGCGCCGGTCTGCCAACAACATACAAGCCCGACACAGTGGGCGCTTCCCCGGCGCTCAAATGCGCCGCCCCGGGAATCGCCGACGCGACTGTCCTCTGATCCCTGATCCCTGCCGTTGGCCCGAAGGCCGGCTCGCGGGCGCTTCGCCGCGCTCGCATCAATCCGGGAAACGCGCTGCGCCGTGTGACCAAGGTCACCGACTTCCGGTGCGCGCCGTCCTACCGTATGGTCTCCGAGTCGAACCCGAGGAGCGTCGAATGAACGTGAACATGGGAAATATCGATCGTGTGATCCGGTTCGTGGTGGGACTTGCCATCCTGTCGCTGGTGTTCGTGCTGGAGGGCAACGCCCGCTGGTGGGGCCTCGTGGGTCTCGTGCCGCTCCTGACCTCGCTCGCCGGCCGCTGCCCGGCCTACGCGATCTTCGGCATGTCGACCTGCCCGATGAAGAAGTAGGGATGCGCGCGTTCGCGGCCGCCCTGGCGCTCGCCGTCGCGGTCCCCGCGAACGGCGAGGGTTCGCTCGCCACGCTTCGCGTCGGCGAGCAGTCGGCGCGCCAGACCGTGCCGGCCGAAGCCGTGGTCGAGGCCGTGCGCCAGGCCACGCTCGCCTCGCAGGTCGCCGGCCGTATCGTCGACCTGCCGGTGAAGGCGGGCGACGCGGTGCGCGCCGGGCAGGTACTCGCTCGCATCGACGCGCGCGCCGCGGACGCGGCCGTCGTGGCGAGCCGGTCGCAGCTCGCCGAAGCGCAGGCGAACTACGCCAACGCGAAGCGCGTCCACGAGCGCAACGTCGCGCTCCTCGCGCAGAAGTTCGTGAGCCAGGCGGCGGTCGACCAGTCCGCGACCGCGCTCGCGTCCGCCGCCGCGCAGGTGGAGGCGGTTCGGGCCAACCTCGGCTCGGCCGACGTCGCGCGCGACTGGACGACGATCGTCGCGCCCTACGCGGGAATCGTCGGCGCGACGCACGCGGAACTCGGCGACATGGCGACGCCGGGGAAACCGATCGTCACGGTGTTCGATCCGCGCGAACTGCGCGCCGTCGCCACCGTGCCGCAGGTGGTCCTCGCGAAAGCCGATCTCGCGGCGTCCCGCGTCGAGCTGCCGGCCTCGGGCAGGATGGTGACCCCGGTGCGCGCGACCGTCGTGCCGCTCGCCGACGCGAGAAGCCACACGACGAGCGTGCGGTTCGACCTGCCGCCGGTCGACGGTGTCGTGCCCGGCCAGTACGCGCGCGTGCGCCTGGCGGTCGGCGTCGCGACGCTCCTCGCCGTGCCCGAATCGGCGCTGGTGCGACGAGGCGAGGTGACGGCGGTCTACGTGATCGATGCGAAGGGCACGCCGCGGTTGCGCCAGGTGCGCGTCGGATCCGCCGTCGGCGAGGGCGAGGTCGAGGTGCTGGCGGGACTCGCCGCCGGGGACACGATCGCGGCGAATCCGGTCGCCGCGGGCATGCGCACGAAGGCGCCCTGATTCATGGAGGGCGGAAAGCCGCTGGGCCTCGCGGGCCGGATCGCCCGCTACTTCGTCGCCTCGCGCCTGACGCCGCTCATCGCGATGGTCGCGCTCCTCGCCGGTGCGTTCGCGATCCTCGTGACGCCGCGCGAGGAGGAGCCGCAGATCGACGTCACGATGGCGAACGTCATCGTGCCGTTTCCCGGCGCATCGGCCGAGGACGTCGAGCGGCTGGTCGCGATGCCGGCCGAGCAGGTGCTCGCGCGGATGCCGGGGCTCGAGCACGTCTGGTCGGTGTCGCGTCCGGGCTCCGCGCTCATCACCGTGCAGTTCGAGGTCGGCGTCTCGCGCACCGACGCGGTCGTGCGCCTCCACGACACGATACTGTCGAACCGCGACTGGCTGCCTCCCGAACTGGGCGTCGGGGAACCGGTGGTCAAGCCGAAGGGCATCGAGGACGTGCCGATCGTGGCGATCACGCTGCACTCGGCCGACCCGGCCATCGGGGCATCCGATCTCGAGCGCGTCGCCCACGCGGTCGAAGGGGAACTGAAGCGCGTCGCGGGCACGCGCGAAGTCTCGACGCTGGGCGGTCCCGGCCGCGAGGTGCGCGTCGAGCTCGACCCCGCGCGGCTGGCGGGTTTCGGACTCGATGTTCCCGGCGTGATCGGCGCGCTCCGCTCCGCGAACGCGTCGGCGATCGCCGGCGACCTCGTGCGCGGCAACGCCACGGTGCGCGTGGACGCCGGAGGCTTCCTCGCCTCCGCCGACGACGTGCGCCATCTCGTGGTGACCGTCCACGACGGCAAGCCGGTGTACCTCTCCGACGTGGCGCGTGTCGTCGACGGCGCGCCGCCGGTGGCGCGGATCGTCACGCATTGGAACGGGGCGAGCGACCGGTCAGGCGGGTCGGCACCGGCCCTGTCCCGGCCCGCGGTGACGATCCAGGTGACGAAGAACGCGGGAGAGAACGCGGTCGACGTCGCCGCGCGCGTCGAACGCCGCATCGACGAACTCCGCGACACCGTGATTCCGCACGGCGTCGAGGCGTCGATCACGCGCGACTACGGCAAGACCGCCGATGCGAAGGCCCGCCTCCTGATCTCGAAGCTCGTGTTCGCGACGCTGTCGGTGGTCGCGCTGGTGCTCCTCGCCCTGGGATGGCGCGAGGCGGTGATCGTCGGCGCCGCGGTCGTGCTGACGCTGGCGGCCACGCTGTTCGCGTCGTGGGCCTGGGGCTTCACGTTGAACCGCGTGAGCCTGTTCGCGCTGATCTTCTCGATCGGGATTCTCGTCGACGACGCGATCGTCGTGGTCGAGAACATCCACCGGCGCCGCGCGCTCGCGCCGGACGCGCCGCTCGCGGGGTTGATTCCGGCCGCGGTCGACGAGGTCGGCGGCCCGACGATCCTCGCCACGTTCACCGTCATCGCCGCGCTGTTGCCGATGGCGTTCGTCACCGGCCTGATGGGGCCCTACATGAGCCCCATACCGATCAACGCGAGCATGGGCATGCTGATCTCGCTCGCGATCGCGTTTTCGGTCACGCCGTGGCTCGCGCTGCGGCTCGCGCCCGCCCGGGCGCACGCGGCGGGGCCCGGCCGGCTCGACCGCGTGCTCGCGACCGGGTTCTCGCGGCTCCTCGCGCCGTTCGTCGATCCGGTGCGCGGCGGGCGCCGCCGCCTCTGGCTCGGTGGGGGCGTCGCGGCCGCGATCGTCGCCGCAATCTCGCTCGCCGCGGTGCAGGCGGTCGTGCTGAAGATGCTCCCGTTCGACGACAAGAGCGAGTTCCAGGTCGTCGTCGACCTGCCCGCGGGTTCGCCGGTCGAGGCGACCGCCGCCGCGCTCGGCGACCTCGCCGCGTTCCTCGCGTCGCGCGACGAGGTCGCCGACGTGCAGACCTACGCCGGCACCTCCGCACCGATCAACTTCAACGGCCTCGTCCGCCAGTACGACCTGCGTCGCGAGCCGTGGCAGGGGGACCTCCAGGTCAACCTCGTCGGCAAGGATCGCCGCCATCGCCAGAGTCACGCGATCGCGCTCGACCTGCGCCCGGCGCTGGAAGCGATCGGCACGACGCACCGCGCGAAGGTCAAGGTGGTCGAGGTCCCGCCCGGGCCGCCGGTGCTCTCGCCGCTGGTCGCCGAGATCTACGGTCCGTCCGAGTCGGGCCGCCGCGCGCTCGCCGCGTCGGTGCGCGAGACGTTCGCGAACACCGCTCATGTCGTCGGCGTCGACGACAGCTACGACGATGCGGCGCCGCGCGTGCGCGCCGACGTCGACCGCCGCAAGGCGGCGGTCGCCGGGGTGAAGGCGAGCGACGCGGTCACGACACTGCGCGCCTCGCTGGCCGGCGAGACGCCGGTGGCGATCTTCGACGGACAGGCGAAGTACGGCGTACCGGTCCGCGTGACGCTCGCGCCGGAGAAGCAGTCGCGCCTCGAGTCGATCCTCGCGCTCGGCGTGCGCGGCGCGGACGGCATCGTGCCGCTCTCCGAGATCGTGCATGCCGAGTCCGCCGTACGCGAGACCACGCGCTATCGCAAGGACCTCCTGCCGGTGGCCTACGTGATCGGCGACGTCGCCGGCGGCGCCGACAGCCCGCTCTACGGCATGTTCGCGATGCGCGACGCCCTCGGACGGATCGCGCCGCCGGACGGCGGCCGCCTCGACGAGCGCTTCTTCTCCGCGCCGGGCGATCCGTATCGCGCCTGGTCGCTCAAGTGGGACGGCGAGTGGCAGGTGACCTGGGAGACGTTCCGCGACATGGGGCTCGCCTACGCGGTCGGCCTCGTGCTGATCTACGTGCTGGTCGTCGCGGAATTCGGATCGTTCCTGACGCCGCTCGTGATCATGGCGCCGATCCCGCTGACGATCATCGGCGTCATGCCCGGCCACGCGCTCCTCGGGGCGCCGTTCACCGCGACCTCGATGATCGGGATGATCGCGCTCGCCGGCATCATCGTGCGCAACTCGATCCTGCTCGTCGACTTCGTGAACCACGCGGTCGCGGCGGGCTCGCCGCTCGAACGCGCCGTGGTGGACGCGGCCGCCGCGCGCGCGAAGCCGATCGCGCTCACCGGACTGGCCGCGATGGCCGGCGCCGCGTTCATCCTCGACGACCCGATCTTCAACGGGCTCGCGATTTCGCTCGTCTTCGGCATCCTGGTCTCGACGCTCCTGACGCTCGTCGTGATCCCGGTGCTCTACTACGCCACCCGCCGCCGGTTCGCCTCCCCGCCGGTCGCGAATCCCCCCGACCCTTCGCCGCCCACGGAAGGAAGCCTCGCATGACCACCGAACGCCTCGTCCGGATCTTCGCCGGTGTCTTCGTCCTAGTCTCGCTCGCGCTCGGCGTGCCGGCGAGCCCGTTCTTCCACGACAGCGCCTGGCTGTGGTTCACCGCGTTCGTCGGGCTGAACCTGCTGCAGAGCGGCTTCACGCGCTTCTGCCTGCTGGAGAGGATCCTCGTGGCGGCAGGCGTGAAGCGGGGTCCGGTCAACGCACCCTGATCATCCCCCGCCCGAGTTCGCGGCGCGCTCGCCGCCGAGCCAGCGGGCGGCGCGCACGAGCGACTTGCTCTGGAGCGCGCGCAGCGACTCGGCGAGCGCGTCGTGCTTCGCCTGCAGCGCCGCGAGTTCGGCGGTGCGCAGTTCGAGCTGCTCCTCGAGGCCGCCGATGCGCACCGCGGCCTCGGTGATGGCGTCGGCCATGCGGTCGGCCTCGGCGGACAGCGCGGCGATGTGCGAATCGCGCTCCGCGAGCGTGTGCTCGAGCGTGCCGATCGTCGAGCGGAACTCGGCGGTCGAGCGATGCTGCGCGGTTCCCCGTTCCTCGTCGGACTGGCCGCGTTCGCGGCGCTCGCGATCGAGGGCGCGCGCCGCCTGGTCGCGTTCGCGGCGCAGGGCTTCGCGCTCGTCGACGAGCTGCGCCTCGCGCACGCGCAATGCGTCCGCCTCCGACGCGAGCCGGGCACAGAAGTCCTCGCGGGCGGCGAGCGCCGCGCGCGCCTCCTCGATCTCGACGGCGAACCGTTCGAGGTGGTGGCGGGCGGACTCGAAGCGATGGGCATGCCCGTCGGCGTCGCGCCGGGCGGTCTCGAGCGCCTCGGTCAGTTTCATGATCGACGAGCGCTCGTCGGAGAGTTCGCGCTGCGCCTGCCCGAGTTCGCCGCGGATCGCCGCTTCGTTGCCGGGAACTTCGGCCAGCGCCGCGGTGATGCGCGCGAGTTCGGCGCGCGTCGAAGCGAGTGCCTCGGTGAGGGCGTCGCGCTCCTGCGCCTGCTCGCCGCGCAGGCGTTCGAGCTGCGCGGTGAGACCGTCGCGCTCCGTGGTCTGCTCGCTCCGCAGGCGTTCGATCTGCGCCGTGAGCGCCTCGCGCTCGCGCGCCTGCTCGTCGCGCAACGACTCGACCTGCCCGGCCAACGCCCGCGCGTCGCGCGGCGCGGCGGCGAGGTCGCGCTGCGCGCGGTCGGCGCGCGCGGCGTGGCCGGCCGCCATGTCCGCGAGCGCCTGCATGCGCAGGCGGTCGGCTTCGATCTCCTGCGCGAGCCAGGGCGGCACGGCGCTCTGCGCAGCCGGCCGCGCGGTCGTCGCCAGTGCCTCGACGGCGCGCTTGAGTTCGCCCGACACCGTCGAGGCGAGCTTGCGGTACCCGGTGTCGAGGGCGGTGTCGAGCCCGGAGCCCAGGCCGAGCGGGGGGGCGACGATCGACGCCTGGCGCGCGGCGGCGGGGGACTTCGCGGCTGCGGCGGCGGGCGGAAATCGCGTCGCCTGCGCGATGCGCTTCATGCCCCCCGCGGGGTCGGCGACGAACGATTCCTCGGTGACGATCGTGCGCGGCAGGCCGCGCGTGGCGTGTTCGAACTCGACCAGATGCGCGAGCCACAGCGCGAGCGACTTCTCGGGCGCGAACTGACGGCGCCGCGCCAGGGCCGCGGCGGCGCTGCCCGGATGGGTGAGCCAGAGGACCGCGCACAGGGGGCGCTCCGCCGCCTCGAGCCGTTCGCGCCACAGGCCGACGATCCGCGTCGCGAGCGGCTCGGCGACGACGAGCGGGGATTCCGCCGGCGAGTGTTCGAGAAAGGTGTCGAGCGCCGCCCGGGCGGCGTCGAGCCCCGGGGCCTTGGCGAGCTTGGCGGGCATCGGCGCGAGCGAATCCCACCGCATGCCGCACGCGGCGAGCGCATGTTGCGAGACCGAGGCCGGATCACCGGCGGGCGGCCCGGCCAGCACCGCCCCCGAGCGGACGAGCGCGTCGGCGAGCGAGTACGTGCCGCTCTCGGGCACCCCGAGCAGCAGGAAGACGGGAGATGGCATGGCCGGCGGGACTTTTGCAAGGCGCGTGCCAGCCCGGGCGACGAGCGCGTCTGGCGAAGGAAGCGCGTTCCCGCACCCAACTCGACTCGCTGTGCAGACTGGCGCGTTTGGTTCGCCATGTCGCGAAATCCGTCGGACTTCAGGCCGACGACAGGGAACAGGAGTCAGAAGACAGAGGACAGTCGCGCCGGTGATTCCGGCGGCGGCGCATCGAGCGCCGGGATGCTTCTGTCGTGGGTCGGCCTTCAGGCCGACGCCGTTGCGTCGCATCGGCGCGTCACCGTTCACCTACGCCGACGAGGCAAAGGACATTGGCGCCGCACTTCGTCGGCCCCTGTGCGATCGGGATGAGGGCGGCTTGGACAAGCGGCGCCGGATCTCCTATCCTCGGGTGGTTCCCTGACATTCCCGTCGAGATCCGCCATGCCCAAGACCAGGATCGCAGGCTCCTTCGTCGCGCTGATCACGCCGTTCAACAAGGACGGCAGCGTCGATTTCGAGGGCTTCCGCACGCTGCTGCGGTTCCAGGAGGACCACGGCACGGCCGCGGTCCTGATCATGGGCTCGACCGGCGAGGTGTCGATGCTCTCGCCCGCCGAGCGGCAGCAGATCATCGTCGAGACCGCCCGGATGAAGACCGGCAGGATGCAGTTCTTCTACGGATGCACCGGCAACAGCACGGCGGCCACGATCGAGTACCTGAAGTTCGCGCGCGGGAACGGCGCCGACGGCGCGATCCTGGCGGCGCCGGCCTACATCTGCGCCTCGGAGGCCGACATCGAGGCGTACTTCCTCGAGGTGGCCGACGCGACCGACCTGCCGCTCGGCATCTACAACAATCCGCCGCGCGTGAAGACCGACCTGCACTGGGACAGCCTGCTGCGCATCTTCAGGCATCCGAACTACGTCGTGCACAAGGAGTCGACCACGCGCGTCGGCCAGGTGGCGCAGGTGCTGCGCGGACGGCCCGACGTGTCCGTGATGTGCTGCGATTCGCCGAACCTCGGCCTGGTGGTGCCCACGATGAGCCTCGGTGGCCACGGCACCGCGAACATGACGGGCAACATCGCGCCGGCGGAGATGAGCTGGATCTCGCGGCCCTGGACCGACCCGCAGGTGTCGGTCGGCTTCCGGGAGGAATACCTGCGCATGCTCCCGATGCTCCACTACTCGTACTCGGCCATCAATCCGGTGGCGATCAAATCGCTGATGAGGGCCGTCGGCCTGCCGGCCGGGGACCTGCGCAGACCGCTGAGGACGCTCGAGGGCGAGCCGCTGCAGAACGGACTGCGCATCGTGCGCGAGCTCGGCCTCGACCGGAAGTACGGCTGGAGTTCGCGCGCGCTCAAGGCCGCGTAATCGATCCGCTCACCCTCGCATCGAAGGAATCGCATGGACGCACTGACCACCCGCCGCCGTCTGCTGCGCGGCATCATGATCGGCGCGAGCCTCGCCGCCTTCGGCGGCTCGGGCCTCGCGCAGGACGCCTACCCGACCAAGCCCATCGTCCTCGTCGTGCCGCACGCCGCCGGCGGTCCGGTCGACGCGGTCGGCCGGTTCCTCGCCGAGAAGATGGCCGCCGAGCTCGGACAGCACGTCGTGGTCGAGAACCGCGCGGGCGCGTCGAGCATGATCGGCGCGGCGCAGGTCGCCGCCGCCGCGCCCGACGGCTACACGCTCTACATCAACGCGTCGATCCACTCGATCAACCCGTTGTTGTACAGGAAGACCATGAAGTACGACGCCGTCAAGGACTTCACCCCGATCGGCATGCTGGCGCAGGGACCGCTGCTGTTCGTGGTGGGTCCGCAGGTCAAGGCCACGAGCGCCCGCGAGTTCGCGGCGATGGTCAAGGCCGATCCGGCGAAGTTCACGTTCGCGACCGGCGGCTTCGGCGCGGCCGACCACCTGGCGTCGGCCTACTTCCTCTACGAGATCGGGCAGCCGGGCATTCCGATAGCGCTCTACAAGGGCGGGGCGCCCGCGCTGTCGGACCTGATGGGGGGGCAGGTGTCGGCCAAGATGGACGCGATCCTGACGTCGATGCCGCTCGTGAAGGCGAACAAGCTGCACGCCCTCGCGATCACCGGGCGCGAACGCAGCCCGCTCCTGCCGGACGTCCCGACGATGCGCGAAGCCGGATTCAAGGATTTCGAGTTCTACACCTGGTACGGGCTGTGGGCGCCGGCGAACCTGCCCGCCCCGATCCGGCAGAAACTCGAGTCCACGGTGCAGCGCATCGTCGCCACGTCCGCGTGGAAGGAGCGGATGTCCGCGCAGGGGTTCGAGGCGGTGTACCGCAACTCGGCCGATTTCGCGAAGTTCATCGACAGCGAGGTGGCCCGCTACCAGACGATCGTCACGGCGGCCAACATCAAGGCGGAGTGATCGGGGCGGCGCGGCCGCGACACCGACGCCACGATCGACGCGGCTCCGGTCGCGGAGGAGGAGTCATGAGCTTCAGCATCGAGAAGCAGGGCGACGGACTCCTGATCAGGGTCGTGAACGCGACGCGCAGCGAGCAGGACGTCTTCGACCGGGTGTGTGCGTGCCGCAGCACGAGCTGGTGGTCGTGTCCGTCCGGCGAATGCGCGAAGATCGGCGACTGCGCCACGCGGCGCGACGGCGACGCCACGGTGCTCGCGCTGGTGCCGCGGCCGGGAGAGGCGTTGTCGCAGGCTGGAATCGAGGAGTGCCTGCGCTACGTGCTGGCCGAATCGTCTCGCGTCGCGACCGGCGACCCCGCGCCACCGGCCCGGTGACGATGAGGCGCGGACTCCGGGCGAGCCCGCGCTCCCGAAGGCGGATCGCGGTCCGACGGGAGAACGACGCCGCGAAGCGGCGTTTCCTCGCGATGCCCCGTTCGTGATCGAACGCCGATGCGCGGCGTCGGCGCGAGTCGCCGCGGTCCCGGACGGGCGTGACCTCGCTGTCGCTTCCCGCGGTCCGGCGCGACATCGCCTGCTGGCGAAGGGTGGGCCCGGCTGGGATCGAACCAGCGACCAAACGATTATGAGTCGTCTGCTCTAACCGACTGAGCTACAGGCCCGTGCCGCGAAGCAGTTGCGTCGGGCGCGGCGGCAGTATAGCGAATCGGCCGCGCGCGCGTCCGTTACACTGGTGCGGCCGGAGCCGACCGATGCGCCACGTCCTGCGCCCGCTGCTCGCACCCTCGTCCGTCGCGCTCGTCGGTGCGTCCGAGCGGCCGGGCTCGCTCGGACGCATCGTGATGGAGAACCTGCTCGAAGGCGAGTTCGCCGGCGAGTTCCACGCGGTCAACCCCGCGCACCGCACGCTGCTCGGACGAAAGGCGTGGCCGAACCTCGCCGCGATCGGGCGGCCTGTCGAACTCGTCGTGGTCGCCGTGCCCTGCGAGGCCGTCCCGCGGGTGATCGCGGACGCCGCCCTGGCGAAGGCGCGCGCCGCGATCCTGATGACCGCCGCGCCGGCCGGCGGCGACGCCGTGGCGCGGCGCTGGTCGCGCGACGTCGCCTCGCTCGCGAAAGGGCACGACATTCGCCTCATCGGCCCCGGGGCGTTCGGTGTCGTGCGGACCGGCCTCGGACTCAACGCGACGCTCTCCGACGCCGCGGCGCTGCCGGGCCGCCTCGCGCTCGTCGCGCAGTCGGGCGCGGTGTGCACGGCGATGCTGGACTTCGCGCGGCCGCACGGCATCGGGTTCTCGTCGGTGCTGTCGGTCGGCGGCGTGCTCGACGTCGACTTCGGCGAACTGCTCGACGCGCTCGTCGAGGACATCGACACCGACGGTATCCTGCTCTACGTCGAGCAGGTGCACGACGCCCGCCGGTTCCTCTCGGCGCTGCGCTCGGCGGCGCGCACCAAACCGGTCGTGCTGCTGAAGGCGGGTCGCTCCGCGGAATCCGCGCCGCCGCGCGGTCCCGATCCCGACGCGGTGTTCGACGCCGCGATGCGGCGCTGCGGGACCGTGCGCGTGCGGACCTACACGCAGCTCTTCGCGGCGGCGCGATTGCTCGGCACCGGACGCATCCCGCGCGGCGACCGCATCGCGGTGGTCGCGAACGGCCGCGGACCCGCGATGCTCGCCGCCGACAGCGCGCGCGACGCCGGCATCGAACTCGCGAAGCTCGGGCCGCGCACCGTCGAGGCGCTCGACGCGATCCTGCCGGAGGCGAGCGCGCGGGCGAATCCGGTCGACGTGCGCGGCGACGCACCGCCGGCGCGATTCGCCGGCGCGATCGGCGCGGTGCTCGCCGATGCGAACGTCGACGCGGTCGTCGCGCTCCACGTCCCGCGGCCGGTCGATTCGCCGACCGATGCCGCGCGCGCGGTCGCCGCGGTCGCGCGCGGCTCGGGAAAGCCGGTGCTTGGCGCCTGGCTCGGCGCGATCGAGCGCCCGGAGGCGCACGACGCGCTCGACGCGGGCGGCGTGGCCGACTTCTACACGCCCGAGAACGCGGTCGAGGCGTTCGCGTTCCTGGCGTCGTACCGGCGGCACCAGGAACTGCTGCTCGAGGTGCCTTCGCCGCAGCCGGAACCCGAGGCGCCCGACATCACCTCGGTCGAACGCCTGCGCGAGTCGATCGGCGAGCGTCGCGTGCTCGACGCCGCCGAACTCTCGGTGCTGCTCGGCGCGTTCCACCTGCCGGCGCCCCGGGTCGCGCTGGTCGATACGCTCGCGGAGGCGCGCGCGGCGGCCCGCCGCCTGGGCTTTCCGGTGATGCTCGCGGTCGACCGGCCGGCGTCGCAACCCGCCGTCGAACGCGGGCCGCTCGCCGACGGCCGCGCGCTCGCGCGCGCCTGGGCGATGCTGCACGAGGACGCGCGGGCGGCGAACGCATCCGCAGGCATCGTGCTGCGCAAGGCGGCGGTCGTGTCCGGGGCCAGGGTGCTCGCCATCCGGGTCGTCCGCGACGCGGTGTTCGGGCCGGTGATCGTGCTCGGACCGGGAGATCGCGACTCCATCGGACCGCAGGTGCAGGCCCTGGCGCTGCCGCCGCTCAACCGGCGGCTCGCGCTCGATCTCGTGGCCGGCATGTTCAGTGCGGGCGTCGCGCGGGAGGTGCCCGCCGATGCGGAGCCGCTGGTGCGGCTCCTGGTCGGCCTGTCGACGCTGGTGTGCTTCTGTCCGTTCGTGCGCGAACTCGAACTGGAGCCGGTGCTCGCCGGACCCCGGGCGGCGGCGATCGCGGCGGCGCGCATCGTCGTCGATCCGCGGCGCAAGGCGACGCGGGGCTACGGGCACATGGCGATCCACCCGTACCCGGTCGAACTCGCGCGCACGCTCACGCTCTCCGACGGCGCGACGATCGAGGTGCGGCCGATCCGGCCGGAGGACGCCACGCTCGAACGCCGTTTCGTCGCCGGTCTCTCGGAGGAGTCGCGCTACTTCCGCTTCTTCTACCGGCTGCACGAGCTGACCCCGCAGATGCTCGCGCGGTTCACGCAGGTGGACTACGACCGCGAGATGGCGCTGGTGGCGGTCGCGCCCGATCCGTCGACGCAGGGCGCGTCGCGGTTCGTCGGCGTGGCGCGCTACATCGCGAATCCCGACGGCGAGAGCGCCGAGTTCGCGGTGGTCACCGCGGACGACTGGCAGCGGCGCGGGATCGCGCGCGTGCTGATGGCCGACCTGATCGCCTGCGCGCGCAAGCGCGGCCTCGCGCGGCTCGAAGGCGCGGTGCTGCGGGCGAACCATGGCATGCTGCGCTTCACCGCGTCGCTCGGATTCTCGGTCGCCGACGACCCGGACGACCCGGAACAGGTGATCGTCTCGCTTCCGCTCGCGGGCGCCGCCGCGCGATCGAAGTGATCGGGTAGACTCTGCAACGCCCGAGAAACGCGAAGGATCGACGATGAAGGTCCTGCTCACCACCGACGGCTCGAAGTACGCGCTCGACGCGATCGAGTCGTTCATCTCCCGGCTCGCCTGGTTCCGCGACGCGCCGGCGATCGATCTCGTCCACGTCCACCTGCCGATTCCCGTCGGTCGCGCCGTGGCCTGGGCCGGCAAGGAGGCGGTCGAGCGCTACTACGCCGAGGAGGCGGCTGCGGCGCTCGCGCCGGCCGAGGAACTCCTCACGCGACGAGAGGTCGCGTTCCACGCGGTGAAGCTCGTCGGCGAACCGGGTCACGAGATCGTCCGGCATGCGGAAGCCGCGGGCTGCGACCTCATCGTCGTGGGCACGCGCGGGCACGGCGCGATGGCGAACCTCGTGATGGGCTCGGTCGCCACCAAGGTGATCGCCCTCGCGCGAGTGCCGGTCCTCGTCATCCGGTAGATCGCGTTCCCCCGGGACGGGAGCGTGCCCGGCTCCGCGCCCCTCCGCGATCAGCGTGCGGCGGCGCTCCCGAGGAAACGCGCGACCGCGTCGACGAAGGCTCGCGGCTGCTCGGTGTGGATGGCGTGCGCCGCGCCCGAGAGGACCTCGAATCGCGCCCCTCCGATGGCGCCCGCGAATCGCTGCATCGTGTCGAGCGGGAACAGGACGTCGTCGCGCCCGGAGAGTACCAGCACCGGCACGCCGAGGCGTGCCAGATCCGCTTCGCCATCGAAGGCGGCGATGGCCTCGGCCTGCCGCCGGAACGACTGCGCCGATTGCGGCCACGGGTAGTCGAGCGCCCAGCGCGTCGCCGCCTCGACGTTCGCCGGGTCCGCGAGGAAGCGCGGCGTGAAGACGAGATCGAACAGCCGGCGGAACCAGCGCGAGCGATCCTCGCCTGCGTCGAAGCGGTCGGCGAGGTCGCGAAATCGCGCGACGCTCTCCGCCGGCGCGCGTGAACCCGTCGCGACGAGCACGAGCCGCTCGACCAGTCCGGGATGGCGCAGCGCGATCCGCTGCGCGACGAACCCGCCCATCGAATGGCCGAGCACCGCGGCGCGCGCGATCCCGAGGCGGTCGAGCAGCGCAGCGCAGTCGTCGGCCATCGCGTCGATCGACACCGTCGCGTCGTGGATCCGCGTGCGGCCCACGCCGCGGTTGTCGGGCGCGATGACGAGCCGCCGCGCACCGAGGTCCTTCCACACGGTGAGCCACGACATCGCATCCGAGGCGAGGCCCGCGACCAGGAGCAGCGCGCCTCCCGAGCCCTGTTGCTCGTAGTGCAGCGACACGCCGGGGAGTTCGATCGAGGGCAAGCGGAAGATCGCGGGCTCGTGCGGCCGCGGGAGTCTACCGCGCGAGGCCGTCGCGCGGGGCCGCCACGCGGTCGGCTACACTGGCGGGGCGGCAGGGCACGCCGGCCGCGCTCCGCGCGCCGCATCCCGGGGTTCCGCTGCCATGCCTCCGTCGACCGTCGACTCCCCGCAATCCTGGTCGCGCCTCGCGCTGGCCCTGACGCTCGCGACGATCGGCGGGGTGGGGATGTGGTCGGTCGTGGTGGCGCTGCCGGCCGTGCAGGCCGAATTCGGCGTGGCGCGCGGCGCCGCATCGCTGCCCTACACGCTGACGATGCTGGGCTTCGGGGTCGCGGGCGTCGTGGTAGGCCGCTTCGTCGACCGCTTCGGCGTCCTGCGGCCGATGATGGCGTCCTCGGCGCTCCTCGGCCTGGGCTACCTCGTGTCGGGCTACGCGACGTCGATCACCGGATTCGCGCTCGCGCAGGGCCTGCTGATCGGCGTCGGCAGTTCGGTGACTTTCGGCCCGCTGCTCGCGCACGTCTCGATGTGGTTCGTGCGCCGGAGGGGAATCGCGGTGGCGCTCGTCGCGTCGGGCAACTATCTCGCCGGCACGATCTGGCCCCCGATCGTCCAGCACTTCATCGCGACCTCGGGCTGGCGCGCGACCTACGCCGGCGTCGGCGTGTTCATCCTCGCGACGATGCTGCCGCTCGGGCTCCTGCTGCGCCGGCCGCCGCCGGCGCAGCACGACGCACCGGCGGGCGCACGGCCGTCCGCCAACGGATCGTCGCGCGCGCTCGGCTTGTCGCCGGCCGCGCTGCAGGGGCTCCTCGTCGTGGCGGGTGTCGCCTGCTGTGTCGCGATGGCGATGCCGCAGGTCCACATCGTCGCCTACTGCAGCGACCTGGGCTACGGGCCGGCGCGCGGGGCGCAGATGCTGTCGCTGATGCTGGGCTTCGGCATCGTGAGCCGCGTCGCGTTCGGCATGATCAGCGACCGTGTCGGCGGACTGCGCACGCTCCTCCTCGGCGGCGGACTGCAGTGCGTCGCGCTCCTCCTGTTCCTGCCGTTCGACGGACTGGTCTCGCTCTACGTGATCTCGGCCCTGTTCGGACTGTTCCAGGGCGGGATCGTGCCCTCGTACGCCATCATCGTGCGCGAGTACTTCCCGGCGCGCGAGGCCGGCGGGCGCATCGGCGTCGTCGTCCTCGCGACGCTCGTCGGCATGGCGCTCGGCGGCTGGCTCTCCGGCGTGATCTTCGACCTGACCGGCTCCTACCACGCCGCGTTCCTGCACGGCATCGCGTGGAACCTCGTCAACGTGTCGATCGCGTCCTGGCTCATCTTCCGGACGCGCGTGCGCCACGCGGTCGCCTGACGCAGGCGGCGGGACGCGGCCGGTGGCACCGTCAGTGCAATGTGCGCTCGTGTTCCTCGATCGGATCGAGGTCGACGACGTCGTCGCCGCCTTCCCAGTCGTAGCGCACGGTCGGCACCGCGTCGCGCCGTCGCAGCGCCAGCGCGAGCACGAAGCCGATCAGCGCGGCGGCGAGGTGCGTCTCCCATGACGTGCGCGCCCGGATCGGCAGGACGCCCCATACGGCGGCACCGTAGAGGAAGGCGACCGCCAGCGCGGCGGCGAGCGCCCGGCGGTCGCGTCGTATCAGACCGGCCGTCAGCACGTAGGCGATGAGTCCGTAGACCAGCCCGCTCGCGCCCAGGTGCACGCCGCCGCGCGCGAACAGCCAGACCGCGAGCCCGGGACCGAGCCAGATCGCCGGCAGCACGATGCGGCACGCCTGCGGGTAGAGGTAGAGCATCGCGATGCCGAGGACGACGAGCGGCGGCGTGTTCTGCAGCAGGTGCTCGAAGCCGGTGTGGAAGAGCGGCGCGAACAGCAGCCCGGCCAGGCCCTCGACGGTGCGCGGACGAACGCCGAACGGCGTGGCGTCGAGCCCCAGGATCGCGTCGAGGGCGAGGAGGGCCCACAAGAGCGCGACGAAGGCGAGCGTCAGCCGGACCGCGAGACGGAACGCCGCGCGCGCACGCGGCGAACTCGCATGGTCGGGGGTCGTGGCGCGATAGTCCATGCGGTTCGAAGGGACGAAGCGCGCGGTCCCGATCCGGACATGATCGGGTCGCCGCGGCGCGTTTCAACCATCGCGTTGTCCGGGCCGCCTGACGGCCGGGAAGCGGCGACCGGTTCCGTCGGCCGCTCGCCGGCTCCTCCGGCGCGACGCGGCCGCCGCGTTCAACCCACCTCGACGACGAGCGCGGGATCGAACCGCGGATTCTCGTCGACGCCGTCCTTCGCGTAGCCGCGCGGATTGCAGAGCACGCGGGTTCCTGCGACATCGTAGTCGAAGCTGTCGTGCGTGTGGCCGTGGATCCACAGGCGCACGCGCTCGCCACCCATCAGGTGGGCGAGGTCCGACACGAAGCAGGGATTGACCGGCGAGCCCGCGAACCGCGGATGCACGCTCCCGCGCGCCGGCGCGTGGTGCGTGACCACCACCGTCGGACCTTCGTGCGCCTCGTCGAGGCGTGCGCGCAGCCACGCGGCGTGCGCGGCGAAGCGCGCCGCGGAGGCTTCGGGCGTGAACGTCGCGCCGCCGTCGTCGCGGATCACGCTGAAGTCGCGCGCGAAGCGCTTCGACACCTCCATCGCGCGGGTCCGCGCGTCGCCCCCACCGTCGAGCAGGAAATCGGTCCACAGCGTGCTGCCGAGGAAGCGGACGCCGTCGAGCGTGATCGCCGTGTCGTCGAGGATCGTCACGTTCGTGCCCGTCGCGAGCCGCGCGAGTTCGCGCCGCGTCTCGCCGATCGACGCGCCGTAGAACTCGTGGTTGCCCGGCACGTAGAGTACGGGCTTGTCCAGGCTCTGCGCGAAGGCGAGCGCTTCGGCGGGCCGCGCGATGTCGCCGGCGAGCACGACGAGGTCGGCGTCGGTTCGCGGGATGTCGGGCACGCCCCGCGACAGGTGCAGGTCCGACAGGATCTGGAAGCGCATCGGTCAGGCCGGGGCGGACCGCCACACGAGGCAGCGGTTGTTCGCGGGCATCGGCCGGTCTTCCTCCAGCGCGAGGCCGGCGCCGCGCGCGAGCGCATCGACCGCCTCCAGGTCGCGCAGGCCCTGCTGCGGCGCCTTCGCCCTGAGTTGCGCGTCGAACGCGGCGTTGCTCTCGCTCGTGAACCGGCCGCCGACGTTGAACGGCCCGTAGACGACGAGCGTCGCGTCCGCCGCGAGCACGCCGGGGAGCGCCGCGAACAGGCGCTCGACCTCCGGCCAGCCCATGATGTGCAGCGTGTTCGCGCTGAACACCGCGTCGTAGCGGCGCGCGGGCCAGGCGCCGTTCACGTCGAGCGCGATCGGGTCCGGCGTGTTGGAAAGCGCGGCTTCGTCGAGCCACAGGCGGATACCCGGGAGGTTCGCCTCGCGGTCGGAGCACTGCCATTCGAGATGGGGCATCGCGGCGGCGAAGTGCACGGCATGCTGGCCGGTGCCGCTGCCGATCTCCAGCACGGCGCGCCGGTGCGCGAAGTGCTCGCGCAGCACGGCGAGGATCGGATCGCGGTTGCGCTCGCAACTCGGGGCGTGCGGCTTGTCCATGGGCATGTCGGATCGCGCGGAGGCAAGGCGATGTTTACCACGTTCCGGCCGGCGCGCGGAGTGCCGGTAGACTGACGCCCTTCGCGGCCGCCGGTGCCGCCCCCGGGGAGGCCGTGCCATGAAGATCACGCTGGTCGGGTCGCGCTACTTCGGCGCCGCGGTGCTCGACGCGCTCGCCGGCGACGGCGCGACGATCGCGCGCGTGGTCGCGCCCGCCGCCGACGACCGTCTCGCGGTCGCGGCGCGGAAACACGCGATCCCGGTGCACGTGCTCGCGAATCCGAAGATCGTCCCGGGCGAGGCGATCGCCGAAGGGAGCGACCTCATCGTCGCCGCGCACACGCACGCGCGCGTCAGCAACGAGGCGCTCGCGCGCTCGCGCCTGGGCGGCGTCGGCTACCACCCGTCGCTCTTGCCGCGGCATCGCGGCATCGCCGCGGTCGAGTGGACGATCCTCGAAGGCGACCCGATCGCCGGCGGTTCGGTCTACCACCTCGCTGACGGCTGGGACGCGGGCGCGGTGGCGCTGCAGGACTGGTGCTTCGTGGCGAAGGGCGAGACGGCGCGCGACCTGTGGGAGCGCGCGCTCGCGCCGATGGGCCTCGACCTCCTGAAGCGCGTCGTGCGCCATGCGCGCGAGCACGGGAGCCTGCCGGCGCACCGGCAGGACGAGCGCTTCGCCACGCGCGCCCCGATGATCCGGCGCACGGTAACGCTGACCGAAGGCGAGCCCGTGCGCGCGGCGTCATTGGTCGTGACCGTCGTCGGCCCCGATCGGCCGGGCATCGTGCGCCTCATCTCCGAACGCGCGAAGAGCTTCGGCGCCAACTGGGCCGCGAGCCGCATGTCGAACCTCGCCGGGCAGTTCGCCGGGATCGTGCACCTCGACGTTCCCGCCGAAAACGCCGACGCGCTCGCGAACGCGCTCTCGGCGCTCGAATCGACCGGCTTGCGCGTCGTGATCGCCCGGACCGGCGGCGCCGCGGCTCCGGACGGGCGGCGCATCGTGCGCCTCGAACTCTCCGGCCCCGACCGGCCCGGCATCGTGCGCGACCTGTCGACACGACTCGCGGAACGCGGCGTCAGCATCGAGGACCTGCACACCGAGATCGTCGGCGACGGCAGCGGCGGAGCGCGCGAGTTCCGGGTGAGCGCGCTGCTGTTCGTGCCGGGCGCGCTGCCGCACCGTGAACTCGAGCGCGAACTCGACACGCTCGCGAGCGCGATGAAGATGGACCTCGCGCTCGGCGAGCGGGACGCGAATGGCGCGGCGCGCGCCTGACGGCCGGCGATGGCCTTCGCGGGGCTGCTGGCGCTGCTCGACGACGTCGCGAGCGTCCTCGACGACGTCGCCACGCTGACCAAGGTCGCCGCCGGGAAAACCGCCGGCGTCGTCGGCGACGACCTCGCGGTCAACGCCGAGCAGGTGTCGGGCGTGCGCGCCGAGCGCGAGCTGCCGGTCGTGTGGGCGGTGGCGAAGGGCTCGCTCGTCAACAAGGCGATCCTCGTGCCCGCGGCGATCGCGATCAGCGCATTCGCCCCCTGGGCCGTCCTGCCGCTGCTGATGGCGGGCGGCGCGTTCCTCTGCTACGAAGGCGCCGAGAAGCTCGTGCACCGCTTCGCGCGCGGCGAGGCGCGCGAGGCGTACCGCCAGGAGCTCGCCGGCGCGGTGGCGGATCCTGCGGTCGACCTGGTCGCGCACGAGAAGACCCGCATCAAGGGCGCGGTCCGCACCGACTTCGTGCTCTCCGCCGAGATCATCGTGATCGCGCTGGGGGTAGTCGCCGGCGCCACGCTGCCGATGCGCGCGGCAGTGATCTCGGCCATCGCGATCGGCATGACGGTGGCCGTGTACGGCGTCGTTGCGGCGATCGTGAAGCTCGACGACCTGGGCGCGCTTCTCGCGCGGACGCGGAACGGGGACGTCGTGGCGCGCGTCCGGCGCGCCATCGGCACCGCGATCCTCGCCTTCGCGCCGAAGCTGATGAAGGGGCTCTCCTTCGTCGGCACCGCGGCGATGTTCCTCGTCGGCGGCGGCATCCTGATGCACGGAGTGCCGCCGCTCGGCGCGGCGATCGAGCATCTCGCCGCGTCGGTCCCGGGTTCGCCGGTCACCCGGGGCCTGCTCGATCTGGTCGTGCCGGCGACGGCCGCCATCGTCGTGGGTATCGCCGCCGGGCTCGCAGTCGTCGGGGTGGCCGCGCTCGTGAGGCGCGCGCTCGTTTGAGACGCGCTTCCGCGCGGGTTCCGGCGGACGGCCCCGCCGTGGCACAATCCGCGCGAGCCGCGCGGCCGCGTCCTGCTGCCGCGCCCGCCGGGGAGGTCGTGAGGAACGTGAATGCCGCATGACGTCACGCTGATCGCCACGTTCGCGGTGGGCTTCGTCCTCGCGTTCGTGTTCGGCGTCCTCGCCAACGGCCTGCGCCTGCCCCCGCTCGTCGGCTACCTGGTGGCGGGCGTCGTGATCGGGCGCTTCGCCACGGGCGTGGTCGCGACCGCGGAGGTCGCCGGGCAGCTCGCCGACATCGGCGTGATCCTGCTGATGTTCGGCGTCGGGTTGCACTTCTCGGTCGCCGACCTGATGGCGGTGCGCCGCATCGTGCTGATCGGCCCGGTCGTGCAGATCGCGATCGCCACCGCGCTCGGCACCGGCGTCGCGATGCTGTGGGGCTGGAGCATCGGCGCGGGCATCGTGTTCGGGCTCTGCCTGTCGGTCGCGAGCACCGTCGTCGTGCTCAAGGGACTCGAGGACCGCAACGAGGTCTCGACCGCGAGCGGCCGCATCGCGATCGGCTGGCTGGTGGTCGAGGATCTGACGATGGTGCTCGTGCTCGTGCTGCTGCCCGCGCTCGCGGGCGCGCTCGGCGGCACCGTGCCGGGCGGAGGGCACGGCGGAGCCGGGCACGGCATCGTGGCCTCGCTCGTCGTCACGCTGGTCAAGGTCGCCGCGTTCGGCGCGGTCGTGCTCCTCGTCGGCCCGCGCGTGCTGCCCTGGATCCTGCGCCAGGTGGCGCGCACCGGCTCGCGCGAACTCTTCACCCTGGCGGTGCTCGCACTGTCCGTCGGCATCGCGTTCGGATCGGCCGAACTGTTCGGCGTCTCGTTCGCGCTCGGCGCGTTCTTCGCGGGCGTGGTGCTGAACGAATCCGACCTGTCGCACAAGGCCGCCGCGAATTCCCTGCCGCTGCAGGACGCATTCGCGGTGCTGTTCTTCGTGTCGGTCGGCATGCTGTTCGACCCGATGATCGTCGTGCGCGAGCCGGCGATGATCGCGGCCGTGGTGCTGTTCATCCTCGGGCTCAAGGCCTTGAATGCGACGCTCATCGTGCTCGCGATGGGCTACCCGGCGACCACCGCCTTCTACCTCGCCGCGACGATCGCGCAGATCGGCGAGTTCTCGTTCATCCTGGCGGGACTCGGCATCGGCTATGGCCTGCTGCCGCCCGAGAGCCTGTCGCTGCTGCTCGCCGGAGCGCTCGTCTCGATCACGCTGAACCAGTTCGCGTTCGTCGCCAAGGACGGGCTCGTCGCGATGGTGCGGGCCCGTCCGCGCTGGCGCGCCGTGCTCGAGGACGCGCGCGCGGCCCGCCTCCTCGCGCTCGAGCAGGAGATCGAGTCCGCGCGCCTCGCGGCGGAGGCGAAGGCCGCGGCGCACAAGACGGTGTCGCCGGAGGAACTCGTCGCGCGGTTCCCGATGTTCGCCGGACTCACGCCGGAACAGCGGGAGGTCGTGCTGCTCCATTTCGTGCCGCACACCGCGCAGCCGGGCGAGCGCGTCATCCACCGCGGCGACGTCGCCGACGCCGCCTATTTCCTTTCGCAGGGGGAAGTCGAGGTCACGGTGTCCGGCCAGCACATCCGGCTCGGCCCGGGCAGCTTCTTCGGCGAGATGGCGCTGATCAGCGGCCAGCCGCGCTCGGCCGACGTCACCGCGCTCGACTACTGCAAGTTCCTGAAGCTCACGACCGACGACTTCAACGAGATCCTGCGCCGCTATCCGGATATCCGGACGCAGATCACCGAGCAGGCGGCGAAGCGCGACGAGATGAACCGGCAGGCCGAACGCGCGGCCGATGTCGCGCATCGCACGCCGGAAGTCGGCGGTCGTCGGGCGGGCGGACGCGAGTCGTAGCGGGCGGCGCGTTCGGGAGGCGATCCCTCGTCCGAGCTACAGGAGCAGCAGCGTCGCCAATCCGAGGAAGGCGCCCATGCTCACGACGTCGGTCGCGGTCGTGAGGAAGATCGACGACGCGGTCGCCGGATCGGCGCCCAGCCGCTGCAGCGTCGTCGGCACGAGCACGCCGGAGACGCCGCTGATCACGCAGGCGACGACCATCGCGAGCCAGGTGACGCCGGCGAGCATCCACGCCTGCGGGTTGTCCTGCATCCACGCATAGACGAACATGCCCGCCCCGGCGGAGACGCCGACGAGCGTGCCGTTGGCGAGGCCGAGGATCGACTCCTTGAGGACCGCGGCCGGCGTGCCCCCGGGTTTCAATTCGCCGAGCGTCATGCCGCGCAGCGTGACGGCGAGCGCCTGGCAACCGGTGTTGCCCGACTGGCCGGCGAGCACCGGCAGGAACACCGCGAGGAGCACGATCTTCTGCAGCGTTCCCTCGAACAGCCCGACGACGAATGCGGCGACGAACGCGGTCAGCAGGTTCAACTGCAGCCACGGGTGGCGGAACAGGAGGCTGCGCGGCCACGGCGTCGCGAGCCGCTCCTCCTTGGTGACGCCGACCATCTCGCCCGCCTGCGCGGAGAGTTCGACCGCCTGCGCCTCGAACATCCGCTGGCCGCGCACCGTGCCCATCAGCCGGCCCTCGTCGTCGACGACCGGGTAGACCGGATAGTGCTTGTCGAGCGTCGACTTCATCGCGTCGATGAGCGGCAGCGCCGTCTTCAGCGCGAAGACGTCGCGCAACATCACTTCGCCCAGCGTCGCCGAACGGTCGTTGAACAGGAGATCGCGCATCGTGATCACGCCGACGAGCTTGCCGTCGGCTTCCAGCACCCACGCGTAGGTGATGAACTGGGACTTCACGAGCTCGCGGATGGTCTCGATCGCCTCGCCGACCGTCTGCCCGGGCAGGAACACCGCGAGCGGGGGTTCCATCAGCCGCCCGATCGAGTCCTCGGGGTAGGGCGAGGCGTCCGACTTCTTCCTGGGCTTGCGCAGGCGCATGGCGATCTCCCGGCACGGCGAGGAAACGGGTGACGCGGACCGCTGCTGCGGGTGGGATCCTGCGGCGACGGCCCGCGCGGCCACGCGCCGTTATACCGCAACGCCGCGCGGTGCACGATCTTTGCCGACCTGCGGGGCGGGAACGAACCTCCGCTACTGCTCCGGTGCGCTTGCGGAGTCCGGCTCGGGTTCGAGGCCGGCGTCCCCCGGCGGCAAAGTGGAACGAACGGTGTCCGTCGGACCGCGCCGAGGTCGGTATGGCCGGTCCGTGCGGCGCAGCAGGTCGACCGACGCGGACACCGCATCGCGCAGGATCTCATCCTGCTTCTCCCGCGTCGCGCTGCCGCAAAGCCGCGTGCAGAACTTCGACGTGGGACTCTCGAAGTCGCAGTGCGATGCGCCGGCGATCTTCTCCATGCGCACGAGATGCGGTGCCGCGCGCGCGATCGTGCGTCCGCTGCCGAAGAGATTGCAGGCCGATGCATCGCCGACGAACACGATGGCCGGCGCTTCGAGCTCCGACGCCGCGTAGATGCCGGTACCGGTGCGGTCGACCGGGTCGAGTCCGATCCAGCCCGCGAGACCCGGCAGTTTCGACGCGGCGTGGACGGTGGCGAGTCCGCCGGCCGACGTGCCGATCAGCACGATCGATGAGCGTGGCGTCGGCGGCATTCCGAGCCCTCCCGCTTCGAGCTGTCCGACGAGTTCGACGACGAGCGTCCCGTTTCCCCGCAGGTCGAGCACGTTCGGGAGGTCGGGGACGATGGCGACGACGCCGGCGTCGGCCAGCGCGATGCCGAGATCCCGGTGCTGCGCCTTCGAGCGCGTCCAGCCGTGTGCGACGATCGCCACGCCGATCGGCGGGTCGCCCGCCGGAACGTAGACATCCGCGTCGGTCCTGGTGTCGTCGAGCGTGAGGGTCGTCGTGCGGGGAGACGTCGTGGCGGGCGTCGCGTTCGCGGGCAGCGCGCCGCCGCCCCCGACGGCGAGGAGGAGCGCCACGGCCCATCGCGCCAGCGTCACGAGGCGTTCCGGCCCCCGGATCGACGATCGCCCCGTCTCGGGCGCCTTCATGGCAGGCGCAGCGCCAGCGTCGCGGTGCGCGTCACGCGGTCGATGTCGAGCTGGTAGCGGAAGTACGCGAGCGTGGCGCGGCGCAGGCTGCCGTCGTCGGCGGTCGCGTAGACGAACGTCGCGATCGGTCGCGCCGCCGGATCGCAGGGTTCGAGGCAGAATCGGTAGCCGAAGTTCGTCCCGTCGCGGAAATGCGGCGGACCGAGTTGAGCCACGATGCGCGCCTCGTCCGGATACGCCGCCGGCGGCACCTGCGCGAGGTCGAAGCGCGCGCCGGGCGGGGTGAACGAAACTTCGGGGTGACAGACCGTCGCGATGACGGCGTCGACGATCTCGCGCGGCACGAGCGAAGCGACGCGTTCGGGCGGTACCGTCGCGGCGAGCTTCGGCACTCCGCCGACGTCGCGGAAGACGAGTTCGGTGGAAAGCGTTCCGGCCCGCGGCAGGGCCCGGTCCAGAGGAGAGGCCGTGTAGACCAGCCGGGGCCCGTCCGGCGTGTCGGCGATGCGCGTCGGAGACAGTCCGATCAGCCACAGGACGTCGTCCTTCGTGAGCGTGGGACGGGTGAAGTCGACCCGATAGCCGATGCCCGACGCCGCGACGACGACTTGCGGGGGACGCACGTCGCAGAGCTGACGATGCGTCTCGAGGACGCGGTCCAGCACGCAGCCGCCGAGGGGAAGGGTGAGGAGCGCGATCGTGACACCGCGCAAAGCGCCCGCGGCGATTCCGCGATCGATGAGGGAGGTCACGCGTCGCGATGCTCGCGCAGGATGGAGGCGGTACGGGGCGCGTCCGTCGGCCGACCGCCGACACGGCGGCGAGGCGACGGCTCGCCTTGACGCCCGCCCCGGACCGCGACCACGATAGTACGCGCATCCCGCGCATGCCGGCGGAGACCGCCCTTGTCGACCGTGCTGGCCCTGGCATTGCTCCTGCTCGCGCCGGCCGCGCACGCCGCGAAGACGTCGTTCGACTGCGCGAAAGCGAAGGACAAGGTCGAGCTGCTCGTCTGTCGCGACGAGACGCTCGCGAAACTCGACCTGCGTGCCGCCGAACTCTTCCGCATGGCCGAGGCGAACGCCGCGGGCGAACGCGCGCGCATCGCGCTGCGGGACGCGCAGCGCGCCTGGCCGCCGAAGCGCAACGCTTGCGGGAGGAGCGCCGAGATGCGGGCCTGCGCGATGCTCGCGTACCGGAAACGCATCAGCGAGCTGCAGGTGCACAGCGGCGAGGCCGTGGCGCCGATGGCGACGCTCTACGACTGCGGGAAGCTCGGCACGGCCACCGTCCGCTACTACCCCGGCACGGAACTCCCGGTCGCGGTCGTGAGCTTCGGCGTCGGCGACACGGACACGGCGGTGGCGACCTCGCCCGAACCCGGTGCTCGTTACGTCGGCGCCCGCTACGCGCTTCGCAACGACGGCAGCGAGGCTCTCGTGTCCCGCCGCGGTCATCCCGACACCGCCTGCCGGCGCAAGGCCTGACGGGACAGGCGAGACGACAGCTACGCCGTGCCGTGCGCCGTCGGAGGCGGCGGGGCGGACGGCGGCGTGCCGGGCACGCGCACGAGGTAGACGCTGCACGGGGCCTCCGAGGCGACGGTCGACGCGGTGGATCGCCACCACGCGAACGTGCGCTCGCGCGGCGCGGGCGCGCCCAGCACGATCAGGTCCGCGTTGTTGGTGCGCGCGATGTCGAGGATCGCGTTCGCGGGGTCGGCGGATTCGACGACGTGCAGCGAGGTCTGCTCGGCGGGCAGGCGGAGCGGCGCGAACCATGCGCGCAGCAGGTGCCGGTGCGCGAGCTGGCGGCCGGACGACGTCTCCTCGAGCGATGCGCCCTCGCCGAGCGGCGCGGCCGCGATGGCGGCGACGATGAGCAGCCGGTAGTCGTCGTTCGCCGCGACGATCTTGGCGATCGTGCGGCGGATCGCCTCGTGGCGCGGATCGTCGATGCGCACGGTGTCGATCGCGACGACGACCACCGGCAGGCGCGAGAGCGCGGTGCGCGGCGCCGCCGGGCTCACCGTCGTGCCGCGCGCCTGCCACCAGTTGCGGAACTGCTCGCCCAGTCCGGCGGATTCGGTGCGCGACGCGCGCGCGGAGAGCTTCACCTCGTCCGGATGGCGGAGATCGAACGCGACGTGCGCGGCCGACGGCGTGCGGTGCGAGGGATCGGGCTCGAGCGCGTGCAGGATCACCTCCTGCAGCCACGGCGGGAGTTCTCGGGCGAGCGCGCGCGGCGGCGCGGGCACGCGCCAGCGCCGGTCCTGGAGCCCGTCGAAGGTCTCGGGTTCGCCGAACGGCGTCGTCCCGGTCGCGAGCTGGTAGAGGAGCGCGCCCAGCCCGAAGACGTCGCTGCGCGGGTCGCCGCGGTGCCCCGAGAGCTGCTCGGGAGACACGTAGGCGGACGATCCGGCGCCGCGGAAGCTCTCGTCCTCCGCGATCAGGTCGGGCAGCTCCGCGTGATGCGCGAAGCCGAAGTCGAGCAGCACCGCGCTACCGTCCGCACGCAGGATGAAGTTCTCGGGCTTCACGTCGTGATGCACGACGTTCTGCCGGTGCACGTCGTGCAGGGCGTCGGCGAGCGCCGCGCCGATGCGCGCGACCTCCGCGGCCGGCAGCGGGGCGCGCTCGACGATCGCCGACAGGCCCTCGCCCTCGATCAGTTCCATCACGATGTAGGGGCGCATCGGCTCGGTGCCGATGCCGGCGACCCGCGGGACATGCGCGCCGGAGAGGCGCGGCAGGATCGCCTCCTCGATCTCGAAGCTCACGACGCCGAGCGTGGGCTCGCCCCGCCCGACGCCGGGAACCTTCATCACGAGCGGGTAGCCCGGATCGTGCGCGGGATCCGCGATCACGTGGAAGATGTAGCCGTTGCCGCCCTCGTGCAGTCGCGGCCCGACCGCATATCCGTCGAAGGCGTCGCCGGTCGAGACGAGGGTCGGCATGCGATCACCCGCGAACGAACCGGACGGGGTGGGAGGGTGCGTCCATCGCGGCTCAGATGCCGGCTTCGATGCGGTAGGCGAGCGTGCCCGGAAGGCCGGCTTCGCGGATCCTGCGCGCCGCCGCGTGGTGGTCGTAGGGAACCCGGTAGAACGTGATGTCGTGCGCCGCATCGTCGAAGAGCGCGTAGGCGGCGGCGGGATTGCGGTCGCGCGGCTGGCCGACCGAGCCGACGACGCCGAGCCAGCGCCGCGGCTCGAGCACCGGAATGCGCACGCCCGGCACCGGCGTGAACGCGCGCATGCGTCCCTTCGCCGTGGCGAAGTACAGCTTCTGGTCGTGCACGTGGCCGCAGAACGTGTAGGGCGTGCCCGCCGCTTCCGAGCATCGGGCCGCGAGGGTGGCGCTGTCGACGTAGGTCCAGCGCGCGGGCTCGACGGCCGACGCGTGGACGAAGGATGCCGGCGGCGCACGGGCGACGAGCGGCAGTCCGGCGAGGAATCGCTTCTGGTCGGCGGAGAGCGTCTGCTCCGCCCAGTCGAGCGACGCGTGCGCATCGGCGTGGAAGTAGCTCTCCCGTTCCTCGAGCGCCGCGTCGTGGTTGCCCTTGAGCACGATGGCGCCGTCGGCCGCCAGGCGCATGACGCGATCGACGACCGCGGCCGCGTCGGCGCCGTAGCCCACGAAGTCGCCCAGCAGCGCGTAGGCATCCGCGCGTTTCGAGCGTGCGTGGGCGAGGCAGGCGTCGAGCGCCTCGCGGTTCGCGTGGATGTCGGAGAGGATGGCCCGGCGCAAGAACCGGAGTCTATCGAATCCGGTCGCCCCGCCCCACGGCGGCCTACGCGACCGTTGCCGCCGCGGCCGCCCCGCGCCCGCCGATTTCCCAGGCGGCGTCGAGTTCGGCGTCGTCCGGCCGGATGCCGAAGGACCGGGCCAGTGCGTCGCTCAACGCATCGATCGAGTCGAGTTGCGTCTGTTCCTCCGCCCCGGCGAGCGTGCGTCGCGTGAGCGTGCGATTGAGGAGCGTGACCCGGCCGCCCTCCACCGGCAGCGCGGCGACGAGGTTGTTCGCGAAGAGCGCGCCGGGGCGCGTCGCGGTGTACCAGCTCATCTGCGCGAAGTCGACCGGATGCTGGCGCACGAAGTCGAAGCTGTAGCCGTCGCGCCAATCGCCCGCGACGTCGATCTGGAGCAGCAGGGCGTCGCCGTCCTCGACGATCCTCGCGTCCTCGTGTGCGGTGCGCTGCGGCGCGCGCAGGTCGAGGTCCACCGGCGCGGTCGGCGTGTGCCGGCCGAACCCGCCATCGACGAGCAGCCGCTGCCCGTCCACCCGCACGCACAGGACCATGTGGGTGCGTGGCGTGATCGTGCCGCGGGGGACGCCGTAGCGGACCCGCGCCGACAGCGGCGTCGCGTCGAATCCGAGCGACCGCAGCGCGAAGAGCAGCAGGTGGTTGTGCTCGAAGCACCAGCCTCCGCGGGCCCGCCGCACGATCTTGTCCTCGAGCGCGTCGATGTCGAACGCGGGCGCGCCGTGCACGAGCACCGAGAGGTTCTCGAACGGAATCGCCATCGCGTGGTGGCGCAGCACGGCGGCGAGCGTGCGAAGCGACGGCTCGCGCGAACCGTCGTAGGCGATGCGGCGCAGGTACGCGTCGAGGTCCATGGCTGAACGGGCAGGCAGGGGCGGCAGGCGCAACCTACCAGATCGCCGCCGCGCGCGGCCCCCGTGCGCGCAGGGAGCGCCTGCCCGCGGACGATCCGACGGTCCGCGCCGCGGGCGTGACGCTCAGCGACGGCGGGCCGTGGACGAGCCGCCCCTGCGGGTTCTGCGACTCGGCTCCGCGGAGCCGGGCGGAGACTCGAGCGAAGCCTGTAGCCGACTCGCCCGTGCGCCGGCCGCGCGCCGGCCCGGGGGAACGGCGTCGACCACCCCGAGGCGGGCGACTTCGCCGAAGAACCGCCTCATCGCCGGGCCGATGCGCTCCAGTTCGGCGCGGTGCATCGCCGCGAGCTTCGCGAGAACCTGCCGGCCGCGCGAGGTGAGCCGGAGTTCGACCTTGCGCCGATCGGCGCTCGAGGCCTCCCGGACCACGAGCGACTCGTCCACCAGCCGGTCGACGAGGCCGACCGCGCTGTTGTGCTTGATCATCAACTGCTGCGCGAGGTCCGCGATCGTCACGCGCGCGCCGTCCGGCCAGCCGCGCAGCACCAGCATCGCCTGGTAGTGCTGCGCGGACAGCCCGGCCGCGGCGGCGGCCGCCTCGCTGAACCGCAGGAAGGCGCGTATCGCGTGGCGGAACCCCGCGAGCCGCGCGTAGTCGCCGGTGGCGAGCCGGTAGCGCTTCTCGGCCCTTTCGAGTTCCATGGTGGCCCCTCATGGTCGCGATCGTGCGCGCGACCCCCGATGTCCGCCCACGAGGATCGCAGGCGTTCCGGACGGTTGACAGGTCTGTCCTCTGACTCCTGTCGCCCTACTCGCCCTCGAGAAAGCTCCTGAGCTTCTCGGAGCGCGACGGGTGGCGGAGCTTGCGCAGCGCCTTCGCCTCGATCTGCCGGATGCGCTCGCGCGTGACGTCGAACTGCTTGCCGACCTCCTCGAGCGTGTGGTCGGTGTTCATCTCGATGCCGAAGCGCATGCGCAGCACCTTCGCCTCGCGCGGGGTCAGCGTGTCGAGGATGTCCTTGCAGACGTCGCGCAGCGACGCGTTGACCGCGGCGTCCGACGGGGCGACGGTCGACTGGTCCTCGATGAAGTCGCCGAGGTGGCTGTCGTCGTCGTCGCCGATCGGCGTCTCCATCGAGATCGGCTCCTTGGAGATCTTGAGGATCTTGCGGATCTTCTCCTCGGGCATCTCCATCTTCACCGCGAGCGTCGCGGGATCGGGCTCGGAGCCGGTCTCCTGCAGGATCTGGCGGCTGATCCGGTTCATCTTGTTGATCGTCTCGATCATGTGCACCGGGATGCGGATCGTGCGCGCCTGGTCGGCGATCGAGCGCGTGATCGCCTGGCGGATCCACCAGGTCGCGTAGGTCGAGAACTTGTAGCCGCGGCGGTACTCGAACTTGTCGACCGCCTTCATCAGGCCGATGTTGCCCTCCTGGATCAGGTCGAGGAACTGCAGGCCGCGGTTCGTGTATTTCTTCGCGATCGAGATCACGAGGCGCAGGTTGGCCTCGGTCATCTCGCGCTTGGCCTTGCGCGCCTTCGCCTCGCCGGTGGACATCTGCTTGTTGATGTCCTTCAGCTCCTTCAGCGGGATCATCACGCGCGACTGCAGGTCGCCGAGCTTCTGCTGCTGCTCGACGATCGCCTGCCGGTAGCGCGAGAGCTGCTCGCTGTAGCCGTGCCCGGCGGCGATCTCGCGGTCGATCCAGCGGATCTGCAACTCGTGGCCGGGGAAGTTGCGGATGAACTCGGGGCGCGGCATGCCGCCCTTGTTCACGACGAGGTCCTGGATCTTGCGCTCGTGCTGGCGGATGTTGTCGACCTCGGAGCGCACGCTGTCGCACAGCTTCTCGACCATGCGCGCGGAGAAGCGGATCTGCATCAGCTCCGCGGAGATCTTGCGCTGCGCCTCGATCGCCTTCGGCGCCTTGTGGCCTTCCTTCTGCACGGCTGCGAGGTGCCGCGTGTAGTGGCGGCGGATCGCGCCGAAGCGCTCGAGCGCGGCGACCTTGAGGCGTTCGAGATTCTGAGCCTGGATCGCGCCCGCGTCGCCTTCGTCCTCGTCGTCCTCGTCCTCGTCCTCGTCGTCGGACGCCTCGACCGGCTTGGTATCGATCTGCTCCTGGAAGTCCATCAGGCCGTCGACCACGTCGTCGATCTTGAGCTCGTCCTTGCCGATCTTGTCGGCGAGGTCGAGGATCTGGCCGACCGTCATCGGGCAGGCCGAGATCGCCATGATCATGTGCTTCAGTCCGTCCTCGATGCGCTTGGCGATCTCGATCTCGCCTTCGCGCGTCAGGAGTTCGACCGAGCCCATTTCGCGCATGTACATGCGCACCGGGTCGGTCGTGCGGCCGAACTCGGAATCGAGCGTGCTCGCGGCGGCCTCGGCCTCTTCCTCGACGTCCTCGGTCGGCGCGGCCGGCGCCGCCTCCGCCATCAGCAGCGTGTCGGCGTCGGGCGCCTGGTCGTAGACCTGGATGCCCATGTCGCCGATCATCGAGATCACGCCCTCGATCTGCTCGGCATCGACGAGGTCGTCGGGCAGGTGGTCGTTGATCTCGGCGTAGGTGAGGTAGCCACGCTCCTTGCCGAGCACGATCAGGCTCTTCAGCCGCCGCTTGCGCGCTTCGATGTCGGCTGGCGTGAGTTCGCGCGGCGGCGCGTCGGCGTTCTTGCCGTTCCGACCCTTGCGGCCGCCCCCTTCGACGAGCTTGGTCGCGAGCTTCGCGGCCATCTCGCCGGCGGCCTTCGCCGCGGCCTTGTGATCGACCTTGGCGGGCGCGGCCGGAACCGCTGCCGGCTTGCCGGCCGGCTGCGGCTTCCCGACCGGAGCGCTCTGCTTCCCGGCCGGTGCACCCTTCGCGCCCGCCGCGGGCTTCAGCACTGGCGCCGACTTCGCGCCCGGCGCGGGTTTCGTTACCGGGACTGCCGTACCCTTGCCCACCAGCACGAGTTTGGCGGACGACTTCGCGGCGGGTTGCGCGACCGGCTTGCCGTGGATCTTCGCTACCGCCGCCGCGAGCGGCTTCTTCGCGACGGGCTTGGCGGCCGGCTTGTGCGCCTTCTTCGCGGCCGTCTTCTTCGGTTCGGGCTTTCGCGCCACAGGCTTCTTCGCCACGGGCTTCTTCGCCGCGGTCCGTTGCGCGGGCTTCCGGTGGGCGACCGGCTTCTTCGCCCTGGCTGCGGGCTTGCTCTTCGCGGGCGACTTGCGGGCGGGCTTCTTGGCCATGGGCTTCCTGGTCTCGGCGATCGTCACGGGGCCGCATGCGGGCCGGCCCGGCGAGGCGTCGGCTCCCATGTGGGGCCGACGTGGGAAAACCTCAAATCATATCATGCGGTTGCCCGATGCGCACTCCGTCGGCCACTGCTGCAGCGGGCGACCGGGCGACAACGCCCCTCGGACCGGTAACGGGCCGGATGCGCGCCAGGGGTTTCGCGCCTGCGAGTCCATCAGGCCGCCGAATCCTTGGGGATCCGCCCCGTGCCCATGCGGCGGCGCACGAGGTCCTTCTGCTCGGTCGTCAACTGGTCGAGCGGGGTGGAGAGCAGCGCGGCGATCCGGCGCTGCTCCTCCTGCTCACGCCAGCGCTCGACGCCGTCGCGCAGGAGGGTCGCCGCCTGCTCCTCCGTGATGCCCTGGTCCTCGGCCGAGGCCAGCGCCGCCACGAGCGCGCCTTCGTGTTCGGTGCCGTCGAACGCCTGCACGAGTCCCGCTGTCGTGATCGATTCGCCCGCCCCCGCGCACCACGCCACGACCGCGGCCAATGCAGCGGCGTCCGGCGAGTTCTCGCCGGCGGGCGGGATGTCGACCTCGCGCACGATCGAAGGTTGGAGCAGGATCGCCTGCAGAAGTTGCCGCGCGAGCGACGGCGCACGACGCACCGGCGGTCGCGAACCTGCGCGTGGCCGGAACGCGGGATCCGGGCGAGTCCCCTCGTGGCGGACGTGGTCCGCCGGGCCATCGTCCCGGGGCGGGCGGACGTTCGCCTGCACGATCGGCGCGATCTGCGCCTCGGGAAGGCCGGCGATCTCGGCGATGCGGCGGATGATCAACGCGGCGAGCACCGGGGCGGCGATCTGGCTCACGAGCGGACGAGCTGCGGCGACGAATGCGGCACGGCCCTCGTCGGAGTCGAGTGGGTGGCGCGCGGACAACTCGGCGATCAGGAACCCGGAGAGCGGCGTGGCGGAGGAGAGCGCCTCCTCGAACGCGGCGCGCCCGCGTCGGCGCACGTAGTCGTCCGGGTCCTCGCCGTCGGGCAGGAACAGGAAGCGCGCGTCCTTGCCGTCGGCGAGCACCGGCAGCGCGTTCTCGAGCGCGCGCCACGCGGCCTTGCGCCCGGCGGCGTCGCCGTCGAAGCAGAACACGACGTGGTCGGCGAGCCGGAAGAGCTTCTGCGCGTGCACCGCCGTCGTCGCGGTGCCGAGCGTCGCGACCGCGTACTCGACGCCGTGCTGCGCGAGCGCGACGACGTCCATGTAGCCCTCGACGACGACGACGCGCTCGCGTTCGCGGATCGCGTTCCGCGCGAGCCACAGGCCGTAGAGTTCGCGGCCCTTCGAGAAGAGCGGGGTCTCCGGCGAGTTGAGGTACTTCGGTTCGCCGCGGTCGAGCACGCGGCCGCCGAAGCCGACGATGCGCCCGCGCGCGTCGTGGATCGGGAACATGACGCGGTCGCGGAAGCGGTCGTAGCGCTTGCCGGCGTCGCCCTTGACGACGAGCCCCGCGGTCTCGAGGCCCGCGTCCTGATAGTCGGGAAACGCGCGTTCCAGCGCGGTCCACTCGTCGGGCGCGTAGCCGATCTCGAAGCGCGCGGCGATCGTGCCGGTGAGGCCCCGCGACTTGAGGTACTCGATCGCGCGCGGCGCGTTCTTGAGTTCCGCGCGGTAGAACTTCGCGGCGGCGGCGAGCCGCTCGGTCAGGTCGTCGTGCGCGCGGCGCTCCTCGCGCTCGCCGGGGCGTTCGACCCGCGGCACCTCGAGCCCGGCGTCGCGCGCGAGTTCCTCGACCGCGTCGGGGAACGACTTGCCCGCGTGCTCCATCAGGAACCCGATCGCCGTCCCGTGCGCACCGCAGCCGAAGCAGTGATAGAACTGCTTCGTCGGCGACACGGTGAACGACGGGGTCTTCTCGCTGTGGAACGGACAGCAGGCCTGGTAGTTCGCGCCGGCCTTCTTCAGCGGGACGAAGCGGTCGACGACCTCGACGATGTCCACCCGTGCGAGCAGCGTCTGGATGAAGTCGTTCGGAATCATCGGCGCGCCAGACGTCGCGCGCGGCCGACCACCGGCCGGCCGCGCGGACGCATCACACGGCAGGGAACCGATTCATCATAGGCGGGGCGCTCGCCTTCCGCCAGTCCCGCAAGGAGCGCGCCAGCGGCCGCCCCGTCCGTCAGCGAATTGCGGTCCGGGGACACGGCACGCCGCGTCGCGCCGGTCAGGCGAGTTTCGCCTTGACCCGGGCGGAGACGGCGGCGAGGTCGGCCTTGCCGGCGAGCCGGGGTTTCACGATCGCCATCACCTTGCCGATGCCGGCGGGTCCGGCGGCGCCGGTCGCCGCGATCGCTTCCGCGATCATCGCGTCGATCTCGCCCTCGCTCGCCTGCGCCGGAAGGTAGCCCTGCAGCACCGCGATCTCCGCCCGCTCGACGGCGGCGAGGTCCTCGCGGCGGCCCGCCTCGAACTGCGCGACCGAATCCCTGCGCTGCTTGATCATCTTGTCGACGATCGCGAGCACGTCCGTGTCGCCCATCTCCTTGCGCTCGTCCACCTCGCGCTGCTTGATCGCGGCGAGCAGGAGCCGGATCGTCGACAGGCGCGCGGCATCCTTCGCGCGCATCGCGTCCTTCATGTCGTCCTGGATGCGGATCTTGAGCGTCATCGCGGGGTTCCGGGTCGTCGGTGGGGCGGACGGCGATCCGGACGCCACCATGCAAAAGGGGCGAATCGCTTCGCCCCTTGCAGATGGTGCCGGCCGTCGCGCCGATCAATAGAGCTTGGGCGGCAACTGCTGGCTGCGGATGCGCTTGTAGTGGCGCTTCACCGCCGCGGCCTTCTTGCGCTTGCGTTCCGAGGTCGGCTTCTCGTAGAACTCGCGGGCGCGAAGCTCGGTGAGGAGGCCGGTCTTTTCGATGGTGCGCTTGAAGCGGCGCAGGGCGGCCTCGAACGGCTCGTTTTCGCGGACACGGACGCTGGGCATAAGGAGAATCGACCTTGCCTTTCGAATCAGGGGGTTGGCGCAGCACCGGGACGAATCGCCGACCCGGATCGCAGGTAATCGACGAGTATAGCGGCGCGCCGCCCCGCCGGCAAGCCCTGCTATTGTCGGGGGGCGGACGGACGGGATGCGGCGGCGCCCGGGACACGGGCCCCGCAACCCGTCCCTGTTTGCGCGTCCTGATCCCTGTTACCTGTTGCCTGTTACCTGCCCCATGCGTGTCCTCGGCATCGAAACCTCCTGCGACGAAACCGGCGTGGCCGTCTACGACACGGCCGCGGGCCTCCTCGCGCACCGGCTGCACTCGCAGGTCGACCTGCACGCGCGCTACGGCGGCGTCGTGCCCGAACTCGCGTCGCGCGACCACGTGCGCCGTCTGGTCCCGCTGATCGAGGAGGTCGCCGCCGAGGCGAAGACCGCGCTCGCCCGACTCGACGGCATCGCGTACACCGAAGGCCCGGGGCTCGCCGGTGCGTTGCTCGTCGGCGCGAGCGTGGCGAATGCGCTCGGATTCGCGCTCGGCAAGCCGGTGGTGGGCGTGCACCACCTCGAGGGCCACCTGCTCTCGCCGCTCCTCGCCGACCCGCGCCCCGACTTCCCGTTCGTCGCGCTGCTCGTGTCGGGCGGCCACACGCAGATCTACGAAGTCGAAGGCGTCGGGCGCTACCGGTTGATCGGCGACACGCTCGACGACGCGGCCGGCGAGGCGTTCGACAAGACCGCGACGCTGCTCGGATTGCCCTATCCGGGAGGCCCGGCGCTCGCGGCGCTCGCGGTGACCGGTCGCGCGGGGGTCGTGTCGCTGCCGCGCCCGATGATCGATTCGGGCGACCTGATGATGAGCTTCTCGGGTCTCAAGACCGCGGTGATGACGCTCGTGCGCAGGCGCGAGGCGGAGGGCAGCCTCGGCGCGGCCGCGCGCGCCGACATCGCCGCCGAGTTCCAGCGCTCGGTCGTCGACGTGCTGGTGGCGAAGGCCGCCGCGGCGCTGGAGGCGACCGGCGCGACGCGGCTCGTCGTGGCGGGAGGCGTCGGCGCGAACCGCGAACTCCGCGCGCGCCTCGACCGCGACGTCGCCGCGCGCGGCGCGCGCGTCTACTTTCCGGACCTCGCGTTCTGCACCGACAACGGCGCGATGATCGCGCTCGCCGGCGCGCTGCGGCTCGCGACCGCGGCCGCGCACGACGGCGCGTTCTCGGTGCGGCCGCGGTGGGCGCTGGAGACGCTGGCGGCGGTCTGATCCCGTCGCCGCGCCCGCGCCGCGATCACCGCCCGATCGACCGCTCGCTGCCTTCGAGGAGCTGGCGGATGTTGGCGCGGTGCCGCCACACGAGCAGGCAGGCGATCGGCACCATCGCCCAGGAGACGAGCGCGTTGCCCGCGACGTAGAACATCCCGAGCGGCATCATCAGCGCCGCGGTGATCGACGCGAGCGAACTGATCTTGAAGCCGAACGCCATGACGAGCCACACCACGGTGAGCACGAGGCCGAGCGGCCAGTGGAGCGCGAACGCGATGCCGGCGCCGGTCGCCACGCCCTTGCCGCCGCGAAAGCCGTGGAAGATCGGCCAGCAGTGACCGAGGAACACCGCGACGGCGGACGCGGGCACCGCCCACGAGGCGGCATCGACGAGCGGGGCGAGCTTCGCGACGGCGAACACCGCGACGAATCCCTTCAGTCCGTCGCCGACGAGCGTCCACAGCGCGGCCGCCTTGTTGCCGGTGCGGAGCACGTTGGTCGCGCCGGGATTCTTCGAGCCGTACTCGTGCGGGTCGGGGAGTCCATAGGCCTTGCTCACGACGACCGCGAACGAGACGGAGCCGATCAGGTACGCGGCGGCGACGAGGAGGAGGGCGGCGAGCAAGCGGGGGCGGAGTTCACGGGCGCGATGGGTAAAATTGTAATCCTTCCCATTCCCACCGCACCGCTGCCGGACGCGCCGACGTGACCCTCCCCGCCAGCACGATCTTCATCCACGATCTGCGCATCGCCACGCGCATCGGCGTCTATTCGTGGGAGGCGCACCTCGACCAGACGATCCGACTCGACCTCGAGATCGGGGCGCCGTCGGAGAAGCCGTTCGCGTCGGGACGGTTCGAGGACGCGCTCGACTACGCGGCGGTGGTCGATCGCATCAAGGCGTACGCGCAGGCGCACGAGCATCCGCTGCTCGAACGCTTCGCGCAGGGCATCGCCGACCTGGTCCGGCAGGAGTTCGGCGCTCCGTGGGTGCGCGTGCGCGTCGCGAAACTCGGCGCGCTGCCGGGCGTGAAGGAGATCGGCGTCGAGATCGTCCGCTGACGGCCGCCCGCGTCAGCCTGCCTGGGCCGTGGCGATGTCGACTTGCACCGGCTGCAGCACGCGGACGAGGTCCCCTGGCGCGAGGCCGACGAGGTAGCCGCGCCGTCCGCCGTTGATGTAGACGCGCGGCAACCCCGCGATCGTCGCCTGCATGTAGACCGGCATCGCGCGCTTCGTGCCGAACGGGCTCGTGCCGCCGACCTGGTAGCCCGAGTGTCGATCGGCGACCGCCGGGGCGCAGGGTGAAACCGTCTTCACGCCGAGATGGCGCGCGAGCGCCTTGGTCGACACCTCGCGGTCGCCGTGCATCAGCACGATCATCGGCTGCTGCCGCTCGTCCTCCATGATCAGCGTCTTCACGACCTGGTGCTCGGGAACGCCCAGCTCGCGGGCGGACACCGCGGTCCCGCCGCGCTCCTCGTAGGCGTACGGGTGGTCGGTCCAGGCGACGCCGTGCTCGCGCAGCACGCGGATCGCCTGGGTGACGGGGAGTCGGTCCTTGCTCATCGCGACTCAGGATCTGTCGACCTTGTCGGGGCACTCGCATCCGTGTCGGGCTGGTTGCGAGCCAGGCGCGAGGGCGGTCGTGTGATATCTGCGCATGCCATGTGCGCGGGTCTCATTGGTCACCGGGGAGTATGGCAGTGATCACCAGTGGCATTGTCGGGAAGGTTCCGCGGATGCGATTTTGCCAGGGCATGGCGCTACGAAAGTTTGCGCGGGCGACGGACCGCTTTCAGAAGGGGCATCAGGAGGAAGGTCGCGGGCTGGCAGGCAAGGCCGGGACAGATCTGGTGCATCGTCACGCGCTCGAGACCGGGGGCAGACCGTGGCTCATTTGGTGAGCCAGCGGAATCCGTAGAATTCGCCGATGCACTACGTTGCCCATGGACCCGATCACGCCCTGATCGATCACCTGCGGGCGGTGGCCGACCGGGCGGCCCGTTGCGCGCCGGCCGGCGCGCAGCTCTGGGCGCACCAAGCCGGTTTGTGGCACGACCTGGGCAAGTTCCGTCCCGGATTCCAGCGCTACATCCGCGAGGACGAGAACGCACACATCGAAGGACGCGGCGTCGGCCAGCGCGACAAGACCCACTCGGCCGCTGGTGCGGTGCACGCGCTGCAAGAACTGAAGCTGCGCTTCGGCGAGCCCGGGCGGCAGGCGGGTTGGCTGCTGGCGCACCTGATCGCCGCCCACCACACTGGCCTTTACGACGCCGCCGACTTGAAGGACAGGTTGCTCGGCGGTGGCAGGGGCGACAGCGAACGAGAGCATCGCGAGGCGGCGGAGGCTTGCGCCGCACACGAATCGGCGCTGCTCGCGCTCCCCGATGGGCTGGACGCGAGGTCGATGCTGTTCGGCATACCCGGTCTGCGCGAGATGGAGCCGCTGGCGCAATCGCTCTGGCTGCGCATGCTGTTCTCGGCCCTGGTCGACGCCGACTTTCTCGATACCGAGGCCTACCTGAACCGCGGCCTGGCCGAACGCCGCGCGGGCTTCCCGCCGCTGACCGAGTATCTGGCGCGACTGGACTCGCACCTGGACGGGATGGCCGCGCGAGTGCACGCCGCGGGTCGCGCGGACGAGCCCGTGATGCGCGCTCGCGCGCAAGTACTCGCCGACTGCCGCGCAGCGGCCGTGCAGCCGCAGGGCGTTTTCAGCTTGCAGGTGCCCACTGGGGGCGGCAAGACGCTCGCGTCGCTCGCGTTCGCGCTGCGACATGCGGTGGCGCACGGGCTCGCGCGCGTCATCGTCGCCATTCCCTACACCAGCATCGTTGAGCAAACCGCTGACGTCCTGGCCGACATCTTCGGGCGCGAAGCGTTTGTCGAGCACCACAGCCAATCCGACGACGACGCCAGGGCGGAGACCGCGCGTTCGCGTCTGGCGTGCGAGAACTGGGACGCGCCGCTCGTCGTGACGACGAACGTGCAGCTATTCGAAAGTCTCTTCGCTGCCCGCACCAGCCGCTGCCGCAAGCTCCACCGCGTGCAGCGGAGCGTGATCGTGCTCGACGAGGCACAGACGCTGCCGCCGCCCTTCCTGCAGCCCACGCTCGACACGCTGCGCCTGCTCGTGTCTCACTACGGCGTCACGCTGGTCTCCTGTACCGCCACGCAGCCGGTGCTCAGTGACATCGCGCGCTTCGATTCCCGCGCGAGCCTGCGCGGACTGACGCGCGGAGAAGCGAGGCCGCGCGAGATCGTGCAGGCCGTAGAGCCGCTGTACGAGCAGCTCGAGCGGGTGCGGCTGCAGTGGCCGACCGACCTTCACGCGACCGAGGAGATTCCCGCCGTCGCCGCGCGCCTGGCCGCCGAGCCCGCGGTGCTCGCCATCGTCAACACGCGGCGCGACGCCGCCGAACTGGTTCATGCAGTGGACGCCGCTGCGTCCGACGGTGAACCCACGCTGCACCTGTCCGCGGCGATGTGCGGCCAGCACCGAGCCGACACCATCGCCGAGATCCGTCAACGGCTCGACGCGCGCCACGGCGGCGACACCCGCGCCCTGCGAGTGGTGTCCACGCAGTTGGTCGAGGCGGGTGTGGACATCGACTTCCCGGTGGTCGTCCGTGCGCTGGCCGGCCTGGAGTCCATCGCGCAGGCGGCGGGGCGCTGCAATCGCGAGGGGCGACTGGGCCCGCGCGGCGGACGCGTGGAGGTGTTCGTGCGCCCGATCCCGGGCACGCTGGCGGCGCTGGTGCGTGCTGCACAGGCGACGCGTTCGGTACTCGGCACGGCGCGACCCGAGTCGCTGCCGCCCGCAATGTTCAGCGAGTACTTCAGGCACTGGTATGCGCAGTTCCAACTCGACGAGAAGCAGGTGCTGCCCATGCTCAAGGCGAGCCCTGACTTCGACCTGCGACTGCGAAGTGCGGCGCAGGCCTATCGTCTGATCGACGACCAGGACCAGGTGGCGGTCGTCGTGCCGTACTCCCCGACCAAGGGTGCCGACGAGCGCGTGGCACAGGCGTTGGCAGCGTTGAGCGCCGGCAGCGCCGAGCGCTGGCACCTGCGCATATTGCAGCGCTTCGTGGTGCAGGCACGGCGGCGGGAAATGCAGGCGGGGCTGGCGCGCGGCGACTTTTCCGAACCGCTGCCCGGCTGGTTCGTACTGAACGACGACCAGCGCTACAGCGCGCGATTCGGCTTGCTCGGCGAAGGTGCCCCGCTGGACGCCGCCACGCTGTTTCAGTAGGGTGCCCGGACGACGGAGGGACGCCGAGAATGGACCACCAACGCTTCGTACTCGAAGTCCGCGGCGACTGGGCCTGCTTCACGAGGCCGGAGATGAAAGTCGAACGCGTGAGCTACGACGTCATCACACCGTCGGCGGCGCGCGCCGTCTTCGAGGCCATCTTCTACAAGCCGGCGGTGCGCTGGGAAGTGCGGCGAATCGAAGTGCTCACACCGGTGCGCTGGACGAACCTCAGGCGTAACGAGGTCGCGTCGGTGGTCTCCACCCGCAACGTCGAGCAGGCGATGAAACAGGGCACAGGTGAACTGGCATTGTACGTGGACGAGAACCGCCAGCAGCGCGCCGCGCTCCTGCTGCGCGACGTGGCCTGGCGGCTGCACGCCGACCTTGTCGTGCGCCCGGACCGGCGCGACCCCGAGGCGCCGGCCAAATTCTTCGCGATGTTCGAGCGACGCGCCCGCAAGGGGCAATGCGTGAACCAGCCCTACCTCGGTTGCCGGGAGTTCGCGGCCCGGTGGCGACTTGTGGAGGACGTTGCTGTTGAGCCCGCGCCGATCGCCGAGACGCGCGACCTCGGCTGGATGCTGCACGACCTGGACTTCACCGACGCCGCCGACCCACAGCCGCGGTTCTTCCGCGCGCAGATGACGAAGGGCGTCATCGAGATCCCGGCATTCGGCGGCGAAGAGGTGGCGCGGTGATCCTGCAGGCGCTGGTGGATTACTACGAGCGCAGGCGGACGCTCGATCCCGCGTCGGTCGCGCCGACCGGGTGGGAGTATCGGGAGATCGCGTTCTTCGTCGACCTCGGCGACGATGGGTCTGCGGCTCTCGTCGATCGAAGGTCGACAGACCGCAAACGAGGCGAGCTCCTGCTGGTACCCGCCGCCGAGATCCGCTCTGGAAACGACGCCTGGAAGAAGCCCAATCTGCTGTGGGACCACATCGGCTTTGTGTTCGGCTGGCAGAAACGAAGGCCGGACGGCACACTCGATCCGACCGACAAGCCGGAGAAGGTCGCGAAGCAGCACGAGGCTTTCAAGGAGCGGCTGCAGGCACTGGCAGCGCGCCACCAAGAGTCGGTGGGCTTGCAAGCGATCGGCCGCTTCTACGGTGCGAAGGCATGGGCCGACATTCAGCCTCCGGAACTCCGCGAAGCGCTTCGCAACGCGCAAGGTCTCAACGTCACCTTCAGAGTCCGAGGGTCCATTGACCCCGTGTGCCATGAGGACTGGGTCGCAGGGGAGTGCGCAGTAGGCGAGCCTAAGGACGATGGCGAGAGCACTGCGCCCGCGGGCCCCTGCCTGGTGACCGGTAGGCACGGTGCGATAGCGCGTCTGCATCCCAAGATCTCCTACGTGGCGTCAAAGCCGTCGCCGCTGGTGTCGGCGAATACGAACGAGGCGCCCGCCTACAGCTCGTACGGCAAGGAGCAGGCACTCAACGCGCCGATATCTGTTGAAGCCGCGTCGCGCTACGCGCTGGCGCTCAACACACTGATCGGCCGTAGCTCGCCCAACAAGGTCCAGATCGCCGACGCGACAACCGCCATCTGGGCCGACCGGCAGGACAACACCGAAGCGGACGTCGTCGCCATGTTCGGCGACAATCCCGATGCCCACGTCGATGCCGTGCGCAAGCGTCTTGCCGGCGCGACGTCCGGCGTCCGCGGCGCAGAGGACACGTCACTGCGCTTCTTCGTGCTGGGTCTGGCGCCCAACGCCTCGCGCATCGCTGTGCGCTTCTGGTTCCACGACACGTTCGAACGCTTGGGTCCGCGTATCCTGCAGCACTTCGACGACCTGCGCATTGCCCGCCAGTCCGATCGCGACGGCCCCACGCCGGCCATGTATTTGCTGCTGCGATCGATCGCGCCGCAGAGCAAGGCCGACAACGTGCCGCCGCGCTTGGCAGGCGAGTGGCTGCGCGCCATCCTCGAGGGCACCCCCTACCCGCCGGCCCTGCTCAACGCCGCGGTCAACCGCTGCCGCGCGGAGCAGGCAAAGAAGGATGAGCGCACAGGCAAGCCCGTACCGAACGTCTCCTACCTGCGCGCCGCCATTCTCAAGGCTTGCATCAACCGCGAGTACCGTCGTCGCCACGATGCATCAGCCGGCTTCCAATTCATCCAGGAGGAACTCGACGTGAGTCAGACCGAACCAGCCTACCGACTCGGGCGCCTGTTCGCCGTGCTGGAGAACATCCAGGTTCAGTCGGCAAGGCCCGCGAAGCTCAACGCTACCATCCGCGACCGCTACTACGGTGCTGCCTCCAGCACGCCGGGCGCGGTGTTTCCGACGTTGATGCGGCTGACGAACTCGCACCTGAAAAAGCTCAGGAACGGCATGGAGACGTTCTTCGAGAAACTGGTGGGCGAGATCTGCGGCAGCGTCGAGGAACCTGCACTCACGGACTTCCCACGCCAACTCGACCTGCATGCCCAGGGCCTTTTCGCGCTCGGCTACTACCACCAGCGGCAGAGCCTCTACGCGGGAAAGACTGCCGACGCCGACACCAGCACCGACGACAGCACCGTTCAGGAGAACTGACCATGCCCCTCGCGCACCGCTACGACTTCGTGCTCCTCTTCGACGTGAAGGATGGGAACCCCAACGGTGATCCCGATGCAGGTAACCTTCCGCGGCTGGACGCCGAGACCGGGCACGGGCTGGTGACCGACGTTTCGCTCAAGCGCAAGGTGCGCAACTTCGTCGCCATGACGCGAGAGCAGACGCAACGCGACCCTGCCGAGGGCGAGAAGCGCTTCGAGATCTATGTGCGCGAGAAGGCGATCCTGAATCTGCAGCACCAAAGGGCCTACTCGGCGCTGAAGCTCGATCCGGGCGAAGCCGAACCTGCAGCCGACGAACTCGTCGAGACACCGAAGAAGAAGGGCGCCAGGGACAAGCGCAAGGGCGGCGGCGATGAAGTCGAGCGCGCCCGCGCCTGGATGTGCCAGAACTTTTTCGACGTGCGCACCTTTGGCGCCGTGATGTCCACCGGCGTCAACGCCGGCCAGGTGCGCGGGCCGGTGCAAATGACGTTCGCTCGATCCGTCGAACCTGTGGTCGCACTGGAACACACCATCACGCGAGTGGCCGTCACCACGGAGGAGAAGGCCGCCGAGCAGAAAGGGGACAACCGCGAGATGGGCCGCAAGCACACGGTTCCCTACGGCCTGTACCGGGCGCACGGCTTCGTCTCTGCCTTCCTAGCCAGGCAGACTGGCTTCGACGACGCCGACCTCGAGCTTCTGTGGCAGGCTCTCGGACAGATGTTCGAGCACGACCGCAGCGCCGCGCGCGGCCAGATGAGCACGCGGGGCCTGTACGTCTTCGAGCACGAAAGCGAGCTGGGCAATGCGCATGCGCACGCCTTGTTCGACCGTCTCGCCATCGCACACACGGGCGATGCTGCGGCACCGGCACGCGACTTTGGCGCATACTCGGTGGCATTCGACGGCCGCGCGCTCGCGATCGGAGAAAGCGTCGCAGCGGCACAGGGGGTCACCCTCACTCGGAGGTGCTGAACATGGATTGGCGCGAGCGCATCGTCTGCGACCCCGACATCCTCGTGGGCAAGCCTGCCGTCAAGGGCACCCGCCTGTCGGTGGAGTTGATCCTCGGCTGGCTTGCCCAAGGCTGGACGCACGAAACTCTGCTGGACGCGTACCCGCAGCTCACGCGCGACGACATCCTTGCCGCACTGGGCTTCGCCGCCGAGAAGATGCGCGAGGAGTCCTACACCTTGCTGGATAGCCCGGCCACGTGAGCGTGCGGCTGCTGGCCAACGAGAACTGACCGCGCCCGGCGTTGCTGGCCTTGCGCGCGGCGGGCTTGGACGTTCAGGCCGTGGCCGAAGAGATGCCCCGTGCCACGGATGCCGACGTGTTGCGCCGCGCCGCGGCCGATGGCCGCTGGGTGTTGACCTTCGATCGCGATTACGGCGAACTCGTCTTCGCGCGTGCCGTGCCGCCTCCGCCGGCTATCGTCTTCCTGCGGCAAGCGGCGTACGCGCCGGACTGGCCGACGCGGATCGTGCAGGACCTCCTGCCGCTGGCGGACTGGATCGAGGGCTATCTGGTCGTCGTTTCGGGCCGGGCTCTGCGCCGCAGGCGGCTGCCTGTCGCGTGACGGTCGACGAGCTTCTGCCCATTTCGGCTCTGCAACACTGGGCCTACTGCCCGCGCCAGTGCGGCCTGATCCATCTGGAGCAGGCTTTCGACGACAACCTGCACACGTTGCGTGGCAATGCCGTCCACGCGGAGGTGGACCGACCGGGTTTCGAGGTGCGGCGCGGCCTGCGCGTCGAGCGGGCGCTACCATTGTTCAGCGACCGGCTCGGGCTGGTAGGCAAGGCCGACACGGTGGAGTTCGAAGCCGACGGCACACCCTATCCGGTGGAGTACAAGCACGGCAGCCGCCACAAGGCCGCTGACATCGCCGCCTGCGACGACCTGCAGCTCGCCGCGCAGGCGCTATGCCTGGAGGAAATGACCGGCCGCGCCGTGCCCGAGGGGGCGTTGTTCTACGCCAGCAGCAAGCGCAGGCGCGTGGTGGCCGTGGATGTCGCGCTGTTGCAGCGGGTGGCCGATACCTCCGCCGAGGTGCGCGCGATGCTGGCGGCAGCCCGACTGCCATCACCCACTTCGGATCTCCGGCGCTGCCGAGGCTGCTCGCTTCGGGATCGCTGCCAGGTCGACGCGCTCGCCCGTATCGCGGATGGTGCGGCAGTCGGCGACGATCTGTTCGATCCCGTCGGCGAACCTTGAGCATGCAGTTGCTCAACACTCTGTACGTGACCCTGCCGGACAGCCACCTGCGGCTGGACAACGACACGCTGCGTCTGCTCGTGGGCGACGAGACGCGGCTGCGCGTGCCGCTGCATCACTTGGGCTCCGTAGTGTGCTTTGGACCGGTGAGCGTGAGCGTACCGCTGATGCACCGGCTGGCCGATGAAGGCACCGCCCTCGTGCTGCTGGATACGAACGGCCGTTTCAAGGCTCGGCTGGAAGGTGCCACGTCAGGCAACGTTCTGCTGCGGCGTGAGCTTCCCTCTGTTTTTCGTCCGCCAAGGGAACGGGGTCATGCTGCCACGGCTTGCTCGTGCTGACTGCTGATCCAACCGGCCAGGAACCGCGCCGGCGAAACATAGCCGAGCGTCGAGTGCTTGCGCCTGCGGTTGTAGAACACCTCGATGTAGTCGAACAGATCGGCGATCGCCGCCTCGCGCGTCGCGTACCGGGTGCCGCCACGCTCGTTCGCGCTGGAGAAGAAGAAGAGCGGTCGGCGCGTTGTCCCAGCAGTTCCGCTGCGGCTCATCGAGCAGGTCGCGCCGAACTCGACCAGCTTGTCCTGGAACACGCCGCTCGCGTATTGGCTGCTATCTATCGGAGTGATGCATCAATCCAGGCGCCGGCGTCGCGGCGAAACCACGCCATCGTCAGTGCATCGACCACGATATCCGCCGTCATCCGCGGCGCGATCGACCAGCCGACCACCTCGCGGTTGAACAGATCGAGCACCACGGCCAGGTACAGCCAACCCTCATCGGTCCAGATGTGCGCTCAGATCGGCCGTCCACGCCGGATTGCCCGACGCCGGCGCAAACCCCGGGCCAGCAGGTTGTCCGCCACCGGCAGCGCGTGCCTGGAATCGGTCGTCGCCTTCCGTGAACCGGCGCTTGTGCCGCGCCTCAGGTCATGCTCCTGCGCCAGCCGCTCGACCCGCGCCTTGCTCACCTGGTAGCCGCGCTCCGTGCAGCTCCTGATACATCCGCGGCGAGCCGTAGGTTCGCAGGTAAGGTTGTAGTGCGCGACGCGCTGCGCGGCAGCGCAGCGCCAGCAGTTGCCCATCGGTCAGCCGTGCGCGATCCGGCCTGCCGCCACCCTTCCAGGCCCGATACCCGCTGATGCTCACCGTCAGCGTGGTGCATCGTCGGCAGCGGAAAGTTCTTCCGTTGCGTGTCGATCCAGGCGTACTTCACGCGCATCTTTCGCGAAGTACGCCGTCGCTTTTTTTAGGATTTCATTCTCCATCCGCAGCCGCGCGTTCTCGGCCCGCACCCGCGAGAGCTCCATCTGCTCCGGCGTAATCGCCTTGGCTCCCGGCGGATTGAGCTTCCCCGCCTTCGCCGCCTTCACCCAGTTTCGCAGCGTCTGCTCGGCGAATGACCCAGGTCGCGCGCCACGACCGCGACCCCCTGGCCGCTGCGAACCCGCTTGACCGCCAGTTCCTTGAACTCCGCCGTGAACTCCTGCTTCGGTACCTTGAACATTCCCAGCCTCCATTTCGCCTATCCTATCCAAAGACCCTTGGAAGACGAAATTCGAGGGGAAGCTCAGCGCGCCCACCATGTCACCAGCCAGGACGACGGCTTCGCACTGAGGTTGGGACGGCGCATTGTCGCTGGCAAGCTGCGCAACCAGCGCCACGTGCTGTTGCGCGGCGCGCGCGATGCCAAGGACGAGGCCGACCGGCGCATCCTGACCCGGGCAGCGCAGGACCTCGCCGCCAGCCAGCGTGCGCTTCCCGCCGCCGCGACGCTGGACGCCGTACGCGGGGTGGAGGGCGAGGCGGCGCGCGGATACTTCGCGGTGCTGAACCACCTCCTGCGACCCGATCTTCGCGCGCAGTTTCGCATGGAGGGCCGCAGCCGCCGACCGCCGCGCGACCGCATGAACGCGCTGCTGTCGTTCCTGTATTCGATGTGGATGAACGATTGCCGGAGCGCGTGCGAGACCGCAGGCCTCGATCCGCAGGTTGGCTACCTGCATGTGCTTCGACCAGGGCGGGCGGCGCTGGCGCTCGATCTGATGGAGGAGTTCAGACCTCTCGCCGACCGGCTGGCACTGACGTTGATCAACCGGCTTCAAGTGACAGTGGAAGCATTCGACGAACGCGAGGGCGGTGCCGTGATGCTGACGGCCGATGCACGCAAGGCGGTGGTGCTGGCCTTCCAGGAGCGCAAGCAGGAGTCGCTGGCTCACCCGCTGTTCGCGGAAAGCGTGCCACTGGGCTTGGTGCCACTGGTACAGGCTCGCCTTCTCGCGCGCCATGTGCGCGGCGAAGTGGCCGACTACCCGCCGTTTGCGCTTCGCTGAAGCCGAGTGTGAGATGCTGGTGATCGTGTGCTACGACGTCAACACCGAAGACGCAGCGGGCCGACGCCGATTGCGCCAGGTGGCCAAGGCCTGCGAAAGCCGGGGGCAGCGGGTGCAAAAGTCGGTGTTCGAGTGCCAACTCGACTTGGCGGGACTCGAGGTCCTGGAGCGCCGGCTGCTTTCGATCATGGACCTGGAGCGCGACTGCCTGCGGCTGTACCGCCTCGGCGATGGGAGGGGCTGCGAGGTCCGGGAGCACGGCCGGTTCCGTGCCCAGGACTTCGACGCGCCGCTGGTCTTCTGACTTGCGCGGACCCGAAGCGTCGACCTGTTGGGCATAGGTTCGCGCTTGCTGGCAGGATGCCTCCCTCCAGTCAGAGCGAGAGGCAGTCCCAACGGCAACAAGCCGGGAATCGAGACGCGCTTGCAGGTTCGCGCGAAGTGTGCAGAATCAGCAGCAGCCACAAGAAGTTGCATAGGTGGCGTCGCGCGCCTCTCACGGGGCGCGCGTGGATTGAAACTCCGCCTGGCTCCGACCGTCGTACCCCGCCGCCAGGTCGCGCGCCTCTCACGGGGCGCGCGTGGATTGAAACGAGTCGTCGAGCGAGCCCGCGCCGGAGAGGTCGGCGTCGCGCGCCTCTCACGGGGCGCGCGTGGATTGAAACTGGCCGATCTGGCGCGTCGAATGATCGACGCGTCGCGCGTTGAAGCGCGCCTCTCACGGGCGGCGCGCGTGGATTGAAACGGCGGTCGCGCAGCGCGCTTCAAGTCGCCGCATCGTCGCGCGCTCTCACGGGGCGCGCGTGGATTGAAACAACGCTGCGCGCGGCGCGCCGCGCACGCGCGCGCCTCTCACGGGGCGCGTGGATTGAAACGACGTGAAGAGCAACATCGACCAGGTGGCGCGGCGTCGCGCGCCCTCTCACGGGCGCGCGTGATTGAAACGCGCGTGATCGCCGGCAGGATTGGTGCTCGCGGCGCGCGCCTCTCACGGGGCGCGCGTGGATTGAAACTCACGCATCGAGGGCGCGCTCGAGCGCACGGACCTGGTCGCGCGCCTCTCACGGGGCGCGCGTGGATTGAAACCTGCTCGACACGGCCAATTTCACCTCGCCCACGCGTCGCGCGCCCTCCAGCGGGCGCGTGGATTGAAACTTGATCTTCGGAAGGTCCGCGGATCGCGCGTTGTCGCGCGCCTCTCACGGGCGCGCGCGTGGATCTAACGGCGCGCGTGGATTGAAACGGATGTCGATGCGAGCGAACGCGCGCATGAGAGGTCGCGCGCCTCTCACGGGGCGCGCGTGGATTGAAAATAACCGGCGTCTCCTGACCGCGGATCACCGTCGCGCGCCTCTCACGGGGCGCGTGGATTGAAATTGAAACCGGGCGTGCGGGTGCTTCACGCCAAGGGTCGCGCGCCTCTCACGTGGCGCGCGGATTGAAACCGAGGATCGGCCGGCCGGCTTCACGCGAGTTTTGAAGCCTTGTCGCGCGCGCGCTTCACGGCGCGCGCGTGGATTGAAACCCGATCGGCGCGGCGGCGGCCGCCGAGTCGCGTCGCGCGCCTCTCACGGCGCGCGTGGATTGAAACGCGGCGGATGGCGTCGATCAACGGGTTAATCATGGCGGTCGCGCGCCTCTCACGGGGCGCGCGTGGATTGAAACGCGCGACCCACTCAACGGGCCGTCCGGCGCGCGGTCGCCTCTCTCACGGGGCGCGCGTGGATTGAAACGACGTCAGGCGATTGACTGACCGATCACGCGCCGTCGCGCGCCTCTCGGGGCGCGCGTGGATTGAAACGAGTCGATGTACGGCCCGCAGTCGATCGCGGCAGGCCGGCGCGCCCACGGGGCGCGCGTGGATTGAAACACGACGCGTGCGCGGATGAAGTCGCATCGAAGCGTCGCGCGCCTCTCACGGGGCGCGCGTGGATTGAAACCGCGTGCGCCGGCGCACCATCGATCTTGCGATTGTTGCGGTCGCGCGCCTCTCACGGGGCGCGCGTGGATTGAAACGTCGAATCGAACACCACCCCGTCCACCTCGACCTTGTCGCGCGCCTCTCACGGGGCGCGCGTGGATTGAAACGTCAACAACGAGCCGATCACCGCCTCGATCGCCGGTCGCGCGCCTCTCACGGGGCGCGCGTGGATTGAAACCCGGAGGTCTCCGCGCGCATCCGGGGGCGCAAGGGTCGCGCGCCTCTCACGGGGCGCGCGTGGATTGAAACGCCAGGACGTCGGTCACCGTCCTCATCGCGGCGGGTCGCGCGCCTCTCACGGGGCGCGCGTGGATTGAAACGTCCCGTCTCCGTAGCGCAGCACGAACCCCTCGAGGTCGCGCGCCTCTCACGGGGCGCGCGTGGATTGAAACAAGGGATAAGCGTGGCGTCGAGACGGCTACCGGACGTCGCGCGCCTCTCACGGGGCGCGCGTGGATTGAAACGCGCGTCCGTAATGCGTCCGTATTGCGGATCGTCGTCGCGCGCCTCTCACGGGGCGCGCGTGGATTGAAACGCCGCCGTCGTCGTCGTGACAACCGCCGCATCCTGCGTCGCGCGCCCAGCACGGGGGCGCGCGTGGATTGAAACACTCCGTACATGCAATCAACGTTTGCATCGTGGTCGTCGCGCGCGCCTCACGGGCGCGCGTGGATTGAAACGTCGAACGAACACACCCCGTCCACCGGTCGACGTCCTTGTCGCGCGCCTCTCACGGGGCGCGCGTGGATTGAAACGTCAACAACGAGCCGATCACCGCCTCGATCGCCGGTCGCGCGCCTCTCACGGGGCGCGCGTGGATTGAAACATCAACGAGGCGCGGGAGGTGCCGCGGTCGATCCTGTCGCGCGCCTCTCGGCGCGGCGTGGATTGAAACCGCCGCTGCAATGACGAGGCGGGGTGTTGGTGTCGGGGTCGCGCGCCTCTCACGGGGCGCGTGGATTGAAACATCGACGAAGCACGCAGTTTGCATCCGACGCGTCAGTCGCGCGCCTCTCACGGGGCGCGCGTGGATTGAAACATTGCCCGACCGATCAATGCGATCATCCGCGACAGGGTCGCGCGCCTCTCACGGGGCGCGCGTGGATTGAAACGGCAAACCCGCGCAGATGATCCAAGGTGATCCAACGTCGCGCGCCTCTCACGGGGCGCGCGTGGATTGAAACTTCGGCCAGCCGTCGGGGCGCGGGCCGCACGCGGGTCGCGCGCCTCTCACGGGGCGCGCGTGGATTGAAACATGCGCCAGTAGTGAAGGCGCTCGACGACGTGATGGTCGCGCGCCTCTCACGGGGCGCGCGTGGATTGAAACGTCGAATCGAACACCACCCCGTCCACCTCGACCTTGTCGCGCGCCTCTCACGGGGCGCGCGTGGATTGAAACATCAAGCGTACGGGGCCGACGTGATGGAAACGATGGTCGCGCGCCTCTGCGCGCGCGCGTGGATTGAAACTACGATCGAATGTCGCATCACCATAAGGAGCAAAGTCGCGCGCCTCTCACGGGGCGCGCGTGGATTGAAACAACGCGCACCGCACGCGCAAGCTCGACCTGGCAGAGTCGCGCGCCTCTCACGGGGCGCGCGTGGATTGAAACTTCGCACACGAGACGCGCTCGACTTGGAGTCGCGCGCCTCTCACGGGGCGCGCGTGGATTGAAACCGTTGCAGGTAGACCGGCGTCCGCTCGCATTGCAGGTCGCGCGCCTCGCATTCAGGAGCGGCCGCTGCCGGAGCTGCGCGCCGAGATCGACGACGCGCTCGCGCAGGCCGGCCGCCGCCGCTTCATCCTGGCGCCCGGCTGCACGGTGGCGTCGTTCACGCCGCAGCGGACGCTGCGCTGCCTGCGCGACCACACTCGCGCGCCGTGACGACGCCGGTGCGGCGCATCCTGCTGGTTGCCTTGAGCCAGCGCCTGCCGGTTGCGCGCGCCGCCGCCAACCGTGGCCCACGCCGCGGGCGACACGGCAGCAAGGACATCGCGGCCGGCGTGGGCCTCGCGCGGCTCGCGCGCACGCGCTGCACGTAGGCGCGATCTCACCCGGATGGATGAGGCGTCGTCACCCGGACGGGTGAGGGCGGGAGCGTAGCCTAGCGCCGGTCGACGCACACGCGCGCGTGCAGGTGCACGAGCTCCATCTGGCCGTGGGTGTTGGTCTTCTGGTAGATCTGCTTGAGATGCGTGCGCACGGTGTTCTCGGACACCTTGAGCGAGCGCGCCACACTCGACAGGCCGTGTCCGGAGAACACCAGGGCATTGACGCGCGCCTGCGCGGGCGTGAGCTCGAACTGGCGGGCGAACGGGCAGCTGCGCGGATCGTGCTCCGAATGGGCGTTGCGCGTCATGACCATGACGAGGTCGCACAGCTCGCCGGCATCGCTCAAGAACCCGCGGCCGGCCGAGCGCGCGATCAGGATCGAGGGGTGGCCGCCCGCAGGCACCGAGATCGTCAGGACGCGGGCCGCGGCCCCCGCGTCGAGCGCCGCATCGCGGGACAGCTCGAGCATCGCCTCGCGCAGCGACCGGTTGTCGGTCGCGGTGGTGGCGACCAGCCTGTCGCCGGACACGTGAAGGCCGTCCGCCTCGGCGGTGAGCTCGCCCGCGCGCCGGTTGTGGTAGACCACGCGGCCCTCGCGGGTCAGCAGCAGCGTCGGGTGCGCATCCTGGTCGACGATGCGCATCAGCGCGCGCGCGAGGTCGCCTGCCTGCTGGTATCGCCAGCGATTGTCGAGCGCGAGGCTGAAGTGCGGCAGCGTGCATCCGAGGTCGGCGCGTTCGCGGTCCCCGAACGGCTCCTCGCCCTCTGCGCGCAGCGCGTCGACGAAATAGACGAGGTCCCCGCGCCGGGCCACGACCCCGCACAAGCGGTGGAGGAGTCCGCGCGGCTTGAGCAGCCCGCGGTAGAAGTCCGTGCGCACGAGGTCGTGCGCACCGATCAGCTCCTCGCCGGTCATCACCCGACCCGCGGCGTAGTCGATGCTCGACAGGAACCAGGGGTTGCGCGGTGCGTACCCGGCCAAGGCGGCGCGCAGCGCGGGGTCCTGCGGCGCGTCGTAGAGCGTGTCGCCCTCGCCACGGATGAAGTGATGGCGGCAAAGTGCGGTCACGCGGGCGTCCAGCCAGCCGCGCAGCATGTCGAGCACGCGCTGCCAGTCGCCCTCCTCGTCACCGGCCGCGTGAATGCCGTAGACGATGTCTGCCAGCGTGCGGTCGCGATCGTCGTTTTCCGACGTAGCCGTCATGCTCCGAAACCCGTGAAGGTGTGCCGCGGCGAGCGCGGCGCCGCGGACTGCCCCGCGGCCTGCCGGTTCCTGCTCTGCGGCCGTAGGCCCGACCCCGGCCTGGGCGACACTCTCGGCGGGTCCGCCGCCCATGTCAACGGGGGAGGATAACCGCGATTCGCCGCGGGAGGGGCTAACAGGCTTCGCACCGGCCACCCGCGGTTGTGCTGACACGGCGTTCGGCAACATACTTTCCCGGCAACGCAATCGTCCCCGGGATCGGAATGCAAACCCGCCTCGCCTCCGACGTCGTCTCGGAAGCGCCCATCATCCGCGTCAAGCGGCAGTACCAGTCGTGGGTCGCGAACGAGACGCTCGAAGACTACGCGCTGCGCTACGCGGCGCGCTCGTACCGGCGCTGGTCGCCGTTCATCGTCGCCAACACCGCGATCGGCGGCATCTCGTTCCTCGCGCTCGAGGCGATCGGCGGCAGCATCACGATCAGCTACGGCTTCCAGAACGCGTTCCCGGCCATCGTTCTCGTGTCGCTGCTGATCCTGCTGATCAGCGTGCCGATCGCCTACTACGCGGCGACCGCGAACGTCGACATCGACCTGCTCACGCGGGGCTCCGGCTTCGGGTTCATCGGCTCGACGATCCCGTCGCTGATCTACGCCTCGTTCACGTTCATCTTCTTCGCCCTCGAAGCGGCGATCATGGCGCAGGCGCTCGAGCTCGCGCTCGGGCTCAACATCGTCGTCGGCTACCTCGTCTCGTCTCTGGTGATCATTCCTCTCGCCTTCTTCGGCGTCACGTTGATCAACCGGCTGCAGCTGTGGACGCAGCCGTTGTGGCTGGTGCTGCTGATCCTGCCCTTCGTGTTCATCCTGTACCGCGATCCGGGGGTGCTCGCGGCCTGGTCGTCGTATCACGGCCACGGCCAGTCGCAGGGCGGGTTCAACGTGCTGCTGTTCGGCGCCGCCACCGGGGTGCTGTTCTCGCTCGTCATCCAGATCGGCGAGCAGGCCGACTACCTGCGCTTCCTTCCGGAACGCACCGCGGCCAACCGGCGCGCGTGGTGGATCGCGCTTTTGAGCGCCGGGCCGGGGTGGATCCTCCTCGGCGGCCTGAAGATCGCCGCCGGCAGCCTGCTCGCGTTCATCGCCATCCGCGCCGGCGGCACGCCGGGCGAGGCGGTGCAGCCGATGCACATGTACGTGAAGGCGTACGAGTACGTGTTCGACGACCCGCACCTGGTGCTGGCGGTCGCGGCGGTGTTCGTCGTCCTGTCGCAGGTCAAGATCAACGTCACCAACGCCTACGGCGGATCCCTTGCCTGGTCGAACTTCTTCGCCCGGTTCGCGCACTATCACCCGGGACGCGTCGTCTGGCTCGTGTTCAACGTCATGGTGGCGCTGCTGTTGACGCTGATGGGAATCTTCGCCACCCTGGAGGCGGTCCTGTCGGTCTACTCGAGTGTCGCGATCGCGTGGATCGGCGCGCTGGTGGCCGACCTCGTCGTGCTCAAGCCGCTGGGCGTCAGCCCCTCCTACGTCGAGTTCAAGCGCGCGCACCTGTACAACGTCAATCCGGTCGGCTGCGGCGCGATGCTGATCGCGACCGTGGTGTCGATCGGCGCCTACGTCGGCGCCTTCGGCGAGTTCGCCCGGGCGTTCTTCGTCTTCATCGCGCTGGCCACGTCCTTCGCGAGCGCCATCGCGATCGCCTACGCCACGCGCGGGAAGTACTACATCGCTCGTCCCGACCTGCACTTCTGCAACCGGGCGAGCGACGCCCCGGCGCGCTGCTCGATCTGCGAGCGCGAGTACGAGCCGCGCGACATGGCGTACTGCCCGTTCTACCGCGGTGCGATCTGCTCGCTGTGCTGCGGCCTCGAGAACCACTGCAACGACTTCTGCAAGCAGGACGAGCGCTCGCTCGCCGCGCGCACGCGGCGCGTCGAGGAGGTCGCCACCTTCAAGCCGCATCTGGGACGGCGGATCGGCCGCTTCCTAGGCCTGTTCAGCCTGAGCGCGGCGGTCACCGGCGCCGTGTTCGTGCTCGCCTATCGGCTCATGCAGGTCGACCCGGCGCTGTCCGCCGGCGTCATCGACATCCTGGTGCGGCTGTACGCGGCGACGATGCTCGTGGTCGCAGTGGGAACGTGGTGGATCGTGCTGTCGCACGAGCGGGCGGAGCTGACGGCGGCGGAGCTGTTGCAGTCGCTGCAGCACCTCGAGATCACGCGCCGCGATCTCGTCGAGTCGGAGAAGATGGCCTCTCTCGGCGGCCTGGTCGCCGGCGTCGCGCACGAGATCAACACGCCGGTGGGCATCGCGGTCAGCACGGCGTCGTACCTGCACGATCGCACGGAGGACGTGAAGAGGAACGTGGCCGCGGGGACCTTGACCGCCGCCGAGCTCGACCATTACCTGAACGACGCTTCGCAGTCGGCGCGGCTCCTGCTGTCCAACGCGAACCGCGCGGCGCAGCTCGTGCAGAGCTTCAAGCAGGTCGCGGTCGACCAGATCAGCGACGAGCGCCGCCGCTTCGACCTGCGCGCCTACATCGGTGAAACGCTCCAGAACCTGCGGCCGAAGCTCAAGCCGGCGCGCGTCACCGTTCACGTCGACGGCCCCGACGGTCTTGTCATGGACAGCTATCCCGGACCGCTCGCGCAGGTGCTCACGAATCTCGTCGTCAACTCGCTGCAGCACGCCTTCGAGGCCGCGGCCGGCGGCTCGATCGCCATCGCGGTCGAGGCGAGCGGTGAGCACGAGGTCACGATCCGCTACGAGGACGACGGCCGTGGCATTCCCGCTGCCCACCGCACGCTGGTCTTCGACCCGTTCTTCACCACCCGGCGCGGCGCCGGCGGCAGCGGCCTCGGACTGTACCTCGTCTACAACATCGTGACCCGCAAGCTCGGCGGATCGATCCGGGTCGAGGAACGCGCCGGCGGGCGCGGCGTGGCGTTCGTGATCCGCCTCCCGCGCCTCGCCCGCCCCGGTCCGGAAGCGGTGCACGTGATGCGCGCGCCGCCGAGGAAGGACACGCCATGATCGAGCAGCCGAAGCCCGCGCGCGAGTCCTGGGTCGTCCTGCTGGTCGACGACGAGCCCGAAGTGCACGAGGTCACCCGCCTGGTGCTGTCCAACGCGCACTACGCCGGGCGGCCGATCGAGCTGTACAGCGCCTCGTCGGCGGCCGAGGCGAAGAACTTCCTGCGCGCGCACCCGCAGACCGCGCTGGTCCTGCTCGACGTGGTCATGGAGTCCGACGACGCGGGCCTTGCCCTCGTGCGCTTCATTCGCGACGAACTGCACAACGCCGACCTGCAGATCGTGGTTCGCACCGGACAGCCGGGAATGGCGCCCGAGCGCGACGTCGTGCTCCGCTTCGAGGTCAACGGCTACTTCCTGAAAACCGAGATCACCGCGCAGAAGCTGCACTCGATCGTCATCTCGGCGCTGCGCGCCTTCCGCAACATCGGCGCGTTGCGCCGCCCGCGCCCCGCCGCCGCCGCGAGCGCGGAACGCGACCTGCGCCAGGACGCGCTCGCGGCCGGCTTCGCGCGCGCGATCGAGCAAGGCGAACTGCACCTGCTCGCGCAACCGGAAGTGGCGCTCGCGTCGAACGCGATCGTCGGCATCGAGATGCTGCCGACCTGGAAGTCGGGTGAAGGCATTCTCGGCCTGTCGCAGATCGCAAGCGCGGTGCGGGACCCGGAACTTCGCCTGCGCTTCGACGAGTGGCTGCTGCGTCAGGCCGGAGCCTGGGCGCGATCGTGGCGGGCGCTGCATCCTTCGCTGCGGATCTCGCTGCCGATGCTCACCGCGAGCGTCTGGGACTGCGAAGTGCTGTCGGTCATCGACCGCTGCCTCGGCGAGTCGGCGCCGTTCGCAGGCGCGATCGACCTCGAGGTGCCGGAGTCGGCGCTGCTGCACGAGCACGCCGGAACGCGCGAGGGCCTCGCGTTCCTGCAGGCGAGGGAGGTCACGGTCACGGTCGTGGACTTCGGGTCCGGGATGGTCTCGCTGCCGGTGCTGCGCCGGCTGCGGCCCGACCGAGTCAAGATTCACAGCTCGTTCGTGCGCAACGTCGCGGCCGACGCCGAGCGCTCGGCCGTGGCGCGGTCGATCATCGCGCTCGCGCACACGCTGGGCGCCGGCGTGGTCGCCAGCGGCATCGCCTCCGAGTCGGACCTGCAGTTCTTCAAGTGGGAAGGATGCGACGTCGGTCAGGGTGACCTGCTCGCGCGGTCCGTCGCGCTCGCCGACGTGGCGGCGCTGCTGAGCGCCAAGGCGAGCGCCACTCACTGACGCGCGCCGGCGGCGCGCGAGGCCGCAACTCACCCGCATGGGTGAGGACCGCCTGGCCCGCGCGGGTGAGCGCCGCTCGCCCCCGCAGGTGACTCGGCAAACCGAACACAAACGTACGATGGGCGCTCCGGATCGGCGGCGCCTCGCCCTCCGCCGCCCGCTCCGATCCAGCCTTGCGGAGAATCCAGTGCCCATCTACGAGTATCGGTGTGAAACAGACGGTCTGTTCGACGCGATGTGGCCGCTCGGCACGGCGCCCGAGTCGGCCGGGTGTCCGATCTGCGGCGGTGCCGCGCGCCGCGTGATCTCCGCGCCGAGGATCAAGAGCGGCTCTCGTGTCGGGTTGTACGCGGCGATCGAGCGATCCGAGCGCAGCGCCCACGAGCCGGAGGTCGTCACCGCGATCCCGTCGGCCGGGAAGAAAAGGCGCACGCCCGTGCTTCCGCTGACGCCGACGCTCGCGCGGCTTCCCAGGCCGTAGCCAGGCCGATGCACAAGGCGTCCGCCCTGTCGGTGGCTGTCGGACCGGCTCCCGGGATCGGGACCGGCCGCGTCCCTCCGATCGCGGGCCGGAGCATGCACGTCCATCGACTCGATCACGAAAGGAGAGCTTAGCGAAGGGACTCCATGAGCACTCCCATCTTCCGGTGATGGCTCGAGCAAACCAACGACTGACGAGGTGTGATATGCCCAAGAATCTGTTCCCGCTGGACAACACGAAGAAGTTCACGGATCAAAAGCACGTCGGGCACAACAGGTGGCATCCGGACATTCCCGCGAACGTGACGATCAAGCCGGGCGAAGTCTTCCGCGCGGATTGCCGCGAGTGGTTCGATGGCGCCATCAAGAACGACAACTCGGCCGAGGACATCCGGCATGCTCCCCTGGCGGGCGTGCACGTCCTGTCCGGGCCCTTCCATGTCGAGGGCGCGGAGCCGGGCGACCTTCTGATCGTCGACATCCTCGAGATCGACGCGTGCAACCAGGAGGATTCCGGTCCGTTCGCGGGCATGGGCTGGGGCTACAGCGGCGTCTTCGCCACCAAGAACGGCGGCGGCTTCCTCACCGAGCGTTTCCCCGACGCCTACAAGGTGATCTGGGATTTCACCGGTGACGTCGCGACCTCGCGGCACGTCCCCGAGTGCTCGTACGTGGGCATCCACCATCCCGGTCTCATGGGCACCGCGCCGTCGGCGGCGCTGCTCGCGAAGTGGACCAAGCGCGAGACGGACCTGATCGCCACCAATCCGAATCGCGTCCCGCCGCTCGCGCTTCCGCCGCTGCCCGACAGCGCCATTCTGGGAACGCTGAAGGGCGGCGACTTCGAGCGCGTAGCCCGGGAGGCCGCCCGGACGGCGCCGCCGCGCGAGAACGGCGGCAACCAGGACATCAAGAACCTGACCGCGGGTACCCGGGTCTTCTATCCCGTGTTCGTCCCGGGCGCGAAGCTGTCCTTCGGCGACCTGCACTTCTCGCAGGGCGACGGCGAGATCACGTTCTGCGGCGCGATCGAGATGGGCGGGTTCATGGACCTGCACGTCGACCTGATCAAGGGTGGCATGGCGACCTACGGTGTGGGCGAAAACGCCATCTTCATGCCGGGGCGGCGCGATCCGCAGTACTCCGACTGGATCGCCTTCTCCGGAGTGTCGGTCGACAAGAACGGCAAGCAGCACTACCTCGATTCGGGGCTCGCCTACGCCAACGCCTGCCATCATGCCATCGACTACCTGATGAAATTCGGCTACTCGGACATCCAGGCGTACATGATCCTGGGCACGGCGCCGGTCGAGGGGCGGTTGTCCGGCGTGGTCGACATTCCCAACGCCTGCTCGACGATCTACATCCCGACGGCGATCTTCGACTTCGACGTGCGTCCGTCGAAGGCCGGCAGGCCGCATCAGGTGAAGCAGGGAATCCCGGTGCCGAGGTCGGCGAACTGACGTCGCGACTCGGTTCGCGCCGATCGAAGGCGCAAAGGCACGGCCGTCCCGGCGCATCGCCGGCCGCCGGGACGGCCCGGGGGTGTTCTTGCTGGCTTACCGGGGAGGACGCATCATGCTGTTGGGCCTCACATTGTTCTACGTCGGCGCCGTCTTGTGCTTGAACGGCCTGTGGTTGCTCGGCCAGATCGGCGACAACGAGATCGCCGTGATCGACGTCTTCGTCGGCGGGATCACCTTGCTGGTCGCGCTGTACCTCGCATTCGGACCGGGCGCCGACCTCGGCGCGATCAAGGGTGCGGCGCTCACGCTCCTGTTCACGTTCACGTACCTGTGGGTGGCGATCAATCGCTACAACGGCGCGGACGGCCGCGGTCTCGGCTGGTTCTGCCTCTTCGTCGCGATCACCGCGATCCCGGTGACGATCGAGACGCTGCAAGGCGCGCAGTCGCCGTGGGGCGTCTGGTTCGGCCTGTCGTGGGGTGCGTGGGGTATCCTGTGGTTCATGTTCTTCCTGCTGCTGGTGATGAAAAAGCCGATCGCCAAGGTCACCGGGACGGTCACCGTTCTCCAGGGCATCCTGACCGGATGGCTCCCGGGGTTTCTGCTGCTCAGCGGCACGATCAAGTAACATTGGCGGCGCGCCGGATCGATCCCGCAAACGCAAGGAAGGTTCCATGCCGCTGTACGATTACCGCTGCGCGAGCTGCGGTGGGTTTCGCGAATTCGCGCCGATGCGCGAATCCGCCGTAGCACGAGCCTGTCCGACCTGCGGCGCGTCGTCGCAGAGGGTGATCGCGGCGCCGTTCCTGGCGGGCGCTGAGGCGCCAAGTCCAGGGGCGGCGCCTGCGCACGGCGGAATCTTCGGCTCCCGCCACGTCTGCGGACACGGCTGCGCGCACTGACCCGGCGACGGCAATCCCGGTGGCCGACCTCACCGGGGTCGTCGGCGTGCTGCCAGGCCCAACGCAAACGCAGGAACGAGGGGGCGCCGAAGCGGTCGATTCGTGCGTCGTAGCATGTCACCGGCATCGTGGTTCTCGCGTTCGGGGGCCGGCACCGGACGCTTACGATTGAAACGCCCTTGGCGTCCACGATGCTGCATCCCGGCGGAGGTCGCGCGCCTCTCACGGGGCGCGCGCGGATTCAAACATTGGACAGTGCTTCCCCTGCATTTCCGGAGGGCGCCTTCGCGACGATCGGCAGCGACCAGCGATGCGGCCAGTGGATGCCGAACGGCAGGCACGGCTCGTCGGCGACGCGCACGCTCGCGAAGCCCGCGCGGGTGAACTCGCGCAAGAGCGCATCGCGCGCGAAGACGCGCATTTCGAGCGTCGTGCCCGGGCCGCCGTGGAAGACGAGGTCCTCGTACACCTCGATGCGCCTGTCGGCGGTGCGGTTGACGAGCCGCCAGCGGCCTTCGCGCTCGTCGAGCGACCAGTCGTGGAGGTCGGGGAAGTGCTCGCGCGTCGCGGGCTCCAGCGTGAACGGGACGGTCATCACGAACGTGCCGCCGGGTTTGAGCAGCGCGAGCGCGTTGTCGAACGCGCGGCCGACCGGCGGGGCGACGTGTTCGAACACGTCGCTCGCGATCACGAAGTCGTGGCGGCCCGCGAGTCCGGCGTCGATCGCGGTGATGTCGAGGCGCGGCGACGTGTGGAAGAACGTGTTCCGGTAGTCGAAGACGCGCGCGAGCGGCCCGGCGTAGCACGCCGCGTCGGAGAGTCCGATGCCGACGACGTCGCGGCGGCGGGCGAGATCGGGCAACGCCGCGCGCGAGCCGGTGAGTTCGCGTACGACGAGGTCGGCGATCGCGCGGAAGCGCACGTTCGATCCGCAGTGCGGACACGACGGCATCTCGCGGTCGAGCGAGGCGAGCGTCGCGCGGGCCGGTCCTCCGCAGACGTTGCAACGGAACGCGAACGGTTCGGCGCCGTCGAGCGTTGCGGGATCGGCATCGCCGCTCACCGTGGCGCCGAGCGCATGTCGCGGCCCCGGGCGGACCCGGCGCCACAGGCGCGATGCGAGCGAGCGGGAGGGCGGTGTCGCGGGCATGGAACGCGCATTCTACGGGCCGCGTCCCCGACTTGTTCCGCAGCGGGCGAAGGGGGGCGCGTCGTGCCGCCGCTCCCGGAAGCGACGGCGGCGTCGCCGGAGCGTCACCCGCGCGGGTGGTGCTGCGCGTGCAAGTGCTTCAGACGCTCGCGGGCGACGTGCGTGTAGATCGTCGTCGTCGTGATGTCGGCGTGGCCGAGGAGCAACTGCACGACGCGCAGGTCGGCGCCGTGGTTGAGGAGATGCGTCGCGAACGCGTGGCGCAGCACGTGCGGCGAGAGCTTCCCGGCCGCGATGCCGGCCTTCGCGCCGTAGCGCCGGACGAGTTGCCAGAACGCCTGTCGCGTCAGCGGACCGCGCCGCGCGGTGAGGAACAGGTGATCGACCCTGGCGCCCGCGGCGAGTCCCGGGCGCGCCTCGGCGAGGTAGCGGCGAATCCACGCGATCGCCTCGTCGCCGAGCGGCACGAGACGCTCCTTGCTGCCCTTGCCGAGCACGCGCACCACGCCGGCGTCGAGCGACACCTGCCCGAGCTTCAGTCCGACGAGTTCGGAGACGCGCAGGCCGGTCGCGTAGAGCGTCTCGAGCATCGCGCGGTCGCGAAGGCCGAGCGTGGTGTCCGGATCGGGCGCCGCGATCAGCGCTTCGACCTGGGGCTCGGACAGACTCTTCGGCAGCGAGCGCGGCTTCTTCGGCGCGCGCACGCGCACGGTCGGATCCTCGCGCACCGCGCCGCGCTCCATCTCGAGCCGGTAGAAACGCCGCACGGCGGACAGGCGGCGCGCGATCGACGACGCGCGCGCCTGAGCCCGGTACTGGCTCGCGAGCCATGCCTCGATGTCGGAGCGATCGGCGGCTTCGAGCGCGCGCTGCCGGTGCCGGGCGAGCCACGCCGCGAAGTCGCGGAGGTCGCGCCGGTACGCGGCGAGCGAGGCCTGCGCAAGGCCGTCGCGCAGCCACAACTGGTCGCAGAACGCGTCGATGCGCGCTGAAACTCGTGGGTCGGGCTTCAGCCCGACGCCTTTCCGTTCCCGTGGGTCGGGCTTCAGCCCGACATCCTTCCTTCGCGCCATCGTCACCCGCCGAAGCGGTAGCCCTCGTGCGCGAGCAGCCAGCGCTTGATCTCCGCGGGAACGAACGTGTCGCCCGCGCCGGGGTCGTCCGCCGCGAAGAGCTCAGGATCGCGCACGCCGGGATCGGCATGGCCCATGAACCCGCCGAGCGCACCGCCGGCGCCGACCACGCGGTGGCAGGGCACGAAGAGCGGAATCGGATTCGCGCCGCAGGCCTGTCCGACCGCGCGTGCGTCGATGCCGAGGTCATGGGCGATCGCGCCGTAGGTGCGCACCGCGCCGGCGGGAATCGCCGCGATCGCCTGCCACACGCGCCGGTGGAACGCGGTCCCCACCGGGGCGAGGGTGACGGTGAACCGGTACGACGGGTCGTCGAGGTAGCGGCGGACCTCACGCAGCGCGAGCGCGGCGACGTCGTCGGTCGGAGTGATCGGTCCGACGGTGCGCGGCAGGTAGCGCACGCCCGTCACCGCGCGGCCGTCGGTCGCGATGGCCAGCGTGGCGAACGGCGTTGCGCACGTCGCCTGGCCGCGGAGACGGGAATCGGCGTTCATGCCGCGAGTGTCGCGCCGATCGGCGCCCGGCGTCGAGGGTGCGGCCATCGAGTGCCGCGCCGGAATCCGGCCGCGGGCGGTCTCAGCCGAGTTTCATCTGCGCCGGCAGCCACGTGACGAGCGCGGGAAAGCGCCAGATGACGAGCACCCCGACGCACACCAGCAGGAAGCTCGGCAGCGCCTCACGGGCGATCCAGGTGATCTGCTTGCCGGTCATGCCCTGCAGCACGAACAGGTTGAATCCGACCGGCGGCGTGATCTGCGCCATCTCGACGACCAGCACGACGAATATGCCGAACCAGACGAGGTCGATCTTCGCGGCCTCGACCGTGGGCAGGATCACGCCCATCGTCAGGACGACCATCGAGATGCCGTCGAGGAAGCAGCCCAGCACGATGTAGAAGGCCGCGAGCGCGACGATGAGCGCGAACGGCGAGAGTCCGAGCGTCGAGATCCACTCGGCGAGGTGACGCGGCAGTCCGATGTAACCCATCGCGAGCGTGAGGAACGACGCCCCCGCGAGGATCAGCGCGATCATGCAATAGAGCCGCGTCGCCCCCATGATGCTGGAGGCGAACGTCGCGCGCGTCAGCGATCCCTGCGCGGCGGAGACCGCGAGCGCGCCGACGACGCCGAACGCGGCCGCCTCGGTGGCGGTCGCGACGCCGGCGTAGATCGAGCCCAGCACCAGCGCGATCAGCAGGACTACCGGGATCAGGTGGCGCGACGCGTGGAGTTTCTGCGCGAAGGTCGTCGTCTCGCGCGCGACCGGAATCCGGTCCGGATGAGCCAGTGCCCAGACGACGAGGTAGCCCGAAAACAGGACCGCGAGCAGGATGCCGGGGAACACGCCGGCGATGAAGAGTTGCGCGATCGACACGTTCGCGGTGACGCCGTAGACGATCATGATGATCGACGGCGGGATCAGGAGCCCGAGCGTTCCCGCTCCGGCGAGCGAGCCGATCGTGATGCCTTCCGGATAGCCGCGGGACTCGAGTTCGGGCAGCGTCATCTTGCCGATCGTCGCGCAGGTCGCTGCCGAACTGCCGGACACCGCGGCGAAGATCGTGCAGCCGATGATGTTCGTGTGCAGCAGCCGGCCGGGGACGCGCTCGAGCCAGGGCGCGAGCCCGCGGAACATGTCCTCCGACAACCGCGTGCGGAACAGGATCTCGCCCATCCACACGAAGAGCGGCAGCGCGGTCAGCGTCCACGACGACGAGGTGCCCCAGATGGTGACCGCCATCGCGTCGCCCGCCGGCCGCGAGCTGAAGAGTTCCATGCCGACCCACGCGACGCCGGCGAGGGCGAGCCCGATCCACACGCCGCTGCCGAGCAGCGCGAACAGCGCGACCACGAGGAGCAGCGTGACGAGCGGATCACTCATTGTGGAGCGCCTCCGCCGGGGCGGCGTGCTCGCGGCGACCCTGCCACTCGGCGACGAACGCATCGACCAGCGCGACGAGCAGCACCGCGGTGCCGAGCGCCATGGCGATCTGCGGGATCCACAGCGGCGTCGCGTCGTTCGCGGTGGAGATGTCGTTGAACTCCCACGACTGCCAGGCGAGCCGGATCGAGTACCAGGCGAACAGCCCGGCCAGCACCGTGCCGGCACCCAGCGCCCAGAGTTCCAGTCCACGGCGCGCTCCGCCGGTCAGGCGGTCGATCACGAGCGTGACGCGGATGTGCTCGTTGCGCCGGAACGTGTGCGCGAGTGCGAGGAAGCCCGAGGCCGCCATGCAATAGCCGGCGTAGGCGTCGGTGCCGGGCAGGAGGAACCCCAACCAGCGGCCGGCGATGGCGGTGAGCACCATCGCGAGCGTTCCGATCATGAACAGCGCCGCGAGCCAGGCGGCGCCGTCGTAGAGCCGGTCGAGGGTGCGGCGCATCATCGGGGCGCGCGGGGCGGGTTCGGACCGGCGTGCCGGCCGGGGCGCCCGTGCCGCCGCGGGCGCCCCTCGCGCATCACATCGCGCGGTAGGCGTCGATCACCTTCCGGCCTTCCTCGCCCGCCTTGCGCTGCCACTCGGCGAGCATGAAGTTGCCGACCTTGCGGAGATCCGCGGTGAGCTGCTCGGAGGGCTTGACGATGTTCATGCCCTTCGCCTTCAACTGGTCGACGTACCAGGTGTTCTTGTCCTGCGAGAGCTTCCAGCCGCGCGTCTCGGCATCGGCGGCGGCCTTCAGCACCGCCGCCTGCGTCGCCTTGTCGAGCGCGTCGAACGCCTTCCTGTTGACGATGATCGCGTTCTTCGGGAGCCAGGCCTGCGTGTCGTACCAGTTCTTGATGTGCTCGTAGGTCTTGCTGTCGTAGCCGGTCGAGCCCGACGACATGTACGAATCGATCACGCCGGTGGCGAGCGCCTGCGACACCTCGGCGGCCTGCACGGTCATCGGCTGCGCGCCGACGAGTTCGGCGATTTTCGCCGTCGCCGGGCTGTAGGCGCGCCACTTGAGGCCCTTCATGTCGGCGGCGGAGTTGAGGGTGCGATTGGTGTAGATGCCCTGCGGCGGCCACGGCACCGTGTAGAGCAGCATCATCCCCTGCTTCGCGAGCTTGTCGTTCAGCGCCTTCTTCGATGCCTTGTAGAGCTTGAACGCGTCGGCGTAGGAGGTCGCGAGGAACGGGATGCCGTCGAGCCCGTAGAGCGGATCCTCGTTCTCGTAGTTGACGAGCAGGATCTCGCCGGCCTGCGCCTGGTTGCCCTGCACGGCGCGCTTGATCTCGGGCGCCTTGAACAGCGATGCGTTGGGATGGAGCTGGATCTTGAGCTTGCCGCCGGAGGCCTTGTCGACGTCGTTCGCGAACTGCTGCAGGTTCTCGGTGTGGAAGTTGCTCGCGGGATAGGCGCTCGGCAGGTCCCACTTCGTCTGGGCGGACACGGACAGCGCGCACAGCGCGGCGGCGAGGCCGGCGGCGGTGGCGACGATTCGGCTGCGCATCGGGATTCTCCTCGGAGGTCTTCGGCGCGCGGGCCCTCCGCGGCGCGAAGCCGGGATTTGTACCACAACTCGCGTCCGCCAGCGCGGCCGGGCCCGGGCCCGGCATCAGCGGCCGCGCCTGGCAGAGCACTCAACGCGGCCGGGCCGCAGCGAGCCCCGCGTGGAACCACGAGACGAGTTGCGCAGCGTCGTAGACCGGAAGTCCGGTCGCCGCCTCGACCTCGGGGCGGTACGGCGGCATGTTCGCGCATTCGAGGACGATCGCCCCCAGGTCCCGGTTCGCTCCCGCGAGCCCGCGTGCAGCCTCAGCCACGTCGCGTGCCATGGCCTCCCGGTCGAGCTTGCCTGCGCCGTGGCGGATCGTGCGCGCGAACACGCCGTTGGGGTCGACGCCCGCGACCGGCGTCGCCGCCGGCAGCCCGGCGATCGCGCACAACTCGGGCGTGAGGTCTCCGGCCGAGTAGGTGACGACGCCCACGCGCCGCCCTTTCGGCAGCGTGCGCGCGACAAGCCCCGCCTGGAGCAGCGCGGACGTGAGCACCGGGACCGGCAGCGCGGCGGTCAGGTCGTCCTGCCAGCGCGCGAGGAAACCGCAGGTCGTCGCGATGCCGCAGGCGCCCGCGTCCACGAGTTCGAGCGCCGCGGCGACGAACACCGGCAGCATCGAGTCGTCGCGACGGTGCACGACGAGTTCCGGATCCGCGCCCTTCGGCGTCGCGTAGCGCACCGGGAAGTCGAAGGTCTGCGCGCAACCCACGTCGCCGCGGATGCGGGGGAAGGCGGTGTCGAGGGTCAGGATTCCCAGCATTCAGTTGACAGTTGACAGTTGTCAGTCCGCATGCCGGCGTGGCGGCGACGGGAGCGGCCCAAGGGGCCCACCGCTTGGGCGTTTGAGATGCGATCGGCGCAGCTTCACCTCCTATAATGCCCGGAACGAACTCGGAAGTGGCGTCTGGTTCGATCCTGACGCCGCCGGCCGCCCGCCCGCATTTCTCTGTCAACTGCCAACTGCCAACAGAATGTGGCAATTCTGGATCGACCGCGGCGGCACGTTCACCGACATCGTCGCGCGCCGGCCCGACGGCACGCTCGCGACGCACAAGCTCTTGTCGGAGAATCCTGAGCGCTACCGCGACGCGGCGGTGCAGGGCATCCGCGACCTCCTGGGACTCGCCGCCGGCAACCCGATCCCCGCCGAGTCGGTCGAGGCGGTCAAGATGGGGACGACGGTGGCCACCAACGCGCTGCTCGAACGCAAGGGCGAGCGCACGGCGCTCGTGATCACGAGGGGCTACGCCGATGCGCTGCGCATCGCCTACCAGCACCGGCCGAAGCTCTTCGTGCGGAAGATCGAGCTCCCGAGCCTCCTCTACGAGCGCGTGATCGAGGCCGACGAGCGCCTCGGTGCGCGGGGCGAACTCGTGCGGCCGCTCGACGCGGCGGGCGTCGAGCGGTCGCTGCGCGAAGCCTTTGCGGCGGGTATCCGCGCGGTTGCGATCGTGCTGATGCACGGCTACCGGTTTCCGCAGCACGAGAGCGCCGTCGCGGCGATCGCACGCCGGCTGGGCTTTTCGCAGGTGTCGGTGTCGCACGAGGTGTCGCCGTTGATGAAGCTCGTCTCGCGCGGCGACACGACGGTCGTCGACGCCTACCTGTCGCCGATCCTGCGCCGCTACGTCGACGAGGTGGCGGGCGACCTCGACGGCGGCGCCGGTCGCGTGCGGCTGCAGTTCATGCAGTCGTCGGGCGGGTTGACCGACGCGCGGCTCTTCCAGGGCAAGGACGCGATCCTGTCGGGTCCCGCCGGCGGCATCGTCGGCGCGGTCGAGGTGTCGCGCCTCGCCGGGTTCGACCGGATCATCGGCTTCGACATGGGCGGCACGTCGACCGACGTCACGCACTACGCCGGCGAATACGAGCGCGCGTTCGTCACCGAAGTCGCCGGCGTCCGCCTGCGCGCGCCGATGATGCGCATCCACACGGTCGCGGCGGGCGGCGGTTCGATCTGCAGTTTCGACGGATCGCGCTTTCGCGTCGGGCCCGAATCGGCCGGCGCGAATCCGGGACCGGCGTCGTACCGCCGCGGCGGGCCGCTCACGGTGACAGACTGCAACGTGATGGTCGGCAAGCTCGACCCCGTGCTCTTCCCCGCGGTGTTCGGGCCGGGCGGCGACGAGCCGCTCGACTCGGACATCGTCGCGCGCACCTTCGCGTCGCTCGCCTCCGACGTGGAGCGCGCGACCGGTCACGAGCGCTCGCCCGAGGAGATCGCCGACGGGTTCCTGAAGATCGCGGTCGCGAACATGGCGAACGCGATCAAGCACATCAGCGTCGAGCGCGGGTACGACGTCACCGGCTACACGCTGTGCTGCTTCGGCGGGGCCGGTGGCCAGCACGCCTGCCTCGTCGCCGACGCGCTCGGCATGACGCGCGTGTTCATCCACCCGTTCGCCGGCGTGCTCTCGGCCTACGGCATGGGACTCGCCGACGTTCGCGCGCTGCGGCAACAGGCGATCGAGGCGACGCTCGACGCCGCCGCGCTCGCCGCCGCGGACGCGACCTTCGCGGAGCTGGAGCGCGCCGCGCGCGCCGACGTGGCCAAGCAAGGCATTCCGCAAGCGCGAATTGCCTGCCACCGGACGCTGCACCTCAAGGTCGAAGGCACCGACACGACGATCGAGGTGACGGCCGGGCGCCTGACCCGGGTCGTCGCGGAGTTCGAGGAGCGCTACGCGCGGCAGTACGGCTTCCTGATGCCGGGCAAGGCGCTGGTTATCGAGGCGGCGGCGGTCGAGGCGGTCGGGAAGACGGTGTCGGCGGGCGACCATGCGGCGTCGTTCGCGCCGCGCGAAGGCGCGCTCGCGCCGATCGCGACTCGGCGCGTCTACACCGCGGGCGCGCACCGGGACGCCGCGGTGTACGCGCGCGAGGACCTGCGTCCGGGCGACGCGATCGCCGGCCCCGCGATCGTCCGCGAACCCAACGCCACGACGATCGTCGAGCCGGGATGGCGGGCGACGCTCACCGCGCGCGACGACCTCGTGCTCGAGCGCGTCGAGGCGGCGAAGCGCGCGCACGCGATCGGCACGACCGTGGACCCGGTGCTGCTCGAGGTGTTCAACAACCTGTTCATGGCGATCGCCGAGCAGATGGGCGTCACGCTCGCGAACACGGCGACCTCGGTCAACATCAAGGAGCGCCTCGACTTCTCCTGCGCGCTGTTCGACGCCGATGGCAACCTGATCGCGAACGCGCCGCACATGCCGGTGCACCTGGGCTCGATGGGCGAGAGCGTGAAGACGATCATCGCGCGCCGTGCCGGCACGATGAAGCGCGGCGACGCCTACGTCCTGAACGCGCCTTACAACGGCGGCACGCACCTGCCGGACGTCACGGTGATCGCGCCGGTGTTCCTCGCGGAGGAAGCAGGGTCAGACTCGATTGTCCCGAACCGGCCGGAAGTTGCGGACCATGGAAAGAACGTCGAGTCTGACCCTACTTTCTACGTCGCGTCGCGTGGCCACCACGCCGACATCGGCGGAATCACGCCGGGCTCGATGCCGCCCGACAGCACGCACGTCGAGGAGGAGGGAGTGCTGCTCGACAACGTGCAGCTCGTCGCCGAAGGCCGCTTCCTCGAGGACGAGATGAGGGCGCTCCTCGCGTCCGGCCGCTACCCGGCGCGCAACGCCGACCAGAATCTCGCGGACCTGCGCGCGCAGGTCGCCGCCTGCGCCAAGGGTGCGGAGGAGCTGGGCAGGATGGTCAAGCACTTCACGCTGCCGGTGGTGCGCGCCTACATGAAGCACGTGCAGGACAACGCCGAGGAGTCGGTGCGCCGCGTACTTGGCGCGTTGAAGGACGGCAGCTACGCCTACGAGATGGACGACGGCGCGGTGATCCGCGTCGCGATCCGCGTCGACCGGGAGAAGCGCGAGGCGACGATCGACTTCACCGGCACCTCGCCGCAGCGGCCGAACAACTTCAACGCGCCCTCCGCGGTCTGCAAGGCCGCGGTGCTCTACGTGTTCCGCACGCTCGTCGACGACGAGATCCCGATGAACGCCGGCTGCCTCGAGCCGCTCACCATCGTGATTCCCGAAGGCTCGATGCTCGCCCCGCGCTATCCGGCGGCGGTCGTCGCCGGCAACGTCGAGACCTCGCAGGCGGTCACCGACTGCCTGTACGGCGCGCTCGGCGTGCTCGCGGCGTCGCAGGGCACGATGAACAACCTGACGTTCGGCAACGCGACCTACCAGTACTACGAGACGATCTCGGGTGGATCGGGCGCCGGCCCCGACTTCGACGGTACCAGCGTCGTGCAGACCCACATGACCAACTCGCGGCTCACCGACCCCGAGGTGCTCGAATGGCGCTTCCCGGTGCGCCTCGACTCCTACGCGATCCGGCGTGGGAGCGGCGGCGCGGGCCGTCATCGCGGCGGCGACGGCGGCGAGCGCAGGCTGCGCTTCCTCGAGCCGATGACCGCGGTGATGCTCGCGAACCATCGGCGTGTCGCGCCGTTCGGCGTCGCCGGCGGCGCGAGCGGCGCGGTGGGCGAGAACTGGGTCGAGCGCGCGGACGGCTCGCGCGAGGACTACGGCGCGACGTTCCAGGTCGAGATGGGCGCGGGCGACGTGTTCGTCGTGCGCACGCCGGGCGGCGGCGGATTCGGACCGCCGAAACGGGAGGGATCATGAGCGATTGCGTGTTCTGCCGGCTGATCGCGGGCACGCTGCCCGCGGCGTTCGTCCACCGCGATGCGCGCGTCGTCGCGTTCATGGACGCGGGCCAGGTGAACGACGGGCATGTGATCGTCGCGACCGCGCGCCACGCCGCGACGATCTGCGACATCGACGACGACGAGGCGGCCGCGGCGTTCCGCCTCGCGGCGCGGCTCGCGCGGGCGGTCCGCCGCGAGTTCGGCGCGGCCGGCGTGACGATCCTGCAGGCGAACGAGCCCGCGGGTTTCCAGACGGTGCCGCACTTCCACCTGCACGTGCTGCCCCGGCACCCGGGCGACGGCGTGGGGCTCGAATGGCCGGCGAAGCGGCCGCCGTTCGAGCGGCTTCTCGAGATCTCGTCCCGCGTGCACGCCGCGCTCAGCGCTCCGGCAGCGGAATGAACTCCGTCTCGCCGGGCACCATCGCGAAACGTCCCTCCCGCCAGTCCTCCTTCGCGCGTTCGATGCGCTCGCGCGAACTCGACACGAAGTTCCACCACAGGTACCGCTCGCCGTCGAGCGCGGCACCGCCGATCAGCATCGCGCGCGCCGGGCCGCGAGCTTCGATCGTCACGGCCCGTCCCGGCTCGATCACGCCGAGGTGGTGCATCGGCAGCGGCTCGCCGTCGATGGCGAGGTTCGCGTCGACCGGGTAGACCGAGCGCTCCTCGTGGTCGGCGGGCAGCGCGAGCGAACCGGCCGACGCGAACGTCGCGCCCGCGTTGAGCATGTCGCCGAACGTCGGCGTCGGCGCACGCGCGCCGAACGCGTGCCCGGCGATCACGATGATCGACGCGTCGTCGCGCGCGAACTCCGGCAGGTCCTGCGCGGCGACGTGCGCGAACGAAGGCTCGGCGTCCTCGTGCTCGCGCGGCAGCGCGACCCAGGTCTGCATGCCGTGCAGCTTCGGCCCGCGCGCGCGGTCGTCCGGCGGGCTGCGCTCGGAGTGGACGATGCCGCGCCCGGCGGTCATCCAGTTGACCGCGCCCGGCTCGATCGTCTGGACCACGCCCAGGCTGTCGCGGTGCACGAGCGCGCCTTCCCACAGCCAGGTCACGGTGGCGAGGCCGATGTGCGGATGCGGGCGCACGTCGACGCCTTCGCCGGGCGCAAGCGCGAGCGGGCCCATGTGGTCGACGAAGACGAACGGGCCGACCGAGCGCGCGGCAGCGGCGGGCAGCAGGCGGCGGACCGGGAACGAGCCCAGGTCGCGCTCGCGGGGTTTGACGAGGTGAACGATGGCGGGCATCGATCGATCGGCCGGTCGGGCGCGGGCGACCGTCCGTCGGCAGCGCCCGTACAGGCGAACTCTACCGCGCCATCGCGGTCGGAGGGGCGGCGAGGGCGGCGCTCCGGGTTCCGAGGCTACACTTGCCGCTCCACGCCCCCGGGGACAGCCATGAAGAGCCTCTACGACATCACCGTCGACGATCTCGCCGGCAAGCCGGTCAAGCTGTCCCGCTTCAAGGGCAAGGTGCTGCTCGTCGTCAACACCGCCAGCGAATGCGGCTTCACGCCGCAGTACCAGGGCCTCGAGGCACTCTACCGGAAGCTCCATGGCGAGGGCCTCGAGATCCTCGGCTTCCCGTGCAACCAGTTCGGCGGGCAGGAGCCGGGGACCGAGAAGCAGATCGCCGCGTTCTGCGAGAAGAACTACGGCGTGACCTTCCCGATGTTCGCGAAGATCGACGTGAACGGGGCGAACGCCTCGCCGCTCTACCGGCACCTCAAGGCCGAGAAGAAGGGTGTGCTGGGTTCCGAGGCGATCAAGTGGAACTTCACCAAGTTCCTCGTCGACCGCGACGGCCGGGTGGTCGAGCGCTACGCGCCGCAGACCGAGCCGAAGGACCTCGAGGCCGACGTGAGAAAGTTCCTGTGACGCGGACGATGTCGACGTTCCGCCTGCTCGTCGCCGCTGCGGCGTTCGCGGCCGTGCCCGCGCTGCACGCGCAGGGCGAACCGGAGAAGGTGCTGCGTGCGGTGTTCCCGGTCGCCGAAACCGGTTTCGACCCGCAGGCGGCCGGCGACATCTACAGCAACGCGATCAACCGCGTCATCTTCGACACGCCGTACACCTACGACTACCTCGCGCGCCCGCACAAGCTGGTTCCGAACACCGCGGTCGCGCTCCCCGAGGTCAGCGACGGCGGCAGAGTGTGGACGATCCGCATCAAGCCCGGCATCTACTTCGCCGACGACCCGGCGTTCAACGGGAAGAAGCGCGAGCTGACCGCCCAGGACTACGTCTATTCGTGGAAGCGCGTGATGGACCCGCGCATACGGTCGAATTCGATGCAGATGTTCGACGGACGCTTCGTCGGCATGGAGACGCTGGTCGCGCCGGCGCGCGAGGGCGGAAAGTTCGACTACGACAAGGCGATCGCGGGGCTGAAGGCCGTCGACCGCTACACGATCCGGCTGGAACTCCATTTCCCCGACACCGAACTGCTCGCGAACCTGACCACGACCGCTGCGTCGGCCGTCGCGCGCGAGGTGATCGAGAAGTACGCGGACGGCGCGGGCTGGGCGATGTCGAATCCGGTCGGCACCGGGCCCTATCGGCTGCGCGAATGGCGTCGCGGCCAGAAGATCGTGCTCGAGGCGAACCCCGGCTTTCGCGACGTGCGCTTCCCCGACAGCAGCGATCCGGCGGACCGCGCGATCGTGGCGAAGTACAGGGGACGCCGTCTGCCGCTCGTCCCGCGGGTCGAGGTCGCCATCATCGAGGAGAGCACGCCGCGGCTCCTCGCCTTCGAGCAGGGCCAGCTCGACTACGCCGCGGTGCCGAACGACCTCGTCTGGAACGTGCTCGATCCGCCGGCGAAGGTGAAGCCGCGGCTCGCGGAGCGGGGCATCGCGCTCTCGCGCGGCGTCCAGCCGGCGATCACCTACACCTACTTCAACATGGAGGATCCGGTCGTCGGCGGCTACGCGCCCGACAAGGTGGCGCTGCGGCGCGCGTTTTCGCTGGGCTACGACGTCGACGCCGAGATCCGGATCATCCGGCAGGGGCAGGCGATGCCCGCGACGCAGGTGATCCCGCCCACCGTGACCGGCCATGACCCGTCGCTCGACGGCCGGAAGGCCTACGATCCGGCCGCCGCGAAAGCGCTCCTCGACCGCTTCGGCTACAGGGACGTCGACGGCGACGGCTTCCGCGAACTGCCGGACGGCAAGCCGCTCGTGCTGAAGCTCGCGTCCGCGCCCTCGGCGATCGACCGCCAGTACGACGAGCTGCGCCAGAAGAGCGCGAACGCGATCGGCCTCAAGGTCGAGTTCGTCAAGCAGAAGTGGCCCGACCTGCTCAAGGCGGCGCGCCTGGGCCAGATCCAGATGTTCACGCTCGGCAACATCAACACGACGCCGGAGGGCTTCGGTTTCCTCGGGCTCCTGTACGGACCGAACTCGGGCTTCTCGAACCTCGCCCGGTTCCGGCTGCCCGAGTTCGACAAGCTCTACGAGGAGGCACGCGCGCTCCCCAACGGGCCCGAGCGCGAGCGCGTCATGCAGCGGATGAACGAACTCGTGAGCGCGTACGCGCCGTGGAACATCACGGTGTTCCGCTACGAGAACGTGCTGACCCAACCCTGGCTCGGCGCGTACAAGTACAGCGGCTTCACCCAGCACCCGTTTCCCTACCTCGACGTCGATGTCGCGAAACGGCGCGGCGTCGCCAGGTAGGGCGTTGCGTCGCCGCGACAACCGCGGCGCTTCCCCCCGGCCGATGGCGCTTCGGCATTGCCCGCGCTTCCGGCACGGACCTACAATCGGATCGCAATCCCCACCGCCGGGCCACCGATGAACCGATCGCACCTCCGCCAGACGAGCCTCGAGACGAAGGTCCCGATGCGCGCGTTCGCGATCGGCGTGCCGCCCGGCGATCTCGGAGTGGTGCGCTAGCGCTCTCCCGACGGGAATCCGCCGGGTGTGCGGCGGGTTTCCGGGTCGGTCCGTTCCCCGTCTCGTTTCCCGCCGGTGTGGCAGACCGGACGCGCGCATCGCGTCCGCCGCGGCGCGCATCCGCGCGTGCGCCGCACAGGTACGTCCGCGCGGAAGGAGTGTCCGATCGTGCCGACGTTGCGCCGCCGCTTCGCCCGACACCTGACCGGCCTGTGGCTGTCCGCCGATTTCCGGCGGATGTGGCTGTCGCTGACGATCACCTCGTTCGGCGCGCAGGTGACGAATCTCGCGTTGCCGCTGACGGCCGCGATCCTGCTGCACGCCACGCCGCTCCAGATGGGCGTGCTGGTCGCGCTCGAGACGCTGCCGTTCGCGCTGGTGTCACTGCAGGCGGGCGTGCTGATCGATCGCGTGCGCAAGCTGCCGATCGTGCTGGTGGCGAACGTCACGCGCGCGCTCGCGCTCGCGGTGATCCCGCTCGCCGCGTTCACGCATTGGCTCTCGATCGAGGTGCTGTACGCCGTCGGCTTCTTCGTCGGCGTCCAGAACGTCGTGGGCGGCGCCGCCTACCAGGTCCTGCTCGCGCAGATGGCCGGGCGGCGGCGGCTGGTCGAGGCGAACGCGAAGATCTCGCTGGGCGAGACCGGCTCGGCGCTCGTCGGCCCCGGCGTCGCCGGTTTCCTGATCCAGGCGCTGACGGCGCCGTTCGCGATCCTCGCCGACGCGCTGGCGTTCCTCGCCTCCGCGCTGATGCTGCGCAAGTTGAAGGTCCCGACCGACGTGCCGCACACCGGTCCGCGGCCCGGCGTCGTGCACGAGATCGTCGAGGGGCTGAAGCTCGTGCGCGGCAACGCGACCTTGTGGTCGCTCGCGTGGCTCGCGGGCCTGTGGCAACTGCTGCACCACGCGCAACTCGCGGTGCTGATCCTGTTCGCGACGCGCGAACTCGGGCTGTCCGCCGGCGCGATCGGGCTGGTCTACGTGTTCGGCGGCGCGGGCTGCATCGTGGCGGCGGCCTCGGCCGAACGCTTGGCCGCGCGCTACGGCGTCGGGCCGATGATCGTGCATGGACTCACGGCGACCGCGATCGCCTGGCAGGTCTACGGCCTCGTCTCGGGCCCGGCCTGGTTCGCCACGATCGCGCTGGGACTCGCGATGCTGCTGTTCGACTTCGGCGGCGTGATGTTCGGCATCCAGTACCTGTCGCTGCGCCAGGCGATCACGCCCGACCGGCTGCTCGGCCGGATGACGGCGACGATGCGCTTCCTGACCGTGGCGGCGGCGCCGCTCGGCTCGCTCGCGGGCGGCGCGCTCGCCACCGTGATCGGCCTGCGCGCGACGCTGCTCTCGATCGGCGTGCTGGGCCTCCTGCTCGCGGGCGGCGCGATGCTGCGCTCGCCGGTGCGCCGGCACCTGCGGCTGCCCGCCACCGCCGAGGCGTGAGGCGGCGCCGGGCGGCCTGCCGTTTTCGCCCGCAGGCGCCGGTCGCGGGTGGTCGTCAGCCGCGCTGGAACGCGTAGAGCGGCGGCAGCGCGAGCAGGCGCAGCAGTTCGTCGAGCGCGCGCCGCGACTGGTCGAGAAGCGCGGGGTCGGCGAGGTCGGAGGGCAGGAGCCGGTCGCGGTAGTGGCGGCGGATCCACGCCTCGAGGTCGTCCGCGAGCGTGTCGTCGACGAACACGCGGGCACCGATCGCGGCGCGCTCGTCCGGCGTGAGCGGCACGCGCAGGCGCAGGCAGGCGGGGCCGCCGCCGTTGCGCATGCTCTGCCGCAGGTCGAGCACCAGCGCCTCCGCGATCGGGCCGCCCGGCGCGGCCCAGCGGTCGAGCACCGCGGATGCCCGCGCGTTCTCGCGCACCTCGGCTGCAGCGACGAAGAGCAGCCCGCCTTGGGGCCGCTCGACCAGTTGTCCGTTGAAGAGGTAGGTCGCCACCGCGTCCGCGATCGACAGTTCGCCCGCGCCGACGACGTCGGCCCGGAACGCGGACCCGATCCGCTCGCGCAGCGCCGCGACCGTCGCGGCGGTGTCGACGAACGCACCCTCGTGCACGAGGAGCGTCCGCCGCTGCCCCACGGCGATCACGTCGTTGTGGAACACGCCGGCGTCGATCGCGTCGGGGTGCTGCTGCACGTGGAGCGTGCGCGCGGGGTCGAGGCCGTGGCGGCGCGCGACGGCCATCGACGCCTCGAGCGTCTGCCGCGCGGGGTGGCGCCGCGGCGCGCTCGCCCGCGCGTCGAACGCCTGCCGTCCGTGCACGAAAAGCGCGATGCCGGGATCCTCGTCCGAAGGTCCTGCGAAGCGCGTGTGGTTCGCGGCGCCTTCGTCGCCGGCGGGCACGGCGGAGGGCAGCGGATCGTGCACGACGAACCGGCGCGTGTCGCCGAAGATCGCGCGCAGCACGCGCGTCGTCGTCTCCGCCTCGATCGAGCGATGCAGGAGCGTGACGAGGTTCGCGGGCGTGAAGTGCACGCGGCCGTCCGCGGTGTCCGCGGAAGCGCTCACGGTGGCGGCGTTCGCGGCCCACATCGCCGCGGCGGACGATGCCGCCGACAGGAGCGAGGGCGCATCGCGGGCGGCGCGCGCGAGAACCTCGGCGTCGCCGCCGCCGAAGCCGAGCGCGCGCAGCGTCGGCAGGTGCGGCCGCTCCTGCGGCGGCAGCACCGCCTGCGGAATGCCGCGCGCGGCGAGCGCGCGCATCTTCGCGAGTCCCTGCAGCGCGGCCTCGCGCGGATTCGACGCGAGTCCCGCGTGCTTCTGCGACGCGAGGTTGCCCGGCGACATCCCCGAGTAGTTGTGCGTCGGGCCGGGCAGGCCGTCGAACTGCACGTCGAGCGTCATGGCCGTACGCGAGGCCGGCGGGCCTGACCGCGCCCCGCGCGGGTGGGTGGCGGGGCGCTCATCGGTCGCGCGGCGCGAGCGCGACCGCCCGCACGTCGTCGCCCTGCTGCACCCCCAACGCCGCGGCGGCGCCAGACGTGAGCGGCACCCGCTCGATACCCGGCGGCGCGCTCGCGAGCACCGCGCGGAACGCCTCGAAGCGGCGATTGCACACGAGCCAGCGCACCGCTTCGGGCGGTGCCGCGCCGGTCTCGATCACGACCGGCATCACGCGCGAGCGGCGCACCGCGTCGATGGTGTCGCGGAACGCCTCGACCGTCGGGCCGGCATCGAAGATGTCGATGTAGCCGTCGTAGCGGAAGCCTTCCTGCTCGAGCATCCGGCGCGCCGGCTCGGTGTCGACGTGGACCGCGCCGATCGCTTCGCGCGCCGCGGCGGGCAGCAGGTTCACGTACACCGGATGGCGCGGCATCAGTTCGGCGATGAACGCCTTCTGGCCGATGCCGGTCAGGTAGTCGGCCGTCGTGTATTCCATCGCGAAGAAGTGCCGGCCGAGACCCTCCCAGAACGGCGAGCGGCCCGAGGCATCGACGCGCCCGCGCAGTTCGGCGATCACCTTCGCGCCGAAACGCTCGGCGAACTCGGCGATGAACAACAGGCGGCTCTTCGCGATCAGCGGGCCGTTGCCCGCATCGCGGAACGCCTGGTCGACGAACAGTGTGCAGAGCTCGGTGTGCCCGGTGTGGTCGTTCGCGAGGAAGAGCGTCGGAACGGCCGTGTAGACGTCGAGCGCGCGCGAGGCGTGCACCAGCGTTCCGACGCGGTAGTTGTACCAGGGCTCCTTCAGGCCGACGGCCGCCTCGATCGCGCTGATGCCGACGACGCGCTGCGCCGCGCCGCCGCGGCCCGGTTCCACGAGCACGAACACGTAGCATGCCTCGGCGCGGGGCACCTCGCCGGCGAACGACGCGATCGAGCGGTCGATGCGCTCGGCGAGAGGTTCCCGGCTCGCGGGCAGCGTCGTGAGTCCGGCGCCGGTGCGCTCGCAGAGCGCCAGCACGGCGGGCAGGTCGTCGCGCGCGATCGGGCGGACGACGAACATGGAAGGGGTCAGACTCGACTTTCGCCGGCCGGCTCGCTCATTGGGCGCCCGTCGGAACGGCGAAAGTCGAGCCCGACCCCGGTCATGTCAACGCGCGATTGAGCGCGGACTCGAGGCGCGCGAGCCCTTCGAGGATCTCGTCGAGTGAGATCACGAGCGAGGGCGCGATGCGCACGACGTCGGGCCCGGCCATCAACACCAGGAGACCGGCCTCGCCCGCCGCCTGCATGACGGCGCCCGCCTTGCCGCGCCAGGGCTCCGCGAGTTCGCAGCCGAGCCAGACGCCTTCGCCGCGGAGGTCGCGGAACACCGGCCGGCGCGCGTTGATCGCCTTGAGCCCCTCCATGAACAACGCATGGCGCGCCTTCACGCCGTCGAGGACCTCGGTCGTGTTGACGATGTCGAACACCGCTCCGGCCACCGCGCAGGCGAGTGGATTGCCGCCGTAGGTCGTGCCGTGGACGCCGACCGAGAACACGCTCGCGATCTCGTCGGTCGTGAGCATCGCGCCCACCGGAAAGCCGCCGCCCAGGCCCTTCGCGGAGGTCAGGATGTCGGGGACGACGCCCTTCTGCATGTACGAGTAGAGCGCGCCGGTGCGCCCCATGCCGCTCTGGATCTCGTCGAGGATCAGGAGCGCCCGGTGCTCGGTGCACAGGCGCCGCGCGGCCAGAAGGAACTCCGGCGTGCCCGGCGTCATGCCCCCTTCGCCCTGCATCGGTTCGAGGATCACCGCGCAGATGTCGTCGCCGCCGTCGCGGAAGGCCGCCTCGAGCGCCGCGACATCGTTGAACGGCACGTGGGTGATGCCCGCGGGGCTCGGGCCGAAGCCCTGCGAATACTTCGCCTGCCCGCCGGCGGTGACGGTGAAGAGCGTGCGGCCGTGGAAGGCGTTGACGGTCGAGATCACGCGCATCTTGTGCGCGCCATGACGGTCGTGCGCGTAGCGGCGCGCGAGCTTGAGCGCCGCCTCGTTCGCCTCGGCGCCGGAATTGCAGAAGAACGCGCGGTCGGCGAACGTCGCGTCGACGAGCCGCTGCGCGAGACGCAGCGCGGGCTCGTTGGTGAACCAGTTCGACACGTGCCACAGCGTGCGCGCCTGCTGCTCGAGCGCCCGCACGATCGCCGGATGGCAGTGGCCGAGCGAGGTGACCGCGACGCCGCTCGCGAAGTCGATGTACATGCGCCCCTGCTGGTCCCACACGCGCGAACCTTCGCCGCGCACCGGGACGAACGCCGCCGGCGCGTAGCAGGGGACCATCAGGCGGTCGAAGTCCTCGCGCGTCACCGGCATCGACGCGCGCGGCGATGCGGGGGCGACCTCGCGCGGGCCGGCGGCGAGCACCGCGCGGGCGGTGGCTGGGTCGATCGGGGAGTTCATGCGCGAACCTTAGCAGGGATGACGCGGTTTCGGGCGGCGTGTCGCGCGAACCGTGAGGCATCGGTCGGCGGCGCCCCGGCCGTGGCAGGCGCGAGGCAGCCGAGTCGGGTTCCTCTGGGCCTCCGGGCGGCCGTTGCCGCGCGGATCAGAGCGCCGCGATCACCACGATCTCGACCTTGTATTCGGGCCGGGCGAGCGTCGCCTCGACCGTCGCGCGCGCCGGCGTGTGACCCTCCGGCACCCAGGCCTCCCACACCGCGTTCATCGCCGCGAAGTCGGAGATCGAGCGCAGGTAGACGGTCGCGGACAGGATCTTCGTCTTGTCGCTGCCGACCTCGCCGAGCAGACGGTCGATCGTCGCGAGGACCTGGCGGGTCTGGGTCGCGAGATCGGCGGCGAGATCGTCCGCGCACTGCCCGGCGAGGTAGACCGTGTTGCCGTGGACGACGCTCTGCGACATCCGCTTGCCGACGTGGTGACGCTTGATGGTCATGGTGCCTTCCCGTGGTTGCGGCGAACGCCGCGTGAAGGCAGGATTCTATGCGATCCGTTCGACCGGCGACCCGTGACCATGACTGCCCGCCTTGCCCTCGCGCTCGGCGCGATCCTCGCGTTCGCGGCGGTTGCCCTGGGAGCGTTCGGCGCGCATGCGCTCAAGTCCCGTCTCGCACCGGACTCGGCGGCGGTCTGGCAGACCGCGGTCCTCTACCACGGCTGGCACGCGCTCGCGCTCGTCGGCGCCGGATTGTTCCTGATGCCGCGTCCCGATGCCGCGGCGATCGCGGTGGCCGCCTGGCTCTTCCTCGCCGGCGTCGTGCTGTTCTCGGGAAGCCTCTACGTTCTTGCGCTGACCGGCGTGCGCGGATTCGGAGCGGTCACGCCTTTCGGGGGCGTCGCGTTCCTCGCGGGCTGGGCCGCGTTCGCGTGGGGGGCGTGGCGGGTTGGGTCGTGAGACGGAAAGCAGGGTCAGACTCGACTTTCCGGACGCGTGCCGACCGTGCCCAGGAGGAGCGTGTAGCCGTCGGCGGGCGCTTTCGCCACCAGCTCGGACCCGAGGTTGCCGCCGGCGCCGGGCCGGTTGTCGACGAACACCTGCGCCTTCCACGCCTCGGTCAACCGGGCGGCGACCGCGCGGGCGAGGATGTCGGTGGCGCCGCCGGCCGGGAACGGCACGACGATGCGGATCGGCTGCTGCGGATAGGCCGGCTGTCCGAGCGCGACGGGCGATGCGACGGCGGCGAGCGTCGCCGCGACCGCGGCGATCAACGTGCGACGGTTCATCGTTTCCTCCTGGCGGCGCTGTCGCCGCGTGTCGTGGTCATTCCGCGGCATATCCGCGCCGCTCGCATCGCGAGCATTTCGTTCGCCGCGTCGCCGTGCGCCGCGGAATCGCCCGGCGCGAGCCGGTGCGTTTCCCGCGGGCGCGGGGCGCGCGCCCCGGACCCGCACCCGCTACCGCACGCCGACGCACGCTACCGAAGCGCTGCCGCGACGCCGGCGGCCTCATCGCACCGTCGGTACGAGGCGCACCACCGAGTGTCGGCTGCAGCGGGGATCGCATTCGCGCGTCGTCGATCCCCGGCGCAAGCGCCGTGGGCCCTCGCCGACGCAGCGACCCCGCTAGTCCACCTTCGCGCCGCTCGCCTTCACGATGCGCGCGTACTTCTCTCGCTCCTTCGCGATGAACGCCGCGAACTCCGCGGGCGTCGTCGGCGACGGTTCCGCGCCCTGCGCGAGCATCTTCTCGCGCACGTCGGGCGAGTTCAGCGCCTTCACGACCGCCGCGTTCCACTTCGCGATGACCTCCGGCGGCGTTCCGGCCGGCGCGAGCAGTCCGAACCAGGTCGAGATGTCGAAGCCCGGCATCCCGGCCTCCGCCATCGTCGGCAGGTCGGGCGCGAGTCGGCTCCGTTGTGCCGTCGTCACCGCGATCGGCCGCACGGTGCCGCCCTTCACCTGCGCCATCGCGTTGGCGAGGTTGTCGAACATGAACTGCGTGTCGCCCGCGAGCAGCGCCTGCAGCGCGGGCGCGCCGCCCTTGTACGGGATGTGCATCACGTCGGTGCCGCTCTCGAGCTTGAAGAGTTCGCCCGCGAGGTGCCCGGCGCTGCCGTTGCTTCCCGAGCCGAAGTTGGTCTTGCCCGGGTTCGCCTTCGCGTAGGCGATGAGGTCCTTCAACGTGTGGACCGGCGACTTCGAACTCACGATCAGCACGTTGGGCGTGATCGCGACGTTGCTGATCGGCGCGAAATCGCGCGCCGCGTCGTAGGGCATCGTCCGGTACAGGTTCGGGTTGACCGCGTGCGTGGACAGTGCACCCATCACGACCGTGTAGCCGTCCGCGGGCGACTTGGCGACCGCGTCGGCGCCGATGTTGCCGCCCGCGCCCGGCTTGTTCTCGACCACCACCTGCTGCCCCCACTCCTCCGACAGCTTCTGGGCGAGGAGGCGGCCGACGTTGTCGAGCGACCCGCCCGGCGGGAACGGGACGACGAGCTTGACCGGCTTCGACGGGAACGCCTGCGCGCCGGCCGCCGGGATGGCGCCCGGGGCGGCAACGGTCAGCAGGGCGGCGAGCACGGCGCCGGTGATGGTTCGGAAGAGAGTCAGGGAACGTCGGCTCATCGTGCAGGTCCCAAGGCGGACGAAGGGGCGTCGATTCTAGCAAGCCCCTCCGGGGGGCGCCGCGCGGTTTGCCGGGGTCCCGTCCCCGGTCCATAATCGTCGTTTTGCCTCGCCGGGGCGTTCCCCGGGCCCCACAGCCGAATTCATGAACAAGCCCGCCGCGGTCGCCGTCATCGTCATCCTCGTCGTCGCGGCCGCGGGGAGCGGCTACTGGATGGGCCAGCGCAAGATCGCGTCGTTGCCGGGCGCGTCGGGCCAGCAGGCCGGAGGGAAGGCTGGCCAAGGGGGCGATCCCGTCAAGGGACCGGTGAATGGAGCGGCGGCCCAGGGAGGCGAAGCGGTGACGGTCGAGGCGGCGAAGGTCACGTTGACCGCGCTGCCGCAGGCCATCATCGCGGTCGGCAGCCTCCGCTCCGACGAATCGGTCACCGTCCGGCCCGAAGCGGCGGGCCGCATCAGCGAGATCGGCTTCAAGGAAGGCCAGCGCATCGCGAAGGGCGACATGCTGCTGCGCCTCGACCCCGCGGTGAACGACGCCGAGGTCCTGCAGGCGCGCGCGAATCTCACGCTCGCGAAGACCAAGTTCGACCGCGCGGTCGACCTCGCGAAGAGCAATTTCATCTCGGGACAGGCGCGCGACGAGGCCGAGAACAACCTCAAGGTCGCGCAGGCCGCGCTCGCGCTCTCCGAGGCGAAGCGCGCGAAGATGGAGATCCGCGCCCCGTTCTCCGGCATCGTGGGCCTGCGCTCGGTGTCGGTCGGCGACTACGTGAAGGAGGGCGCCGACATCGTCAACCTCGAGTCGATCGACCCGCTCAAGGTCGACTTCCGCGTGCCCGAGGTGTTCCTGAAGCAGGTGCGCACCGGCCAGCCGCTCGAGATCACGCTCGACGCGCTTCCGGGGCGCAGCTACGCCGGCCGCATCCTGGCGATCAACCCGCTCGTCGACGCCGCCGGCCGCTCGATCGTGATCCGCGCGCAGGTGGCGAACCCGGACACGACGCTGCGGCCGGGCATGTTCGCGCGCGTGCGGCTCATCACCGGCGAGCGGCAGGACGCGATCGTCGTCCCCGAGCAGGCGCTCGTGCCGTTCGGCAGCGACCAGTTCGTGTTCAGGGTCGTCGACGGCAAGGCGCAGCGCGTGCGCGTCGACATCGGCCAGCGCGGCGACGGCCGCGTCGAGATCCGGCAGGGGCTCGGTCCGGAGGACACGGTCATCGTCGCCGGCCAGCTCAAGGTGCGCGACGGCGTGCCGGTGGTCGCTGCGCCGCCGGCACGACCGGCCCAGGCCGGTGGCGCGCCGGGCGCGGTCAAGGGCACGGCGTCGGCGCCGCCGTCGAAGGCCGGCGCGCAGGCCGACATCAAGGGCTAGCGGAATGCAACTGCCGGAGATCTGCATCCGCCGGCCGGTGTTCGCGACGGTGCTCTCGCTCGTCGTGCTCCTGATCGGGCTGATCTCCTACACGCGCCTCGCGGTGCGCGAGTACCCGCGCATCGACGAGCCGGTCGTCTCGGTCAACACGACCTACCGCGGGGCCTCCGCGGAGGTCGTGGAGTCGCAGGTCACCAAGGTGCTCGAGGATTCGCTCTCCGGGATCGAGGGCGTCGAACTGATGACCTCGCAGAGCCGATCCGAGCGCAGCCAGATCAACGTGCGGTTCTCGCTCAAGCGCGACCCGGACTCGGCCGCGGCCGATGTCCGGGACAAGGTGGCCCGCGTGCGGGCGAAGCTCCCCGACACCGTCGACGAGCCGGTCGTCGCGAAGGTCGAGTCCGATTCGTTCCCGGTGATCTACATCGCGGTCGAGACCGGCAGGCTCACGCCGCTCGAAGCGTCCGACTACATCAAGCGCTACGTGCAGCCGCGGCTCTCGGTGCTGCCGGGCGCGGCGGACGTCCGCATCTTCGGCGAGCGCCAGGTGTCGATGCGCATCAACCTCGACCGCTTCCGGCTCGCCGGCTACCGGCTCACCGTGCAGGACGTCGAGGACGCGATCCGCCGGCAGAACGCCGAGATCCCCGCCGGCCGCATCGAGTCGCAGGCGCGCGAGTTCACCGTCGTCGCCGAGACCGACCTGCAGACGCCCGAGCAGTTCGGCGCGATCATCGTCGCGAACGTCGGCGGCTACCCGGTCCGCATCCGCGACGTCGGCACCGTCGGGGTCGGCCCGATCGACGAGCGCACGATATCGCGCTACAACGGCAAGCCGTCGTTCAACATCGGCGTCATCAAGCAGGCGGTCGCGAACCCGCTCGAGCTGTCCGCGGCGGTGCGCGCCGAGGTGGAGCGGATCAACGCGGGATTGCCCTCGGGCATGCGCCTCATCGTCGCGTACGACACCTCCGTGTTCATCGACCGGTCGATCGGCTCGGTGTTCCAGGCGATCGGCGAGGCGATCCTCCTGGTCGTGCTGGTGATCTTCGTGTTCCTGCGGAGCTTCCGCGCGACGCTGATCCCGATCGTCACGATCCCGGTGTCGCTGATCGGCGCGTTCGGGCTCATGTACCTGTTCGGATTCACGATCAACACGTTGACGCTCCTCGCGATGGTGCTCGCGATCGGACTCGTCGTCGACGACGCGATCGTGATGCTGGAGAACATCCACCGGCACGTCGAGGAGGGGATCCCGCGGAGGGAGGCGGCGATCCAGGGAGCGCGCGAAATCGCCTTCGCGGTGCTGGCGATGACGCTCACGCTCGCGTCGGTGTTCGCGCCGCTCGCGTTCGCCACCGGGCGGACCGGCCGCCTGTTCATCGAGTTCGCGTTGACGCTCGCCGGTGCGGTGGTCGTGTCGGGGTTCGTCGCGCTGACGCTGACGCCGATGATGTGCTCGGTGCTGCTCAAGCACCAGACGAAGCACTCGTGGCTCTACAACCTGATCGAAACCGGGCTGGTCGGCCTCACGTCGGGCTACCGGCGCGCGCTGACCGCCGTGCTCCACCACCGCTGGCTCATCGTCGCGTTGTGGGCGGGCGTGGCGGCATTGGGCGCCGTGATGTTCCTGTCGCTCAAGTCGGAGCTCGCGCCGTCCGAGGACCGCGGGGTGATCTTCGGCATCGTCACCGCGCCGCAGGGCTCGACGCCGCAGTACACCAGCGACGTCCTGCGGCCGATCGAGCAGTTCTATGCGACCGTGCCGGAGGCGGGCGCCTACACCGCGTTCTCCGGCTTCCCGACGGTGGTCGACGGCAACGCGATCCTGCGCCTCAAGCCGTGGGAGGAGCGCACCAAGCGCCAGCAGCAGATCGCCGACGAGTTGCGCCCGAAGTTCGCGAGCATCCCCGGGGCGATCGCGTTCCCGCTGAATCCGCCGTCGCTCGGGCAGTCGTTCCGTTCGCAGCCGGTCGACTACGTGATTATGGCGCAGGTGCCCTATGCCGAACTGCAGCGGATGGTCGAGCGCGTGATCGACGAGGCGCGCAAGTCCCCGGCGCTGCAGAACCTCCAGACCGACCTGCGGCTCAACACGCCGGAGGTGCGCGTCACGATCAACCGCGACAAGCTCTCCGACGTCGCGGTCAACGTCGACACCGTCGGCCGGACGCTCGAGACGATGCTCGGCGGCCGCCAGGTGACCCGGTTCAAGCGCGACGGCGAGCAGTACGACGTGATCGTCCAGCTCGCGCCGGTCGACCGCACCCGTCCCGCGGACATCAGCGAGACCTGGGTCCGCGGTCGCAACAACGAGATGGTGCAGTTGTCGAACCTGGTCCAGATCCGCGAGGGCGTGGCGCCGCAGTCGCTCAACCACTTCAACCGTCTGCGCGCGGTCAAGGTGACCGCGACGCTCGCGCCCGGCTACACGGTCGACGACGGACTCAAGGCGATGGACGCCGCCGCGAAGGCCGTGCTGCCCCCGACCGCGCAGACCGACCTCGACGGCCAGTCGCGCGAGTTCCGCAAGTCCGGCGGCGAGATCTATTTCACCTTCGTGCTGGCGCTTCTGTTCATCTACCTCGTGCTCGCCGCGCAGTTCGAGAGCTTCGTCCATCCGTTCGTCATCATGCTGTCGGTGCCGCTGTCGATGACCGGCGCGCTCCTGATGCTGTGGCTCGCCGGGGGAACGCTCAACATCTACAGCCAGGTGGGTCTCGTGACGCTCGTGGGCCTCATCACCAAGCACGGCATCCTGATCGTCGAGTTCTCCAACCAGCTCCGCGCGAAGGGCGAGGAACTCTTCGCCGCGGTGGTCGACGCCTCGACGCTGCGGCTGCGGCCGATCCTGATGACGACCGGCGCGATGGTGCTGGGCGCGCTGCCGCTCGCCCTCGCCCACGGCGCGGGCGCGGAGTCGCGCACCCAGATCGGCTGGGTGATCGTCGGGGGCATGTCGTTCGGCACGCTGCTCACGCTGTTCGTGGTCCCGACCGCCTACACGCTCCTCGCCGGCCGCCGCCGGAGCGCGGCCGAGCCCCGGGAGGCGTCCGGCGCTCCGCCCCGCCCGGTCCTGCACCCCGGCCAGGCCGACTGACCAGGACCGGCAAAGGCCACCGGGGCACTCACGCTCGCGCCTCGCGGGGACTCGTCGCGGAGCGCGGTTTGCCCTAGAATCGCCGCGACCACAGGGCGCATCGCCCGGCATCGTCCCACCCGAGGAGGAACCATGACGTACCGTCCCGCACGCCTCGCCCGCGTCGCGCTCGCCGCGCTCTTCGCCGGCGCCGCATCGCTCGCGCAGGCGCAGACCGAGATCCAGTGGTGGCACTCGATGACCGGCGCGCTGAACGACCGGGTCAACGAGTTCGCGAAGGGCTTCAACGACAGCCAGAAGGAATTCAAGATCGTCCCGGTCTACAAGGGCGCCTATCCGGAATCGATGGCTGCGGCCATCGCGGCGTTCCGGGCCGGCAACGCGCCGCACATCCTGCAGGTGTTCGAAGTGGGCACCGCCACGATGATGTCGGCCAAAGGGGCGATCCGGCCGGTCGCGCAGGTGATGAAGGACGCGGGCGAGAAGTTCGACCCGAAGATCTACCTGCCGGCGGTCGCGGGCTACTACACGACGCGCCGCGGCGAGATGCTGTCGTTCCCGTTCAACAGCTCGACCTCGGTCTTCTACTACAACAAGGACGTGTTCCAGAAGGCCGGCCTCGATCCGAACCGCGCGCCGGTGACCTGGCCCGAGGTCATGGCCGCGGCCGCCAGGATCAAGGTGTCGGGCGCCTCCAAGTGCGCGTACACGACCGGCTGGCCGTCGTGGGTGCACGTCGAGAACTTCAGCGCCTGGCACAACGTCCCGATCGGCACGCGCGAGAACGGCATGGCCGGGCTCGACACCGTGTTCAAGATCAACTCGCCGCTGCACGTGCGCCACTGGTCGAACCTGCAGGAGTGGTCGAAGAAGGGCTACTTCACCTACGCCGGCCGCCGCAACGAGGCCGAGGCGAAGTTCTACAGCGGCGAATGCGCGATGCTGACCTCGTCGTCGGCGGCGCAGGCCAACATCAACCGCAACGCGAAGTTCAAGTACGGCGTCGCGTTCATGCCCTACTACGCGGACGTCGCCGGCGCGCCGCAGAACTCGATCATCGGCGGCGCCTCGCTGTGGGTGATGTCGGGCAAGAAGAAGAACGAGTACCGCGGCATCGCGAAGTTCTTCACCTACCTGTCCGACGCGAACCGCCAGGCCGAGTGGCACCAGAAGACCGGCTACCTGCCGATCACGCTCGCGGCGTTCGAGATCACGAAGAAGTCGGGCTTCTACGACAAGAACCCGGGCACCGACGTGTCGGTGCGCCAGATCAACAACAAGCCGCCGACCCCGAACTCGAAGGGCCTGCGCTTCGGGAGCTTCGTGCAGATCCGCGACGCGTTCGAGGAGGAGTTCGAGAACATGCTCGCCGGCAAGCAGAACGCCAAGACGGCGCTCGACAACTCGGTCAAGCGCGGTAACGAACTGTTGCGGCGGTTCCAGAAGACCGCGAAGGAGTAGGCCCGCGGGGCCGGCCCTGGGCGGTCCCGGGTACGGGAACCTGCGTGAACAACGCGTCTGACGCGGCGGCGAGGACCGGCTCCGGCCGATCCTCCGCCGCCTGACCGGTCGTGGACAAGCGCGTCGTCTTCCGCTCGCGCTGGCTGCCCTACGCGCTGGTGGCGCCGCAGCTCGCGATCACGATCGTCTTCTTCTTCTGGCCGGCGGGCCAGGCCGCCTGGCAGTCGATGCTGGCGCAGGATCCGTTCGGCATCGAGGTCGAGTTCGTCGGCCTCGACAACTTCAGCCACCTGTTCTCCGAGGACGAGTACCTCGCGTCGTTCCGCGTCACCGCGGTCTTCTCGCTGCTCGTCGCGGGCCTCGGCCTGTCGTTTTCGCTCCTGCTCGCCGTGTTCGCCGACCGGGCGCTCCGCGCGGCGAACCTCTACAAGACGCTGCTGATCTGGCCCTACGCGGTCGCACCGGTCGTCGCCGCGATCCTGTGGATGTTCCTGTTCAATCCGACGCTCGGCGTCGTCGCGCACTGGATGCGCGGCGCGGGCATGAACTGGGATCCGCTGCTCGACGGCAACGACGCGCTGGTGCTCATCGTGATCGCGGCGACCTGGAAGCAGGTCAGCTACAACTTCCTCTTCTTCCTCGCCGGGCTGCAGTCGATCCCGAAGTCGCTCGTCGAGGCGGCCGCGATCGACGGCGCGGGCCCGGGCCGGCGGTTCTGGACCATCGTGTTCCCGCTGCTCTCGCCGACCACGTTCTTCCTGCTCGTCGTCAACATCGTCTACGCGTTCTTCGACACCTTCGCCATCGTCGACGCCGCGACCGGCGGCGGTCCCGGCCAGGCGACGACGATCCTCGTCTACAAGGTCTACAAGGACGGGTTCAAGGCCCTCGACCTCGGCGGCTCGGCGGCGCAGTCGGTGATCCTGATGACCATCGTGATCGCGCTCACCGTGGTCCAGTTCCGCTACATCGAACGCAAGGTGCAGTACTGATGGCCGCGCGCGACGACTCCGGATCGGGCCGCGGCGGCATCCGCATGCCGTGGCTCATGCAACTGCTGCCCTGGGTCGGCGCACGCCGCGAGGGCATGGTCGAGAACCGCCCGGCGCTGACGGTCCTCACGCACGCGGTGCTGTGGATCGGCGTGGCGATCGTCGCCTTTCCGGTCTACGTGACCTTCGTCGCGTCGACGCTCACCGCGGAGGAGATCCTCGCCGCGCCGATGCCGCTCGTCCCCGGCGGGCACTTCATCGAGAACTACGTGCAGGCGTGGCAGAGCGGCGCGGGCAACTCGGCGGCGCCGGTCGGGACGATGATGCTGAACAGCCTGATCACGGCGCTCGTCATCGCGATCGGCAAGATCGCGATCTCGCTGCTCTCCGCGTTCGCGATCGTCTACTTCAAGTTCCCGCTGCGGAACTTCTTCTTCTGGATGATCTTCGTCACGCTGATGCTGCCGGTCGAGGTCCGCATCCTGCCGACCTACAAGGTGGTCTCCGACCTGGGCCTCCTCGACAGCTACACCGGGCTCACGCTGCCGCTGATCGCGTCGGCCACCGCGACCTTCCTGTTCCGCCAGTTCTTCCTCACGATCCCCGACGAACTCGCCGAGGCGGCGCGCGTCGACGGTGCCGGCCCGATGCGCTTCTTCGTCGACGTCGTCGTGCCGATGTCGCGGACGAGCGTGGCGGCGCTCTTCGTGATCCAGTTCATCTACGGCTGGAACCAGTACCTGTGGCCGCTGCTCGTCACGACGCAGGAGGACTACTACACCACCGCGATCGGCATCAAGCGGATGATCGCGGGCGGCGGCGACGCCGCGACCGAGTGGCACCTGGTGATGGCCACGGCGATGATGGCGATGATCCCGCCCGCCCTCGTCGTGATCCTGATGCAGCGCTGGTTCGTCAAGGGACTGGTCGAGACCGAGAAATAGCGATGGCCAAAGTCGACTTCCGCGATGTCCGCAAGAGCTACGGCACCCTCGAGGTGATCCACGGCGTCGACGCGCGCGTCGCCGACGGCGAGTTCATCGTCATCGTCGGCCCGTCGGGCTGCGGCAAGTCGACGCTGCTCCGCATGGTCGCCGGACTCGAGCCGATCACCTCCGGCGAGATCGCGATCGGCGACACCGTGGTGAACGACCTGGAGCCCAAGGACCGCGACATCGCGATGGTGTTCCAGAACTACGCGCTCTATCCGCACATGAGCGTCTACGACAACATGGCCTACGGCCTGCGCATCCGGGGTAAGTCGAAGGCCGAGATCGACGTCGCGGTCCAGCGCGCCGCGGGCATCCTCGAACTCGCGCCGTTGCTCGAACGCAAGCCGCGGCAGTTGTCCGGCGGGCAGCGGCAGCGCGTCGCGATGGGGCGCGCGATCGTGCGCGAGCCCAAGGTGTTCCTGTTCGACGAACCGCTGTCGAACCTCGATGCGAAGCTCCGCGTCCAGATGCGCTTCGAGATCCAGAAGCTGCACCGCCAGCTCGGCACGACGAGCCTGTACGTCACCCACGACCAGGTCGAGGCGATGACGCTCGCCCACCGGATGATCGTGATGAACGCCGGCCGCGCCGAGCAGGTCGGCTCGCCGATGGAGGTCTACGAGAACCCCGCCACGCGCTTCGTCGCGGGCTTCATCGGCTCGCCCTCGATGAACTTCCTGCCCGGCAAGGGCGCGGGCGCCGGGCGGATCGCGCTCGAGCACGGCGGCATCGCGCGCTTCGCGACCGGACAGGTGGAGACCGGGCGCAACGTGATCGTCGGCATCCGGCCCGAACACCTCGAGTTCGTCGATCCGGCCGGCGCGTTCTTCGCGGGCACGGTGGAACTGGTCGAGCAGCTCGGCGCCGACGCGCTCGTGCACCTCGCCCACGGCAGCGACGCCGCGGTCGTGCGGCGTCCGCACGGCGAACAGCCCGGGGCCGGCGCCGAACTCCATGTCGCCGCCGATCCGGCCCGCGTCTACCTGTTCGACGCGCAGACCGGCGCGCGCATCCGCTGATGGCCGCGCTGCCGCCCTGGCCGTATCCCGGGCGCTGCGCGCACCGGGGTGCCGGCAAGCTCGCGCCGGAGAACACGCTCGCGTCCCTGCGGCTCGGACACGCTCACGGCTACCGGATGGCGGAGATCGACGTCAAGCTGTCCGCCGACGGCGTGCCGTTCCTGCTGCACGACACGACGCTCGAACGCACGACCGGCGGCGCGGGCCGCGCCGATGCGCTCAACTGGCGCGAACTCTCGCGGCTCGACGCCGGGAGCTGGCACTCGCCGCCCTACGCAGGCGAGACGATCCCGACGCTCGCCGCGGTCGCGCGCTGGTGCCGCGCCAACGGTGTGGCGCTCAACATCGAGATCAAGCCGACGCCGGGCCGCGAGCGCGAGACCGGTGCGGCCATCGCGATCGACGCCGCCGCCCTGTGGAAGGGCAGCGAGGTGCCGCCGCTCCTGTCGTCGTTCTCCGCCACCGCGCTCGAGGCGGCGCTCGAGACGGTGCCCGCGCTGCCGCGCGCCTGGCTCACCGAGACCTTGCCCACCGACTGGCGCGAGCGCTGCCGCGCGCTGGGTTGCGTCGCGCTCGACGCCAAGCAATCGCTGTTGCGCGCGGACATCGTGCGCGAGGCGCACGCCGCCGGCTTGCGCGTTGCAGCGTGGACGGTGAACGACGCGGAGCGCGCAGCCGAGCTCGCCGCCTGGGGCGTCGACACCGTGATCACCGACGCCGTCGACGTCATCACGTAGACGGGGCGGCGCGGCGCCTACGCCGGCACAGGGGCCGTCCGCTTGATCTCCCGCTCGTCGATCGGCAGGTTGACGAGTCCGGCGATGATCCCGAGCGCGATCGACAGGTACCAGACGAAGTCGTAGCTGCCGTTGCGGTCGTAGAGGTAGCCGCCGAGCCATGCGCCGAGGAAGCTGCCGATCTGGTGGCTGAAGAAGGTGAAGCCCGCGAGCATCGCGAGGTAGCGCGTGCCGAAGACGGACGCGACGATGCCGTTGGTCAGCGGGACGGTCGACAGCCACAGCAGGCCGAGCAGCACCGCGAAGCCGTAGACGGTGACGAGCGAGATCGGCAGCCACACGAACAGCGCGATGACGACCGCGCGTCCGAAGTAGATCGCCGACAGGATCCAGCGCTTCGGCATCCGGCCGCCCAGCCAGCCTGCGGTGTAGGTGCCGAAGATGTTGAACAGGCCCACCAGCGCGAGCGCGATCACCGCGACGTGCGGCGCGAAGCCGCGGTCGGCGAGGTAGGCCGGCAGGTGCACGCCGATGAACACGAGCTGGAAGCCGCACACGAAGAATCCGACGGTGAGCAGCACGTAGCCCCGATGCCCGACCGCCTCGCGGAAGGCTTCTCGCGCCGACTGTTGGCGCAAGCCCGGCGCATGCGCCGCCTTCCGCTCGACGACGCCGAACGCGAGCGGGATCATCGCGAGGCCGACTGCCGCCATCGCGAGGAGCGCGCCGCGCCAGCCCAGGTGGGTGAGGAGCCACTGCGTGAGCGGCAGCAGCGCGAACTGGCCGAACGATCCGGCCGCCGCGCCGATGCCGAGCGCGAGGCTGCGCTTCTCGGGCGAATGGCGCCGCCCGATCACGCCGAGGATCACCGAGAACGAGACCCCGGAGAGCCCGAGGCCGATCAGCACGCCGGTCGCCAGCACGAACGACCATGGCGCGATCGGGTTGGCCATCAGCACGAGTCCCAGGACATAGAGGACCGCGCCGCCCGCGGCGACCCGGCCCGAGCCGTACTTGTCGGCGATCATTCCGGCGAACGGCTGGGAGGCGCCCCACACGAGGTTCTGCACCGCCATCGCGAGCGCGAAGGACTCGCGTCCCCAGTGCAACTCGGAGGACATCGGCTGCAGGAAGAGTCCGAAGCCGTGCCGCAGTCCGAAGCCGAGCGTCAGGATGAGGCCGCCGCAGACGAGCACGGCGGCCGGCGTGCGCCAGTCGGCGCGGGAGCCGGCGTTCACGTTGCGGCCTGCCGATCGGAGCGCGCGACGGCGTCGGGATGGAGGGATTCGAGGTCGCGCAGCGCCTCGATCAGGCAGTCGAGGCGCTCGCGGCCGAGGCGCTTCGCCACTGCGGCCTGCGCCCGCTTCCAGTCCGCGGACGCGCCGTCGAGCGCCCGCTCACCCGCGCGCGTGAGCGCCACCTCGCGCGTGCGCGCGTCCCGTCCGGGCGCTACGCGGAGATAACCCCGTTCGACCAGCGGACCGAGCGCGCGGGAGAGCGCCGTGCGGTCGAGGAGATGCGCGCGCGCGACCTCGCTCACCCGCGCCGCGCCGGTGCGCGCGATCGAGCGCATCAGCGCGAACTGCGTCACCCGCAGGCCGGAGGACGCGAGCGCGTCGTCGTAGAACTGGGTGAGCGCGCGCGACGCGCGGCGCAGGCGGCCGCAGGCGCAGGCGCCTTCGATGGACGGTCGGACGGTGTGCGGGCTCGGGGGCATCGCAACAGGCGCTCATGCACGCAAAATGCGAGTATACGCACGCGATCGGCGTCGGGCAAGACGCCGGTGCCGGCCCGCGCCGACTCCGTGCCGCCTTCGCGGCCCGACGTCGAATGCCGCGCTCACGCCCAGTCCTTGCTCCGTTCCACCGCCTTCTGCCAGAGGGCCACGAGCGCATCGACGCGATCGCGCGGCATCGACGGCTCGAAGGCGCGGTCGACCTGCCAGTTCGCGGCGACCTCGGCGGCGTCCTTCCAGGTGCCGACCGCGAGGCCCGCGAGGCAGGCCGCGCCGAGCGCGGTGGTCTCGAGCACCTTCGGGCGCACGACCGGCACGCCGAGCACGTCCGCCTGGATCTGCATCAGGAGGTCGTTCGCGGCCGCGCCGCCGTCGACGCGCAGGCCCGAGAGCGCGATGCCCGAGTCCTTCTGCATCGCGACGAGCACGTCGCGGCTCTGCAGCGCGATCGCCTCCAGCGCCGCGCGGGCAAGATGCGCGCCGCTCGCGCCGCGCGTGAGCCCGAAGACCGCGCCGCGCGCGTACGGATCCCAGTGCGGAGCGCCCAGCCCGGCGAACGCAGGCACCAGCACGACGCCGCCGTTGTCGGGAACGCTCGCCGCGAGCGCGCCCACCTCGCTCGCGTGCCGGATGATCCGCAACCCGTCGCGCAGCCACTGCACGACGGCGCCGCCGATGAACACCGAGCCTTCGAGCGCGTACTCGGTCGTGCCGTTGCGCGACCACGCGACCGTGGTGAGGAGCCGGTTCGACGAGGCGACCGGTCGCGTGCCGGTGTTCATCAGCAGGAAGCAGCCGGTGCCGTAGGTGTTCTTCGCGAGCCCCGGCGCGTGGCAGGCCTGCCCGAAGAGCGCCGCCTGCTGGTCGCCCGCGATGCCCGCGATCGGGACCGCGACGCCGCCGATCGTGGTCTCGCCGCACACGCCCGAGGACGGCACGACCGCGGGCAGCACCTCGCGCGGCACGTCGAGGAGCGCGCAGAGTTCGTCGTCCCAGACGCCGCGGTGGATGTCGTAGAGGAGCGTGCGGCTCGCGTTCGACGCGTCGGTCGCGTGCACGCGGCCACCGGTGAGGTTCCACAGGAGCCAACTGTCGATCGTGCCGAACGCGAGTTCGCCGCGGCGCGCGCGCTCGCGCGCGTCGGGAACGTGGTCGAGCAGCCACCTGAGCTTGGTGCCCGAGAAGTAGGCGTCGAGCACGAGCCCGGTCTTCGCGAGGAAGGCGTTCGCGTGGCCCGCCTCGCGCAGCGCGTCGCACATCGGCGCGGTGCGGCGGTCCTGCCAGACGATCGCGTGGGCGACCGGCCGGCCGGTCGCGCGCTCCCACAGGAGCGTCGTCTCGCGCTGGTTGGTGATGCCGATCGCGGCGATGTCGCGCGCCGCGACGCCGGCTTTCGCGATCGCCTCGTGCAGCACGCCCGACTGCGTCGCCCAGATCTCGGTCGCGTCGTGCTCGACCCAGCCGCCCTGCGGATAGATCTGGCGGAACTCCCGCTGCGCGGTCGCGCGCACCGCGCCGCTCCCGTCGAACACGATCGCGCGCGAACTCGTGGTGCCCTGGTCGAGGGCGAGAACGTGGGGCATCGGAAGCTCCGGTTGCGGCACCGGCGCGCCGCGTCGTAAAATATCGTCCTTCTGCCCCATTGTAGTGCGCCGCCGGGTCCGGTCGGCGCGCGGGACGAAGTACGAGGTCCCGCTTGCCCCTGACGATCGATGGCCCTGACCCCGCCGGTTCCGCGCGCCCTGCTGCACACCCGTAGCGTCGTCTGCGAAGGCTATCGCCGCGAGGACGGGCGCTTCGACCTCGAGGCGCGCCTGGTCGACACCAAACCCGCGCCCTACCGGCTGATGACCGGCGTGCGCGCGCCGGGCGAGCCGATCCACGACATGTGGCTGCGCGTGACGATCGATCGCGACTACACGATCCACGCGGTCGAGGCCTCGATGCCGGCGACGCCGTATCCGGGCGGCTGCGAGGCGATCGAGGCCGGGTATGCCCGCCTCGTCGGTGCGAATCTCATCAAGGGGTTTCGCGGTGTCGTCAAGGACCGGCTGGGCAGCGTGCGCGGCTGCTCGCACCTGACCGAACTCGCCGGACACCTGCCGACGGCGGCGGTGCAGATGTTCGCGAGCCTCGTGCCCGAGGACGACGGACGCCACAAGCCGTTCCAGCTCGACCGCTGCCACGCGCTCGAGTCGCACACGGACACCGTGCGTCGCTGGTACCCGAAGTGGTACCGGGGCGCCGCCTGAAGGGCGCGCGGCCGGGCGCAGGCCGCGCGCGTCGCTGACGAAACGACCGGCACGACGGAGCGATCACGTGAAAATCCACGAGTACCAGGGCAAGGAGATCTTCCGCCGGTTCGGCCTTTCGGTCCCGCGCGGCATCCCGGCGTTCTCGGTCGACGACGCGGTGCGCGCGGCGAAGTCGCTGCCCGGGCCGGTGTGGGTGGTCAAGGCGCAGATCCACGCCGGCGGCCGCGGCAAGGGCGGCGGCGTCAAGCTCGCGCGTTCGCCCGACGAGGTGCGCAAGCTCGCCGGCGAGATCCTCGGGATGCAGTTGAAGACCCACCAGACCGGCCCCGGGGGCCAGAAGGTGCGCCGGCTCCTGATCGAGGACGGCGCGGCGATCGCGAAGGAACTCTACGTCGGCATGGTCGTCGACCGCGTCACGCAGCGCGTGGCGCTGATGGCGAGTTCCGAGGGCGGGATGGACATCGAAGAGGTCGCCGCGAAGACGCCGGAGAAGATCGTTCGCGTCTTCATCGACCCGAAGACCGGGCTCTCCGACGCGGAGGCCGACCAAGTCGCGCGCAAGATCGGCATCCCCGACGCGAGCGTGCCCGCCGCGCGCGCGATGCTCGCCGGGCTCTACCGCGTGTTCGACGAGACCGACGCCTCGCTCGCCGAGATCAACCCGATGATCCTCACCGACGACGGCCGCGTCGTCGCGCTCGACGCCAAGCTCAACTTCGACGCGAACGCGCTCTTCCGCCATCCCGACATCGTCGAGATGCGCGATCTGGACGAGGAGGATCCCGCGGAGATCGAGGCCTCGAAGTTCGACCTCTCCTACATTTCGCTCGACGGCGACATCGGCTGCCTCGTCAACGGCGCCGGACTCGCGATGGCGACGATGGACACGATCAAGCTCTACGGCGGCGAGCCGGCGAACTTCCTCGACGTCGGCGGCGGCGCGACCGCCGAGAAGGTCACCGAGGCGTTCAAGATCATGCTGCGGAATCCGCACCTGAAGGCGATCCTCGTCAACATCTTCGGCGGCATCATGAAGTGCGACACCATCGCCGAGGGCGTCGTGGCCGCCTCGCGGGCGGTCGCGCTGAAGGTCCCGCTGGTCGTGCGGATGAAGGGCACGAACGAGGAACTCGGGCGCAGGATCCTCGCCGAGTCGGGCCTGCCGATCATCTCGGCCAACAACATGGCGGAAGCGGCGGAAAAGGTCGTCGCCGCCGCGCGCGGGCGCTGAGGAGACCGCGATGTCGATCCTGATCAACCAGCACAGCAAGGTGATCACGCAGGGGATCACCGGCAAGACCGGCGCCTTCCACACGCGCATGTGTCGCGAGTACGCGAACGGGAAGGCCTGCTACGTCGCCGGCGTCAACCCGAAGAAGGCCGGCGAGGACTTCGAGGGCATCCCGATCTACGCGACGGTGGCCGACGCGAAGGCGGCGACCGGCGCGACCGTCAGCGTGATCTACGTGCCGCCGCCGTTCGCCGCGGCGGCGATCGACGAGGCGGTCGACGCGGGACTCGACCTCGTCGTGTGCATCACCGAGGGCATCCCGGTGCGCGACATGATCCGCACGCGCGACCGGATGAAGGGGTCGAAGACCCTGCTGCTCGGCCCGAACTGCCCGGGCGTGATCACGCCCGACGAGCTGAAGATCGGCATCATGCCCGGCCACATCCACAAGAAGGGCCGCATCGGCGTGGTGTCGCGCTCCGGCACGCTCACCTACGAGGCGGTCGGACAGCTCACCGAACTCGGGCTCGGCCAGTCGAGCGCGGTCGGCATCGGCGGCGACCCGGTCAACGGCCTCAAGCACGTCGACGTGCTGCGCCTGTTCAACGACGACCCGGGCACCGACGCGGTCGTCATGATCGGCGAGATCGGCGGCAGCGACGAGGAAACGGCCGCCGTGTGGGCGAAGGCGAACATGAAGAAGCCGATCGTCGGCTTCATCGCCGGCGTCACGGCGCCGCCGGGCAAACGCATGGGCCACGCGGGCGCGATCATCTCCGGCGGCAAGGGCACCGCGCAGGAGAAGCTCGCGGTGATGGAGGCCTGCGGCATCAAGGTCACGAAGAATCCCGCGGAGATGGGGAAGCTCCTGAAGTCGGTGCTGTAGTCGCTTGCGCCGGCGGGAGCCGCTTGCCAGGGAGGAGCAGAGGTGGAATTCGGGTCGCCCCAGTTCTGGCTGGCGGGCGTCGAGATCATCGTCATCAACATCCTGTTGTCGGGCGACAACGCGGTGGTGATCGCGCTCGCCTGCCGCAACCTTCCCGAGACGCAGCGCAAGTGGGGCGTGATCTGGGGCGCGGCCGGCGCCGTCGTCCTGCGGATCGTCCTCACGTTCTTCGCGGTCGCGCTGCTCGACCTCCCTTGGCTCAAGGTGGTCGGCGCCATCCTGCTCCTGTGGATCGGCGTCAAGCTGATCGCCGAGGACGACGGCGGCGGCCACGGCGAGGTGAAGGCGAGCAGCCGCCTGATGGGCGCCGTGCGCACGATCATCGTCGCGGACCTCGTGATGAGCCTCGACAACGTGATCGGCGTCGCGGCGGCGGCGAAGGGGGACACCTTCCTGCTCGTGTTCGGTCTGCTGATTTCGATCCCGCTGGTCGTCGCGGGGAGCCAGTTGATCCTGAAGGCGATCGAGCGCCTGCCGATCCTCGTGGTCGCGGGCGGAGGGCTCCTGGGCTACGTCGCGGGCGAGATGGCGGTCTCCGACCATGCGGTCGAGGGCTGGATTGGTGCGCACGCCCACTGGCTGCACTGGGCGCTGCCCGTCGCCTGCATCGCCCTGGTGGTGGGCGCCGCGCACATCCTGAAGCTCCGCCGCGGCGAGCCGCCGGACCCCGCCCCGGGATGACCGCCGGGCGGCAGCCGGTGCGGCGCACGGGGCGCGGCGCGGCCGGCCGACCTGCGGCGGCCGTCAAGGCTCGCCTCCGGGCGCGCGGTCTTTTACACTCGCCTACCGTGCCTCGACGACCGCACCGCCGCGCCCGTCCGGGCATCGCGCCCCCCGCATCCGCCGCTGCCGTCCGATGACCGACCGCGTCGACCTCGACGTAGCCTCCCTGTCGCACCCGGGGATGGTGCGCTCGCACAACGAGGACACGGTCTTCGCCGATCCGGCCGCGGGCATCGTGATCCTGGCCGACGGCATGGGCGGCTACAACGCGGGCGAGGTGGCGAGCGGCATCGCGGTGAACGTCGTGTCCGGCGGCATGCTGCCCGAACTCTCGTCGGGTCGCGAACTGTCGAAAGTGGATTCCCAGTCGGGGCTTTCGCATGCCGCGCTCCTGCTGCAGCAGCAGATCGCGGCCGCCAACAAGGGCATCTACGACGCGGCCCAGGCGCGGCCGGAGTGCGCCGGCATGGGCACGACGATCGTCGCGGCCGTCTTCTTCGGCAACCGCGTGTCGATCGGCCACATCGGCGACTCGCGCTGCTATCGGTTGCGCGGCGAGAAGTTCGAGCAGCTCACCCACGATCACTCGCTCCTGCAGGAGCAGATCGACAGCGGGCAGATCACGGCGGAGCAGGCGAAGTACTCGCTCAACAAGAATCTCGTGACGCGCGCGCTCGGCATCGAGGCGATCGTGCCCGCGGACATCGCCGAATACCGGCTGGAGCCCAACGACATCTACCTGCTGTGCTCCGACGGCCTGACCGACATGGTCGATCCGGACATGGTGCAGACCGTGGTCGACGAGAAGCGCGGCGAACTCGCCCTCGCCGCCGCGGAACTGATCGACCTCGCGAACCAGAACGGCGGGCGCGACAACGTGTCGGTGATCCTCGTGCGGGTACCGCCCGAGTTCCTCCCGTCGACCGGCTGGGCGCAGCGTTTCCTCGCCCGGAAGAAGGCCGGCTGACCGCGTCGTGGCTGCAGTCCCGACCTCGCCGCGCGAGGGATCGTCCGGATGGCCGATGGCCCGCCGGGCGGCGGCGACGCGATTGTGAGCCATGGGCAAGCTCGTCCTGTTCCTCAAGGATGCAACCCCGGTCGAGATTCCGCTCGCCCGCGAGCGGGTCACGATCGGCCGACGCGCCGACAACGACGTGTGCCTGCCCTACCCGGCGGTCTCCGGCGAGCATGCGGCGGTCGTCACCATCCTCGCCGACTCGTTTCTCGAGGATCTGGGCAGCACCAACGGCACGCTCGTCAACGGCCGCCCGGTCGCGAAGCACTTCCTGCGCGATCGCGACCAGATCGACATCGGACGCCAGCTCTTGGTCTACGTCGAGGACAACGCCGCCAAGGCCGACGTGCCGGCCTCGATCGCGGCGCGCGAGGATCGGCGCGAACTCGGCCAACGGGTGGCGCCGGCGCGCGTTCCGGATCGAGTGGTCGCCGCGCAGAACCCGATCGACGAGGATCTGGGCGCCGAGTTGAAGGACAGGATGGCGACGCCGAATCCGGCGCAGGGATCGGCGCCGATGCGGATCGAGACGGACACGTCGGGGCTGGGAAGCGCGGTCGAGGCTCCGTCATTCGACGCCGACCTCGCGGCGATCCGGATGGCGCGCGCGGACGCCGCGCTCGCACCGCCTCCCGATGCCCCGGCGGCACCGCCGGAAGCACAGCCGCACGCGCGCCTGTACGTGCTGACCGGTCCGTCAGCGGGTCAGGTCGTGCCGATCGCGCGCGACGAATTCGTGCTCGGTCGCATCGGCATCCAGGTCGCGGCGATCGTGCGGCATGGCGGTGAATTGCGGCTCGTTCCTCGAGAGGGTGCGAATCCTCCGAACGTCAACGGTGAGCCGGTAACGGGCGAGGGCCGGACGATCGTGGCGGGAGATGGTCTCGAAGTCGCCGGAGTCCGGCTCGAGCTGCTGGCACCCGAGCATCCGGCAGCGACCGCAGACGCGGGGTGACGCCACGCGTCATGTGACGGCGCACGTCACCTCGACAGCGCGAATATTCCGTCGCCGTGACCGCGCCATGCCGACGTCATGGGCACGGGCGTGTCGCCGTTCGTCGATGGAAATCGATTGAGCTTCAAGCGCTTGGCGTCGATTCCTCCCGGATGCCCCCCCCTTCGTCGGCCTGGCACAGCGGTTGCTCTATCTGGTCCGGCATCGCTGACGCAGATTTTCGGGTCGTCACCCCACATCAGGAGAACGTCATGAAACGGATTCAACAAGGCTTCACGCTCATCGAGCTGATGATCGTGGTGGCGATCATCGGCATCCTCGCCGCCATCGCGATTCCGCAGTACCAGAACTACACCGGGCGGGCGCAGTTGTCGGATGCGATCGTGATCGCTTCCGGGGTCAAGACCGCGGTGGGTGAGTTCTACCAGGTCAACGGGTCGTTTACCGGAGCGAACGGGAGCGTCGGCGGCATTCCGGCCAACATTGCGAGCGGCGCGGGCAAGTACGCGGCGTCGCTTACGACGGCGAATGGAACGATCACCGTGGTGATGAACAGTAGCGGTGTCGCCCAATGTGTCAACGGCAAGTCCGTCACGCTGACTCCGGCGACCCCCGCTCAACCCGAGGCGCCGATTGCGTGGACCTGCACATCGAACGCGAGCCCGGGCTGCAAGCCGTCGACCTGCACCTGATTAGGCCAGGATCTCCATTGCGAGAGAACGAGGGGGCCGCGAGGCCCCTTCGTTGCTTCCCATACCCGATCTCGGCTGCGGCCCGTCGATCCCGGGTTCGTGCTACCGTCAACGAGGGTGCCGATGTGTTGTTCGCCGCCTCGACGTTTCGCTCGCGGAATCGCGGGCGGGTTCACGCTGATCGAACTCATGATCGTGGTCGCGATCGTCGGCATCCTCTCCGCGATCGCGGTGCCCCAATACCAAGTCTATACGGGGAAGGCGCAACTCGGCGAGGCGATCCAGATCAGCGTGGGCCTCAAGGCTGCGGTCGCTGAGCAGTTCTCGATTGGCACACCGTTCGCGAGCATCAACGGCGGCTCGGGCGGCATTCCCGACGACGTGCCATCCGGTGCCGGGCAGTACGTGGATTCCTTGGGCGTGGTTGCCGGCACGATCGTCGCGCAGATGAGATCGAATGGAGTCTCGCCTTGCGTGACCGGTGCAATAGTTCAGCTGACGCCTCGGGCGCCGCCGCAGGTGGGTGATCCGATCACCTGGACCTGCTCGACGAACGCGGCTTGCAAGCCGCAGACCTGCGGTTGAGGCATGCTTCTTCGCGACCGCTCGACCCGCGTCCGATTGCCTTCGCGAGCGGCCACTCGCCGGCGTGCCGGTGCCCCGAGCCAGATGGTCCGACGACAAAGGAGCGGATGAATCGGCCGTCAGGCAAGGCGGCCGCTCGACACCCCGCTCCGTGGTACCTTTTGGCCGGGCAACGCCGCATGGCGGTTGATTTCACCGCGAACCATCAAGCGAGCTTCTGGCTCGGCACACCGGGATTGCGCGCCTCTTCGCGCGGACCGCATGGGATTGTTCAACCTCGGACGTTGGCGTTCCGCCCGACAGCAGGCGGACCGGGCGCGCGCCGACGATGAATCGGGTCCGGCGCGCGCATCAGTCTCGGATGATCGCGACGCGTGGCGATCGCTGCTCGATAGGGGACACTTCGCGCGCGCGTTGAGGTCGGTCGGATCGTTCGACGGAGACGCCGTCGCCGACTCAGGCCTGCAACTTTCCCGCGCTCGCATCCTTCGCGACTGGGGCCGCGACGCGGAGGCGACGCGCGCAGTCGATCGTGCATGGAACCTCGGGGACCGGCGCCCCGAGGTGCTCGCGCTCAAGGGGTGGTCGTCGTCCCGGGTCGGCGACGCCAATGATGCGGCTGACTGGTTTGTTCGCGCGCGTGACGCCGGCGACGCGAGCCTGCAGACGTCGCTTTCGCTGGCCGCGGCCTGGGCGGACTCGGGGCAGTGGGACGCCGCCCGCGCACTCTGTGCAACCCTGAGGGAACGCGCGTCGGGAGACGTCGCGGTGGTCCTCGCGTCGGGGATCTGCGAACTTCGGGCGGGCCGGCCGCGCGATGCCATCGCGCATTTCGAACGCGCGACGCGGATGTCGCCCGAGTCGCCGCCCGCCTGGGAACATCTCGGCGTGGCGCTGTCCGCCGCGGATCGGCCCGACGAAGCGCTCGCGGCGCTCGTGCGAAGCACCGAGCTCGCCGCACGTGCGAGTCCGGACGCGGCACCGTTCGTCAATCGCGCCATAGCGCTCTGCGAACTCGGCCGCTCCGAAGAAGCGTTGCCGCTCCTCGCGGCAGGACTGCGCGAGAGACCGGAGATCAACGGCCACCTGCAGTTGAGCGTCGCGCTCCTGACGGTCGGCCGTTACGCCGACGGGTGGCGACAGTACGAACATCGATGGCTCGTCGAGCCGCTGCTCGGCATCCGCGCCCGGTACGGCGTGCCTCAGTGGACCGGCCAGCCGCTGCAGGGGTGCACGGTCCTCGTGCGGTCGGAACAGGGGTTGGGCGACGTCTTCCAGTTCGCCCGTTACCTGCCGCAGCTGAAGGAGCGGGGTGCGCGCGTGTTGTTCCAGCCGCTCCAGGGCATGGACGTGATCGCGCGCCGATTTCCCGGCGTCGACGCGATGGTGGCCGATGGGGAACGTCTTCCCCCGTTCGACTACTTCGTGAACCTGATGAGTCTGCCCGCGGCGCTCGGAACCACGGTCGATTCGATCCCGCGGACGATTCCCTATCTCTCGCCGGATCCAGCGTACTCGGCGAAATGGAAGCCCCGCTTCGATGACCGACGTGTGCCGCGCGTCGGTTTGACCTGGGCCGGGCGCCCTCAGCATCGGGTCGATCGCCATCGCTCGCTGGCGCTTCGGCAGCTCGGTCCGTTGCTCGCCGTGCGCGGCATCCGTTTCGTGTCGCTGCAGAAGGGACCCGCCGCCGTGCAGGCCGAAGGCATACCGGATTCCGTGTCCTGGGAGGGCATCGGCACGGAACTCGACGATCTCGACGATGCGGCGGCCGTCCTGGCGGAGCTGGACCTGCTCGTGTGCGTCGACACCGGCCTCGCGCACCTCGCCGCGGCGATGGGCAAGGAGGTTTGGGTGATGCTGCCCCACCCGGCCGACTACCGGTGGCTGACCGGGCGCGAGGACACGCCGTGGTACCCGACGATGCGGCTGTTTCGCCAGCGAACGCTTCGCGACTGGCCTTCCGTGATCGATCGCGTCGCGGCGGAACTCGCGGTCTGGCGTGCCGCGTGGAGCGCCGAATCGCGCCGCGCGCCGCCCGTCAGGCCTGAGGTGGCGCCACGGGCCGGGCCAACGCCGGTGACGACGCCGTCCGAGGACAGCAGTCGTCTCGCTGGCATCGCTGAGGTTGCCGAGACGAACGCAGGACTGCTTCGATTCATGCCCGACGCAGACCGCTGCGGCCGCTCGCTCGGCCACCTGGGCGAATGGCTGCAGCCGCAGCTCGAATTTCTCGGCCGGTTCGTCCGCCCGGGGATGACGTTGCTCGAAGTCGGCTCGGGCGCAGGCGCGCACGCGGTCCCGCTCGCGCGGGCCGTTGGATTCGACGGGCTCGTGCTTCTCTACGAGAACCGGACCCCGCTGCGGCACCTGCTCGCCGACAATCTCGCCATCCATCGCCTCCCGCACGCGTGCGTGATGCGTCGTCCGCTGGGCCGACCCGCGGCCGAAGGTGAGACCGTCGACCACGACACGGTCGACGACCTGCAACTCGCCCGGCTCGACGGGCTGAAGGTGAACGAGACCGCGAGCGCGATCGACGTCGTTGCCGGCGCGGATGAGACGCTCTGGCGGTGCCGGCCCTGGGTGATGATGACCGACCCCGAGTCAGGCTCGCTCGTCGCGCTGCGCGACACGCTGATGGCGCACGGCTACCGGATCTGGCGGTCGGAGGTGCCGTTGTTCCGAGAGGACAACTTCAATCGGCGCGATCGGGACATCTCGGGAGGTGCCGCGGCGATGACCCTGTTCGCTCTGCCCGAGGAGGTCGATGCGGGTGCCGTCCCCGCCGGCTGGTCGGAGTGATCATGAGCGGCCCCGAACGAAGGATTGGCCGCGCTGCTTCCGCGCGTGCCTCGCCGCGACGCCGCCGTCGCGCTCGACATCCGCGCTTCGACGTTCCCGGAGCGCGGCCGTGGGCGTGATCTCCGATCTCGTGAAGTCGCTGCGCGGACGCACTGCGACGAGTCGGGCGACTGCCGAGGGATCGCCTTCGAATCCTGCCGCGGCCGGGACGGCCGCGGGTGGGGCGCATCGCTCCACCCGCGGTGCGGCACTGTCGCGTGTTCTGGAGCGAACCGCGCTTCACCCCGACGATGCCGAAGCGTGGGGCGAGCGCGCGTCGCTGCTTGCCCGGCAGGGCCGTCATCGCGAGGCGCTGGACGCCTGCCGGAAAGCCTTTGCGCTCCGTCCGTCGTCCGAAGCGATCGCCGTCGCACTCGCCGACAGTGCGATCCGCGTCGGCCGACCCGACGAGGCCGAAGCCGCACTGCGCGAAGCGGTTGCGAAGTCTCCCGAAGCGACGGGGGCCGCGCTCGCGCTCGCGCGCCATCTGGCCGCCACCGGGAGGGCCGTGGAGGCCCGTGCGATGGCATCGCCTGAGGCGGCCTCCGGGGGACGGCGTGTCGACGCCCTGTTCACGCTGGCCGCTTGCGCGTCCGCCTTGGGCGACCCTCGCGAGGCTGAGCGATACCTTCGTGCGGCTATCGATGCCGGACCCGCGGACCCCCGTTTGCATCGGCAGCTCGCCTCGGCGTTGCAGGCGCAGGGGCGCGACGCCGAAGCGGACGATGCCATGGAGCTGGCGCGTCGTCTCTCGGGCGACGCGGACGTGCCGTTCGACGCCGTGTTCGTGCGCGCGGAACAGCTGCGTCGCGCCGGAAGGCTGTCCGATCAAGCGGCATTGCTCGTCGCCGAACTTCGCGAGCGCCCGTCCGCGGCCGGTCAGTTCATGCTGTCGGAGGCGTTGATCGCTCAAGGGAAGTTCCGGTCCGGCTGGCGACAGTTCGAGTTCCGCAAGTTCGAGCGTGCCATGCGCGGGGAGCGCCGGAACTACGGCATTCCGCCCTGGGTCGGACAGCCGCTGTCGGGAAGATCCGTTCTCGTCCAGGCCGAGCAGGGGGTCGGCGACGTGGTCTGGTTCGCGCGCTACTTCCCGCTGCTCGAGCGCCTGGGCGCGCGTGTCGTGTTCCTGCCACGGGCGGACATGCAGCGGATGTCATGGCGTTTCGACGGCGTCGACCACGTGCTGCGGGAAGGCGAGGCACTCCCGCCTCTCGACTTCCACGTGAATCTGATGACGCTGGCGACGCGCTTTCGCACCACGCTTCGGACGATTCCCGCCGACGTGCCCTACCTCCGCGCGGGACCAGACGACGCGCAGCGGTGGGAGCGACGGCTGGCGCCGGCAGGTCGGCCGCGCGTCGGATTGGTCTGGGCCGGCAGGCCCGATCAGCCACGCAACGCGAGCCGTTCCCTTCAGCTCTCCCAGCTCTTGCCGATCCTGCGCGTTCGGGGCGTCGAGTTCTGTTCGCTGCAGAAGGGCCCGTCGGAGGCGCAGATCGGCGAACTTCCGGCCGACGTCTCGTTGGTACCGCTCGGTGCGTCGTTCGAGGACCTCGACGACCTCGTCGCCGCGATGTCGCGGATGGATCTCGTGATATCGGTGTGCACCGGCCCCGCCCACATCGCGGGCGCGATGGGCCTGCCGGTCTGGGCGATGATCTGCGACCCCCCCGACATGCGCTGGTTGACGGGGCGCGACGACAGCCCGTGGTATCCGACGATGCGGCTCTTCCGGCAGCGCGTGAGCGGGGAGTGGAGCGACGTGGTCGAGCGGGTGGCGGCCGAACTGGCGCGAGCCGGATCGAACCTCTCCAGTCGTCCTCCGGGCATCGCCGCGCCGCCCGAAGTGGCGAGCGAGTCCAGCGACGATGCGTCCGATCGAGGAATCGCGCAACTGGTGGAAACGCCGTTCGGCAGCCTGATGATGGACGTCGATGCCGACGCGCTCGAGCACGTCGCGCTCGCGGCGAGTTCGCCCACCCCGGAGCTCGAGCGATTGCTCGCACTCGCGCAGCCCGCCGACGTGATCGCCGTGCTCGGGGCCGGCGCCGGTCTCGAAGCGGTTGCCGCGGGCCGCCGGATCGGCCGTTCGGGGCACCTTTTCGCGCACGAGCCGGACGCGCGTTTGCGGGCCATGCTCGTGCACAATCTCGCCGCGAACGAAATCGGGAACGCCACCGTGCTCGAGGGGCCGATGCGAGGCGCGGGCGACGGCACGAACGACCCGGGCGCCGACGGCGTCGATGACTTGTGGCTCGAGCGTCTGGATGGCATTTTCGCGAACGCGGGTGCGGCTGCCGGGGCGGTCCTCGAGGGCGCAATCGACACGATCTGGCGCTGCCGGCCGTGGCTGGTGCTCGCATGCTCCGACGAAGGATTGCTGAATCGCGTCGCGGAGCGGTTGCGCGGGTGCTCGTACCGCGTCTGGCGCTCGGGCCCCGGCGTGGCCGCGCCCGATGTGGAGAGGACGGACCGGGCGAATGCGGCAATTCGTCCCGCCCTGTGGGTCGTCGCGTTGCCGGAGGAGTCCGAACGGCATCCTCCACCGGCGCACTGTGTAGAATTGACCTGACGGCCCGCCGATGCTTCGGCGCTCGCTGACGGAGGGAGATCGATGGCGCTGTTCGGTCTGGTGGACACCACGGAACTCGAGGCATTCGCGAACGCGCTCGCGGAGGATCTCGGTCGGCGCTTCCCGCCAGCCTCGGAAAAGCGCACCGACGCCGGCGCGACACACCAGTTCAACGTGATCCTCGAGGGGCTCGGCGCGCGCGCGGCGCGCTTTCGTGACGAGAAACAGCTGGGCCTCTACAAGAAGGCCAAGCTCGGCAACGTGTTCCGCTGGAAGCTCAAGGAGCTGGGCTACAGCGCCGAGTTCGTCGACAAGGCGACGACCGCGATCGTGACGCGGGTCGCGATGAAGTGAGCGACAGTCGCGGTGCGGCTGGAGGATTCGCGCAGCAGCCCCGCCACACCTCCCGACGCGCCGTCTCCACTTCGCGCGCACCGCGTATGGCCCGGCGCTCCGGACGCCAAGGGGCCGCTCCCGTCTTTCCGATCGAGTTTGCGTGAGTCCTTCGGGTCGCCGTGCGAAAGTCGACGCGATCCTGGCGCACGCGGAAGGCGTCGAGTCCACGAACTCGGCGGCATCGATGCTGCGCATCATGGCTGGCGTCATCCGAGCGAGCGGGAATCGCCGCCGAGGATGACCATCGGCACGCCCGTCCAGAACGTGCGCAGCGTCGTCGTTCCGCCGCCGGTCGGAAACGGGTCCAGCGCGACATCGACCACGCGAATGGACGAGAGGAACGACGCCAGCGGCATGACCGGCAGCACATCGACGCGATCGCCGGCGACGCCGTGCCGCTCGGGGGGCGAGCACGGCGTCTCGATCGTGCGCGACCGCCTGGATGTGCGCATTCGGCCCCGCGCGCAGGATGGCCGCCCACGTGTCCGTTGCCGTCTCTGACACCTCGGTCCAGTCGTTGACGCTCGCGAAGGTCACATGGCCGTTCCGCTCGAACGGAGGCGGCCCGGGATCGGGCATGAAGCAGGCAGGCGACGGGATACGCCAAAGCCCTTCGCCGCAGCAGAACTCCGAGCCTGGCGGACGCGCCGGACGTCGGTGAATCGCCGGTCGATCGTCGCGAGTCCGGTCGCGTTCATGCGCCCGAACCGGCCCACCTGCACGGGTGCCGGCTTGCGAGCGAATGCGTCGACCCGGTCGTGCCGATCATGTCCGGCGAGGTCGACCAGCACGTCGATGTGCTGGCCTCGTTCGGAAGTCCGATCGTTCATGCGCGGTCGCCGTGCCACGGTTACGGAACGCTCGAGTCGCTCGCCCCATGCGCGATGCCTGTCGAAGGTGCGCTGGTTGTCGAAGAGATCGAAGCGCTCGAGCAGAAGCCGTCGTTGGCGGCCCAAAGCGAAGAAGTCGTCGGGCCGGCATCCGATCGCGCGATCATGGGTCGCCACAGCATCGGCGCCCCGGCCCGGCAGCGCGAGCTGTTCGCCGAAATGCTTGTCGAGCCCGGCACGCGCGGGATCGGGATCGGCCGCGAGACTGCGCATCGTTCGCGGGCGCCGCAGTTTGCCCGTTCTGACATGAATGTGAGACCGACTCCAACTGCGAAGGAAGCGTATTGCAGCGTGCCTCGTCGCAAGACTGGATCAATTGTCCCGGCTTGCGGCGTGCCGAGAGCGTCCGCGCCCGACGACGTCGCAGCCGCGGTGAGGATTGCGCACATCCAGACGTTGGACGCGGCCGAGTTCTCGCGCGTCGGCCAGCTTCATGCCCCAGCGGTTCACGCACAGGCCCGTCGGTGTGCGCACGCTCGAAGACAGGATCGTACCCGGACGCCGGAGCGCCGCATTCGCCAAGCACAGACCATGGGAGGCGGCGAGACTTGGGCGATGGTCGAAGAAAGGGACAAGACGGCGCTGGGCGCGGAACTTTGCCCGCCTACCACCGCCGCACGGTTCTTGCATGGCTGTGTACAATGGTCTTGATGGCAAGAGCGACGCCAGTACCGTAGCGCGACGAGGCGCGGATATCGATTCGGTAGTGGGGCCCGTTCGTCGCTTCATCCTGCACACCCATCCACGTCAATGCTGGGAAGAGTCCTCTCGGATCTGTATCAGGCGTGGCGGAAACGGCGCAGTGCCGTACGCATGAATCGTGCCGGGCCGACTGGCGAACGAGAATCGTTTTCAACGGCGTGCGTTGGCTGGCAGGTCTTCGGCAGGACTGGCGACTTGCAGTCAAGCTTCGACGTTGCGGTGGTCATGCCGACGGTTGTCCGTCCCACGGTACTTGCCGCGATCCAATCGGTATTCGATCAGTCGTCCTCCATCCGAATCCAGCTTCTGGTCGGGATCGACACCGCCCTCAACTCCGATCGGCACCTGATCGATCTGCTTCGCCGCACCCCTCTCCATGTCACCTCCTTCCTGTTCTATCCCGGGTACTCGACTTCCGTGAGACACGGCGGCCCCCATTTGGCACGCGATGGCGGCTCGCTGCGTTCCGTCCTCACCTATCTCGCCAATGCTCGGCTCGTCGCGTACCTCGATGACGACAACTGGTGGCACCCGGAACATCTGAGCACGATGCTCGATGCGATCAAGGGGCGCGACTGGGCCCACTCCCTTCGCTGGTTCGTCCACCACCAGTCGCGAGAGCCGATTTGTCCGGACATATGGGAATCCGTCGGGCCAGGGAAGGGGGTGTTTGCCGAAAGATTCGGTGGGTGGGTCGATCCAAACTGTCTGATGATCGACAAGATCGCCTGCGAAGGTGCGATACGGTGGTGGTGTACGCCCTTGACCGGGGATCGGCAGGGGATGAGCGGGGATCGCCGTGTCTACGACTATCTGCAGCATCAGGGTCCACCGGGCAGCACAGGTCGACCTACGACCTTCTACATCCTGCAGCCCGATGACTTGATGCACCCGACGAGGGTCGACCTCATGGGCTCTGCCTACTCCGACGCGGATCGGAAGGCAAAGCAGCTGCGCGCTTAGGTGCTCCCGGCCACCGCGCACGTGGATTGCGATGAGTGCAGCGCTCGACTCTCGAATGCGAATTGCACGAAGACGACGGAGCAGACATGGCGGTAGCGATCGTGACCGGTTCGGGTGGCTTGGTGGGAGGGGAGACCACGCGCATGCTCCTGTCCCGGGGCTTGACCGTCGTGGGAATCGACAACGACATGCGCAGCGTTTTCTTCGGCCCGTCGGCGAGCACGCAATGGCAGGTCGACCTGCTCAAGAAGCGGCATGGATATGTCCATCACGACATCGACATTCGCGACGCGGCATCGATAGCGAGAGTGTTCGATCGCTATCGAAACGACATTGTGGTGGTCGTGCATTGCGCAGCACAACCGTCGCACGATTGGGCCGCACGGGACCCGGTCGCGGACTTCACCGTGAACGCCAACGGAACGTTGGCGCTCCTCGAAGCAACGCGCGCCTCGGCTCCCGAGTCCGTGTTCATATTCGTCAGTACCAACAAGGTGTATGGAGATCGACCCAACCATCTCCCGTTGGTGGAACTCGAGACTCGATACGAGATCTCGACCGACCATGAGTGGCATGCCCACGGAATTCCGGAAACGATGTCCCTCGACCAGACGCTGCACAGCGTATTCGGCGCCTCGAAGGTTGCAGCCGATGTCATGGTGCAGGAGTACGGGCGGTACTTCGGCATGCGCACGGCGTGCTTCCGCGGGGGGTGCTTGACCGGCCCGGGGCACTCCGGAGCGCAGTTGCATGGATTCCTCGCGTACCTCGTCCAGTGCGCCGTTACCGATACTCCGTACACCGTTTTCGGGTACAAGGGCAAGCAGGTTCGAGACAACATTCATGTCGCAGACCTGGTCGAGGCGTTCTGGATGTTCTTTCAGCGCCCCCAGGTCGGCGAGGTCTTCAACATGGGAGGGGGGCGGCACTCGAACTGCTCGGTGATCGAGGCGATCTCGATGGCTGAGATGCTCACCGGCCGGCCGATGCGACATGAGTACAAGGAAGACAATCGCGTTGGAGATCACATTTGGTGGATCAGCGACGTTCGCAAGTTCCAATCGCAGTACCCCGACTGGAAGCAGCGCTTTGATATCAAGTCGCTGGTGGCCGACATCCACCAGGGCATCAGCGCCCGGCTCGCCGCCTGACGGTCGTGGCTGATTCACGCCACCGGGTCTTGGTCACCGGCGGGGCGGGGTTCGTGGGCGCACGCCTTGCTCTGGGCTGGAAGGAGGCGTTTCCCCAGGCAGAGGTCATTGCGCTCGACAATCTCAAGCGTCGCGGCAGTGAGTTGGCCCTTGCGCGCCTCCGCGCAGGGGGAGTGGCGTTCGTGCACGGCGACATTCGCTCGTTCGAAGACCTGGAAACCGTCGGTCCCGTCGACCTGATGATCGAGTGCTCGGCCGAACCCAGCGTGCACGCGGGCTACGGGCAGAGTCCGCAGTTCCTGATCAACACGAACCTGCTGGGTCTTGCGAACTGTCTCGAACATCTCCGCCGAACCGGCGGAGACCTCGTGTTCCTGTCGAGCAGCCGAGTCTATCCAATCGCCCCGCTTCGCGATTTGCCCCTGGTCCGCGACGCGGATCGCATGATCGTTTCGCCCGGACGGTCGGGGATTGGGTGGTCCCCCGAGGGAATCGGGGAGGAGTTTCCGCTTCGTGGGGCAAGATCGCTCTACGGTGCGACCAAGCTGGCGGGGGAACTTCTCATCGAGGAGTATCGCGCTGTCTACGGATTGCGCGCATTCATCAATCGATGCGGAGTCATCGCGGGTCCCTGGCAAATGGGCAAGGTGGACCAGGGGTTCGTCGTGCTCTGGATGGCCCGCCACATGTACGGCGGGACGTTGTCCTATACGGGATTCGGCGGCGATGGATTGCAGGTCCGGGACATCCTCCACGTCGATGATCTGCTGGAGCTGCTATTGCTCCAAGCGAGATCCTGGGATCGCATGGACGGCGGAGTCTTCAACGTCGGGGGAGGTATCGACCGGTCCTCGTCGCTCGTGGAACTCACGAGATCCTGCGCGCAGGTGAGCGGTCGGTCGATCGAGGTTTCGCGTGTCCCCGGTACCAGGCCGGCCGACATCCCCTGGTATGTCACTGATTGCACCCTCGTCGCTCGCACGCTCGACTGGGCGCCCACGCGGAATGTCGCGCGAACGCTCGACGACATCGCGCGATGGCTCCATGACCATCGCCGCGAGCTTGAACCGATCCTGGCGTAGCGCATGAGATTCTTCTACTCCGATCCGGGCCTGCTCAACAATCAGAGTCACCACGCCAATTCGTGTCGATCCATCTGTCGCGAACTGCGCAGACTCGACGCACACGTGGCGATCCTGGGTTGCCTTGCGATGGATTCCGGACTCCGCGAAGAGTTGGGGGCAACTCCTTTCTTCGATGGATACACGTATTCGACGCTCACCGACGGCGATCCCCTCTGCGGCCCTCTCAATGCGTTCGAGCGATGGTCGGCGATCGCGGCCGGCAACTATTCTCGCCTCGTCAGCATCGATGCCGGGGATGTCCTCTATCTCAACTCGGCTCAACCGGCGCAGTTCATGGGCCTCGTGAAGTGGTGGAAGAGCCTCCCCAGGGTCGAACGTCCGCGGGTAGTCATGGAGTTCGGGACAGATCCCGGTGTCGACGTATTGAGCGTCGATGATGCGGGCCAACCAACGTACCGGCTGCGGGACTACCGCTTGGACGCGAGGCCGATGCTCTATCGGTTTGCGGCGGGTCATCTCGACCCGGAGGATCGAGATCGTCTTTTCATCGCCACTTTTGACGACGTCACGTCGAGCGTATTCGGCAGCATCCTCGGTTGGCCGGTGCGGACACTTCCCTTGCCGCAGGACAGCCATCCACCGGTCCGCAACCGCGCCGGGAGCAGCCCGATCACGATCGGGGTCGTGGGCCACCAGCGTCCGGACAAGGGCTATCACCTCATGCCAGAGATCGCTCGAGCTCTTCTGGCATCGGAAAAGAACATCCGCCTTCTCGTTCAGAACAGCGTACCAGCGGACATGCCGGACGTACATGAGGCCATGCGGCGCATCGCCTCGAGGGACTCGCGCGTCTTGATCGACGAGCAACCCGTAGGAGCGGAGCGCTGGGCGAAGTTGCTTCGGCAGACGGACTTGATGCTCTGCCCGTATGACCCGGTAAGGTACGTTGCGTCCTATTCCGCCGTTGCGACCGATGCGGTTGCGAACGGGATTCCACTCGTCGTTCCGGGCGGAACATCGATGGCCCGCCTCGTCGCGAAGTACGACGATTGCGGCGTGACTTATCCGGAGCAGCGCGTCGAGTCAATCGTTTCCGCAACTCGGGATGCGCTCGCGGAATTCGACCTGCTTGCCGAACGGGCCGATAGTGCCGCGTCACGCTGGGCATCGACCATGGGGGCCGCCAACACCGCGCGCGAAATACTGACGCTCGCGGGGAGAAGCGACGCCGCCTTCCGAACGTCTTGTTCGCTTGGGAGGTCAGAGTGAAGATCCTGTTCAGCAACCCGCCCTGGTGGACCGATGAGCGCGTTGTCGCCGGCGCGGACGGTGGTTCCGTCCGCCTCTACGGTGCCGGAGTTCGCGCGGGCTCTCGTTGGCCGTTCACCTATTACCTGGATGCTCCACCAGGTCTATTTCGCTTTGGCCAGTACCTGCCGTATCCGTTCTTCATGGGATACGCGGCGACTTTTGCCGAGCGGATGACCGGCGGCGACGTGGTGTTTCGCGACAGTATCGCGCTCCGTGAATCGTATGACGACTACATTGGATTTCTTCGATCTCGGCACTTCGATTTCATCGTCATCGAGTCCGCGTCGCCCAGCTGGGAACACGACAGGAGTCTGATAACGACGATCAGCTCGGAGTGTCCTGGAACGCGAATCATCGTCGCGGGTCCGATCGCATCGCAGGCGGACGAAATCCTGAAGGATCTTCCAGTGCATGCGTGCGTCCGTGGCGAGTACGAGAAGGGAGTGGTCCGCGCGGTGAATGGCGAACAAGGCAAGATCGAGTTCGACATGCTCACTGTCGACGAGATGAACGCGGCGCCGTTCCCGTACTTCGACAGGACCTATGCGCACCGCTACTGGGACGGAAATCCGAAGGGAAGCATCGCGCCTCAGGCGCAGGTGTGGAGCAGTCGAGGCTGCCCCTACAAGTGCATATTCTGCGTTTGGCCAGCGACCATGACCGGCAACGACCCGGATGGCCTGGGCAAGCGATCTGTTCGGCACTACACGCCTGAGTACATGGAGGCGTTCCTGTTCGAACTCGTGGCGAACTACCAGTACAGGATGATTTATTTCGACGACGATACGTTCAACCTGGGAGATCGCCATGTTGAGCGGATGTGTGCCGTCATGCGACGGGTAGGCGTTCCCTGGTCGGCGATGTGCCGCGCGGATACGATTCGTCCGGAGCTCTGGAGGGAGATGAAGGATAGCGGGTGCTTCGGGGTGAAGATCGGATTCGAGAGCGGGAATCAGTACGTGATCGACAACATCGTCAACAAGCGGCTGAATCTCGAAGCTGCCCGGGAGACCGTGGCGACGATCAAGAAGACCGGCATGTCGGTACATGGCACGTTCACCTACGGACTCCCTGGCGAAACGGTGGAGCAGATGCAGGATACGAAGCGCTACATCGCCACGTTGGGGCTCGACACCTTGCAGGAATCAGGTTGCGCGGAGATTGAGGGGACGCCCCTGCACACGCTCGCAAAGGAGCACACGCTGAAAAAGTACTCGGGCGCCCGATTGACGGACGACTATCTGCGCGAGCGCGATGGCCGGATCAAATTCGAACGTTTGTCGACATCGATCCAGGCCGGACCCGAGAGAAAGGAAGGGTAGTTCAGTGCTTCTTCCCGGCGGCGCTGCGCAGGGCAGGAGGGCTCACAAGGCATGGGAGCTCCTGTACTTTGCGGCTCCGCGCTGTCCTGCAAACCGGGCGGGGCCTGAGGTACGCGGTATATTGCGCGGCTTCGGTGCGCGCGCGAGGTCCGGGAGGGAAACGGGATATCGCTTGGCCGGTGGTCCCGGCGCAACTACCGCCCGGTACTCCCGAACCCGCCTTCCGCGCGCGTCGACGCCTCGAAGCCGTCGACGACGTGGAACGCCGCCCGCGCGACCGGCACGATCACGAGTTGCGCGAGCCGGTCGAGCGGATTCAGCGTGAACGGTTCGCGCCCGCGGTTCCAGCAACTCACCATCAGCGGGCCCTGGTAGTCCGAGTCGATGAGTCCGACGAGGTTGCCGAGCACGATGCCGTGCTTGTGGCCCAATCCGGAGCGCGGCAGGATCAGCGCGGCGTAGCCCGGATCGCCCACGTGGATCGCGATGCCGGTGGGCACGAGTTCGACGTCGCCGGGCGATAGCGAGATCGGCGCATCGATGCAGGCGCGCAGATCCATCCCCGCGGAGCCGGTCGTCGCGTAGGCGGGGAGCGCGTCGCGGACGCGCGCGTCGAGGATGCGGACATCGACGCGCAGCGGGGCGCCGCCGTGCCGCGTCATCGCTTCGGCAGCCGCGCCGCGATCTCGCCGACGAGGCGGTGCGCGAGCGCGAGCTTGCCCATCCGCGGCAGCGGGTGCGCGCCGCGGTCGTCGAGGATCGTCACCTCGTTCTCGTCGGCGCCCATCGCGTCCTGCGCGCGGTTGGCCACGAGCAGCGCGAGCTTCTTGCGCTTGCGCTTCTCCTCGCCGTAGCGGACGACGTCGTGGCTCTCCGCCGCGAAGCCGACGCAGAACGGCGCGTTGCGCTTCGCCGCGACGGTGGCGAGGATGTCGACGGTGGGCTCGAGTTCGAGCGTCATCGCTTCGGCCTTCTTCTTGATCTTGCGCGCATGCGCCTGCACCGGACGATAGTCCGCCACCGCCGCGACCGCGACGAACACGTCGCACTTCGCCGTGCGCGCGAACACGGCGTCGGCCATCGCCGCGGCGCTCGTCACATCGATGCGCTCGACGCCCGCGGGCGTCGGGAGCGGAGTCGGACCGGCGACGAGCGTGACGGTACCGCCCGCCTCGGCGGCCGCACGCGCGATCGCGAAGCCCATCTTGCCGCTGCTGGTGTTGGTGATGCCGCGCACCGGGTCGATCGCCTCGAACGTCGGACCGGCCGTCACGAGCACGCGCCGGCCGGCGAGGACCTTGGGGACGCGGGACGCGAGCACCGCGTCGTAGATCGACTGCGCTTCGAGCATCCGGCCGTCGCCGACCTCGCCGCAGGCCTGCTCGCCCGAGCCGGGACCGAGAATGGCGATGCCGTCGGCGCGGACCTGCGCGACGTTGCGCTGCGTGGCGGGGTGGAACCACATCTGCACGTTCATCGCGGGCGCGACCGCGAGCGGGCATTCGCGGGCGAGGCAGAGCGTCGACAGCAGGTCGTCGGCGCGGCCCTGCGCGAGCTTCGCGATGAAGTCCGCGGACGCGGGCGCGACGACGACGAGGTCGGCGCCGCGCGAAAGTTCGATGTGGTCCATCGCGTTCGACGCGCCCGAGTGCCACAGGTCGGTCGCGACCGGGCGGCCGGTCAACGCCTGGAAGGTCATCGGCGTGACGAAGCGCGTCGCGGCGTCGGTCATCACGACGTCGACCGCGACGCCGGCCTTGACGAACAGGCGCGCGAGTTCCGCGGCCTTGTACGCGGCGATGCCGCCGGTCACGCCGAGCACGATGCGGGCGAGCGGCGTGGGAGCGGCGGGGCGCGGGGGATCGGCCATCGGTCGGAACGCGGGAGTCGGCGCCGAAGTTTACCCTCTTTGCCATGGAGACGACCCGGCCGCAGCACGACGAACGCCCCCGCGAACGCCTCGCCGCGCGCGGCGTGGCGAGCCTCACCGATGCCGAACTGGTGGCGGTGGTGCTCGGCACCGGAGCGCGGGGCGCGTCGGCGCTGGAAGTCGCGCGCACGCTCATCGAAGCACGGGGCGGCCTGCGCGGTCTCGCGAACGCGCCGGCGGCGGCGCTCGCGTCCTCGCGCGGCGTCGGCGCCGCGAAGGCCGCCAAGCTCGCCGCCGGCCTCGAGATCGCGCGGCGCGTCCTGCGCGCCGAGATCGCGCAGGGCGACGTGCTCACCTCGCCCGACGCGGTGCGCGACTACCTGAAGCTTCGCCTCTCGCCGGAGACGGTCGAGGTGTTTCTCGGCCTGTTCCTCGACAGCCAGCACCGGCTGATCGCCGCGGAGGAACTCGCCCGCGGCACGCTCGCGCAGACGAGCGTCTACCCGCGCGAGGTGGTCAAGGCCGCGCTGCGGCGCGAGGCGGCGGCGGTGATCTTCGCGCACAACCACCCGTCGGGCGTCGCCGAGCCTTCGCGGGCCGACGAACTCCTCACCCAGTCGCTGCGCAACGCGCTCACGCTGGTCGACGTGCGCACGCTCGACCACCTGGTCGTCGCCGGCCCGCACGTGACCTCGTTCGCCGAGCGCGGGCTGCTGTGAGGCGAATCATAAACGATTGATTCATAACGATTGTGCGACATGGAGGCCGCCCGGGTCCGGGGCCGGCGCCCGAAGCCGCCGGCCGGCGGACACCGTTGATTCGACGGCGAAAAACTGCGATAATCGCGCTCTTTGCCGTTCGAACGATTGAAGAAGGAGCGAGCCATGGCTCGAGTCTGCCAGGTGACCGGGAAGGCCCCGATGACGGGCCACCACGTGTCCCACGCCAACAACAAGACGCGCCGGCGCTTCCTGCCCAACCTGCAGCGTCGCCGGTTCTGGGTCGAGAGCGAGAACCGCTGGGTGAGCCTGCGGCTCACCACCCACGCGCTGCGCACCATCGACAAGAACGGCATCGACGCGGTGCTCGCGGACCTGCGGGCCCGCGGCGAGCGCGTCTGACGCAGGGAGCACGACCATGCGCGAGAAGATCAAGCTCGAGTCGTCGGCCGGGACCGGCCACTTCTACACGACGACCAAGAACAAGAAGACGATGCCGGAGAAGATGGTGATCAAGAAGTTCGATCCGGTCGCCCGCAAGCACGTCGACTACAAGGAAACGAAGATCAAGTAGTCCGGCCCGACGCCGGACCGCTGGAACGACGAAGGGCCGCGGAAGCGGCCCTTCGTCGTTTCCTGGCGGCCGCCGCGGCGCGGACGAGCCCGCGCGCCGTCAGGCGTAGCGCTTGAGCTGCAGCGAGAATTGCGCGAGCGGCGGGATGCCCGACGCCTCCGCGCGATGGCACCAGTCCTGCAGGCGCGCGAGCAGTTGCTCGGACGACTCGGTCGAGCGCGCCCACAAGGACGAGAGTTCGGAGCGCATCGCGACCATCTTCTCGATCACGCGGCTGTGTTTCGCGAGGTCCGCGAGCCGGGCGCGCTCGCCCTCCGGCAGCGCCTCGGGGTCGATCAGCCAGCGCTTGAGCCGGCCGGCGCTCGGCAGTTCGACGTGGCGTGCCCGCTCGCGCAGCGATTCGAGTTCGGCGCGGCACGCGGCCTTGAGCGACCGCGCGTAGCTCGTCGCCACGTGGTAGCGGTGGGTGATCACCGCCTGCAGCGTCGCGTGGTCGGCGTGCGGCTTCGCCGAGTCCAGCCTGAGCTTCGGGGCGAGGCGGCGAACCTTCGCGAGCCCGAGCGCCGAGAGCGTGCGGATGTAGGCCCAGCCCAGGTCGAACTCGTACCACTGCGCCGAGAACTTGGCCGACGTGCCGTACGCGTGGTGGTTGTTGTGCAGTTCCTCGCCGCCGATCAGGATGCCGATCGGGCCCAGGTTGGTCGACGTGTCGGCGGTGGCGTAGTTGCGGTAGCCCCAGTAGTGGCCGACGCCGTTGACGACGCCTGCGGCGAAGAAAGGGATCCACGCCATCTGCACCGCCCAGATCGTCGCGCCGGGCGCGCCGAAGAGCATGAGGTCGATCGCGAGCATCAGGCCGACGCCCTGCCACGAGTACCGCGCGTAGACGTTGCGCTCGAGCCAGTCGTCGGGCGTGCCGTGCCCGTACTGCGTCATCGTGGCCGCGTTCTTCGCCTCGTCGCGGTAGAGTTCGGCCCCGCGCCACAGCACGGTCGACAGGCCGCGCGTCATCGGGCTGTGCGGATCGTCGGCGGTCTCGACCTTCGCGTGGTGCTTGCGGTGGATCGCGGCCCACTCCTTGGTGACCATGCCGGTGGTGAGCCACAGCCAGAAGCGGAAGAAGTGCGACACCGCCGGGTGGAGGTCGAGCGCGCGGTGCGCCTGGCAGCGGTGCAGGAAGATCGTGACCGACGCGATCGTGATGTGCGTCAGGACCAGCGCGACGACGACGTAGCCCCACCAGGGCAGGTCGATCAGGCCGCGGGCGAGGAAGGTCAGGACGGCGTCGAAATCGATCATGGAGTCGTTCCGTGGCCCGGTCGGGCCGCGAAGCAGGTTCGTGATGGCCCGGATTGTACTCGCGCCGGGGGTTGCCCCGGGCGCCGTCTACCGGCTGACCGGCGGCGAGGAGGACAGTCGAACGAAAAGGTGCTGCTTAGCGTGAGGTTTCTCAACCCGGGCAGGCCAGCGCGAGGGCATCAGGATCCAGGCGGGATTGCCGGAGCGCCCCCCGGGGGCGACTCGGGGCGCAGATCGCGAAACCGCGTGGGACTGGGGAATCCCGCCGCTGCGAACTCGGAGAGCGCGCGGGCGAGGATCGAGCTGCGCAGGTTGACCTGGCCGTTCTGCGGGTCGGCGATCCAGACGGCCAGCTCGATCGAGGTGCCCATCTCGCCGACCCCGGTCGCGTACGCGTCGGGGGCGCGCCCCGGCTCGCGGAGCACGCGCGGCTCGGCGAGCGCCGCTTCGACGAGGATCGACAGCGCGCGCGCGACGTCCGTGCCGTGCGCGACCAGCACCGGCGTGACGATCCGGATGCGTTCGTCGCGCACCGGGTGGTTCAGCACCGTCGTGGTCACGAGCGTCTCGTTGGGCACGATCGCGTCGATGCCGTCGTTCGAGCGCACCACCACGTAGCGCGAGGTGACGCGGACGATCCTGCCCTGGCGCCCGTCGACCGTGATCGTGTCGCCGACCCGGATCGACTTGTCGAGCAGGATCGTGAAGCCGGCGATGTAGTTCGACGCGAGCTTCTGCAGTCCGAGGCCGATGCCGACGCCGAGCGCGCCGCCGAACACCGACAGCAGCGTGAGATCGACCCCGATGGCGGGCAGCGAGATCAGCACGCCGACGACGACGAAGAACGCGCGCAGGAACTTCGACAGCACGACGCGCGCGTTGATGTCGAACTCGAGCGCCATCAGCCGCTTCTCGACGAAGCTCGACAGCCACAGCGTCGTCGCCACGGCGACCAGCACGACCAGGAATCCCTGGCCGATGGCGAACACCGAGACGTTCTGCTTGCCGAGCGGCACGACGATGCGCTCGAGCATCTCGTTCACCTCGGCGGTGACGCCGAGGTAGTGCAGCGCCAAGATCGCCCAGATGGCGAACGCGATCGCCCGTTCCGAGGACTTGACCCACGGGGCGTTGGCGAAGAGCCGCCGCATCACGTAGACGAGCAGGCGGATCACCGCGAGCGCGACGACCAGCGGGATCGCGAGGTCGAGCACGTGCGTGGGGCCCGAGGGCTTGAATCCGGCCCGCACGAGCAGCACGAGCGCGAGCAGCGCGAGCGGGAAGGCGCCGAGCGCGATCCGCCCGCCGCGCCGGTCGGTGTCGCGGCCGAAGCGGGTCGAGACCAGGTGATCGGCGAGCCAGGCGAGCGCGACGCAGGCGGCGAGCGCGCCCAGTTGAAGCGCGCCCCTCGGCGACTCGAGGGCGGCGACCAGGCGGTCGAAGGCGATGGACGTCATCGCGCCATTATCGCGCGCGCTCGAGGATCGCGGCGTAGAACGCGTCGCAGCCGTGCTTCGCGGTCGACAGCACGAGATCCGCGCCGGTGTCGAGGCCGATGCCGGCGCGCGCGAGTTCGGCGCGCGCATCGCCGCGGCGGAACTCCGGGTGGCGCGCGAGGAATTCGTCGACGACGCGCTCGTTCTCCTCCGGCAGCACGCTGCAGGTCGCGTAGACCACGCGCCCGCCCGGCTTCACGAGCGTCGCGGCGGAGGCGAGGATCGCGGCCTGCTTCGCGGCCAGTTCGGCGACGTCGAACGGACGGTGGCGCCACTTGAGGTCCGGATTGCGGCGCAGCGTCCCGGTGCCGGTGCACGGGGCGTCGACGAGCACGCGGTCGACCTTGCCCGCGAGGCGCTTCACGCGCGCGTCGCGCTCGTGCGCGATCAGTTGCGGATGCACGTTCGACAGGCCCGAGCGCGCGAGCCGCGGCTTGAAGGCGGCGAGGCGCTTCTCGACCGTGTCGAACGCGTAGAGCCGGCCCTGCGAGCGCATCAGCACGCCGAGCGCGAGCGTCTTCCCGCCGGCGCCGGCGCAGAAATCCACCACCATCTCGCCGCGCCGTGGCGCGACGAGGAACGCGATGAGCTGGCTCCCCTCGTCCTGCACCTCGAGCCGTCCGTCGACGAACCACGGATGCTGCCCGAGCATCGGGCGTCCGCGCACGCGCAGTCCCCACGGCGACCACGGCGTCGGCGTCGCGTCGATGCCGTCCTGCGCGAGTTGCGCGAGCACCTCGTCGCGCGTGGCCTTGAGCGCGTTGACCCGCAGGTCCAACGGCGCGCGTTCGGCCGCTCCGCGCGCGAAGGCGGCGCGCCCTTCGGCGCCGAGGATCTCGCCCAGCCGTTCCCACAACCAGTCCGGAAGCTCCGCCGCCACGATGTCGGGCTGCCGTTCGCCGAGCCGGCCCTTGAGCGCCGCGAGCCATTCGCGCTCGTCGGCATCGAGCGCGCGTTCGAGGTCGCGCACCGAGCGGGCGAGGTCGCGCACCAGCACGACGAGCGCGATGCGGCGCGGATCGTGCGACCCGGCGAGCGCTTCGGTCGAGCGCTTGCGCCGCAGCCACGCGTACACGCCCTCGGCGATCTCGGCGCGATCCTCTTTGCCCATGGCTGGCCGCGTGCGGAAGAACTGGCGCAGCCGCAGGTCGGCCGGCGCGTCGAGCGGAGCGAGCGCACGGACCGCGTCGGCGAGCGCGGCCACGCGGGCAGGCGCGAACACCGCGCGTCTATTCACCGCGCTCACCGTCGTCGACGCGGATCGACGCGAGTTCGACCTCGAGCGTGCCGCGCAGCGTGTGGCTGATGCGCATCCTGATCGGCAGGTAGCGGAGCGAGGGCGCGAGCCACACGATCGACTCGGTGCGGCCGTCCTCGCTCGTGCGATGCCAGCGCTCCGCGGCGACGTCGCCGTAGGGCCAGGCGACGGTCTCGGTCCCTTCGCGTTTCACCGTGATGCGCATCACGCGCCGCGTCGTCACCAGGTTGAAGACCTGTTCGTCGCCGGTGGGCGGCACGAAGTAGAACTGCCACATCAGCGACAGCGGATCGAAGGTCGGCAGCTCGAGCGCCGCGGTCTTGTCGCCGGTGAGCGTCGCGATGCCCGATTCCCAGTCGAAGGTCGCGACTTCGCGGCGGTCGCGGCTGCCGCGCTCGACCGCGAGTTCCCACGGCTGCAGGCCCTGCGCGGTGATGAGGCCGCGCACGTCGATTCGGCCCTGTCCGCGCAGCACGAGCGCGGCGAGCCCGCGCGCCTCGCCGACGGTCGAGACCGTGTAGCGGTTCGCCGCGTGCTCGAACCGGTAGGTCGCGTCTCCTATGTAGATGCCGGGACCGTAGGTGACGCGGTAGGTGAGATCGACGCGCGCGGGCAGCGTCTTCATCGAGGGTGCCGGCGGCAGTTCCGCGCGCGCCGTCTCCTCGACGAGCGCGGGCGGGGCCTGCACGGGCTCGGCCTCGCGCGGCGGCGCCGCGTCCACCGGCGGCGCGTCCGCAGGCGCCGCCGGCTCGGGCTCGGGCGCGGGCTCGACCGGCGCCGCCACCGGAGGCGCGGACAGCTTGGGCTTGGGCTTCGCCTTCGGCTTCGGCGCGGGGGGCGCGGGCGCGGGCAGCGGCGGCGGAGGCAACTCGGTGATCGTCGCCGAGAGCACGATCGCTTCCGGGTCGGACGGCAACTCGACCGGCCAGAACGTGGCCGCGACGTGCAGGGCGAGCGATGCGGCCAGCGCGATCGCGAGGACGCGGCCGTGCACGCCCGATGCCGCAGGCGCGGTGCGGCGTGCGGCCGGTGCGGGAAGCGTCGTGGCGTTCATCGTCGAGTTTCGGGAGCGGTCGTCAGCCGGGCCGCGAACGCAGCGGCACGGTGCCCGGCTCCTCAACGCGCACGCGCATCCCGTCGATGACGAGCCGGCCCTCGCAGAACCAGCCGACCGCCGCGGGCAGGAGCCGGTGCTCGAGCGCGAGCACGCGTTCGGCGAGCGAAGCCTCGTCGTCGTCGCGGTGCACCGCGAGCGCGGACTGCGCGATGATCGGTCCGACGTCGACCTCGGGCGTCACGAAGTGCACGGTGCAGCCGTGCATCGCGACGCCGTCGGCGAGCGCCCGGCGGTGGGTGTGCAGTCCGGGGTACGCGGGCAGGAGCGACGGATGGATGTTGATGAGCCGGCCCGAGTAACGCTCGACCGCGGCGCGTCCGAGCACGCGCATGAATCCGGCGAGCACGACGAGATCGGGTTCGGTCCGGTCGATCTCGGCGACGAGCGCCGCGTCGAACGCGTCGCGGCTCGCGAAGCCGCGGTGATCGATCACCGAGGTCGCGATGCCGTGCTCGCGTGCGAGGGCGAGTCCGCCCGCGTCCGGGCGGTTCGAGATCACGTGGGTGATGCTCCCCTTCAGCGCGCCGGCGCGCTCGGACGCCAAGAGCGCACCGAGGTTCGACCCGCGGCCCGAGACGAGGACGGTGATGCGGGCGAGCGCCACGCGCGCCGCGCGTCAGGCGACGAGGGCCGCCGGCGCACCGTCCGGCCGCGCCACGATCGTGCCCAGCCGCCATGCCCGCTCGCCCGCGTCCGCGAGCATCGAGAGCGCGCGCGCCTCGTGCTCGGGGGCGACGACGACCGCGAGCCCGACGCCGCAGTTGAACACGCGCAGCATCTCGGCGTCGTCGACGCGCCCGTGCTGCGCGAGCCAGTCGAACACCGCGGGGCGCTTCCAGCTCGCGCGCTCCAGCCGCGCCTGCACGCCGGCGGGCAGCATGCGCGGCACGTTCTCGGTGATGCCGCCGCCGGTGATGTGGGCCATGCCCTTGACCGGCAGCGCGCGCATCAGCGCGAGCATCGGCTTCACGTAGATGCGCGTGGGCGCCATCAGCGCGTCGGCGAGCGTGCCGCCGTCGAGCGACGACGCGAGATCCGCCTTCGCGTCGTCGACGATGCGGCGGACGAGCGAGTAGCCGTTCGAATGCGGCCCGGACGAGGCGAGGCCGAGCACCGCGTCGCCGGGGACGATGCTCCGGCCGTCGATGATGCGGGACTTCTCGACGACGCCGACCGCGAAGCCCGCGAGGTCGTATTCGCCCTCCGCGTACATGCCCGGCATCTCGGCGGTCTCGCCGCCGATCAGCGCGCAGCCGGCGAGTTCGCAGCCGCGCGCGATGCCCTGCACGACGCGTGCCGCGACGTCGACGTCGAGCCGCCCGCACGCGAAGTAGTCGAGGAAGAACAGCGGCTCGGCGCCCTGGACCAGGATGTCGTTCGCGCTCATCGCGACGAGATCGATGCCGATCGTGTCGTGCCGGTCGAGCGCGAAGGCGAGCTTCAGCTTGGTGCCGACGCCGTCGGTGCCCGCGACCAGTACCGGTTCACGGAAGCGCTTTCCGATCTCGACGAGGGCGCCGAAGCCGCCGATGCCGGCCAGCACCTCGGGGCGCATCGTGCGCCGGGCGAACGGCTTGATGCGCTCGACCAGCGCGTCGCCAGCGTCGATGTCGACGCCCGCGTCGCGGTACGAGAGGCCTGGGGTCGGGGAGGGATCGGCGGGCGGCATCGCGTCGGCCCGGCAGCCGGGTTTGAATTAGGCGCGGGGGCGCGAACGCGGTACAGTTCGACGCCCGTCGAGAGCGCGAATTCTACCGGAAATGGATCCCCATCGTCCCGACGAGCCTGCCGCGACCTCGCCCGTCGAGCCCGCGCGCCGGCCGGTCACCATCCCGCAGTACCTGTGGGTCGTCGGCGCCGCGATCGTCGCGGTGCTCGCGCTCCACTTCCTGGGGCCGGTCCTCACGCCGTTTTTGATCGGCGCGATCTTCGCCTACCTCGGCACGCCGATCGTCAATGCGATGCAGCGCCGCGGGGTGCCGCGCGCCCTCGGGTCGACGGTCACGGTGCTCCTGTTCATCGTCGCGGTGCTCGCGGTGCTGCTGGTGCTCGTGCCGCTCGTCCAGGCGGAACTCGCGCTCGCGATGACCAAGCTGCCCGAACTCGCGGGCCGCCTCTTCGCCGACGTCGCGCCGTGGGTCGAGCGGAACCTCGGCATCACGCTCGCGTTCGACCTCGCCACGCTGCGCGACCTCCTCGCCGAGAACGTCGAGAGCGCGAAGGCGCTGAGCCTGCGCCTCCTGTCCGGACTGCGGGCGGGCGGAGTGCTGGCGCTCGCGGTCATCGTCAACGCGGTGCTGATCCCGGTCGTGATGTTCTACCTCCTGCGCGACTGGACGATGATCTGGGAGCGCTTCTTCGAACTGGTGCCGCACCGCTGGCGCGCGCGGACGCGCCAGATCACCGGCCAGGTCGACGCCGTGCTCGCCGAATTCCTGCGCGGGCAGGGCCTCGTCATGGTGTCGCTCGCGCTCTACTACATGATCGGCCTGTCGATCGCGGGCCTCCAGTACGCACTGCCCATCGGCGTCCTCACCGGGCTGCTCGTGTTCATCCCCTACGTGGGCTTCGGCACCGGCTTCGTGCTCGGCATGATCGCCGCGCTCCTGCAGTGGAACGGCGTCGGGCCGTTCCTCGCGATCCTGTCGGTCTACGCGGTCGGCCAGGTGCTCGAGAACTACGTGCTGATCCCCTGGCTCATCGGCGACCGGATCGGGCTCCACCCGCTCGCGGTGATCTTCGCGCTGCTGGCGTTCGGGACGCTCTTCGGCTTCGCCGGCGTGCTGCTCGCGCTGCCCGCGTCGGCCGCGCTGCTCGTCGGCTTGCGGCACCTGCGCGCGGCCTACAGCGAGAGCGCGCTCTACGGCGACGGTCCCGACGAAACGTAGCGTCCCGACGGCGCGCGATGGCGAGCCGTACCGATCCTGTCTCCGCATCCCGGTGAACGAGCAACTCGTCTTCGATCTCGCGGTCCCCGAGGCGCCGACCTTCGCGAACTTCGTCGCGGGACGCAACGCCGAAGCCGTGGAGGCGTTGCGCCGTGCAGCGGAGGGCGCGCTCGCCGAGACCGGGATCGTCGTGTGGGGGGCGCGGGGGGCCGGCAAGTCGCACCTGCTCGCGGCGACCTGCGCCGCCGCACGGGCGGCGGCGCGGTCCGCCGTCCTGTGCGACGGCGCGACGGCGTGGCCTCATTCGATCGAGCCGCGAATGCTGGTGGCGATCGACGACATCGGGCAGGCGGACCCGTCGGCGCAGGCGCGGCTCTTCTCGCTCTACAACGCCTTGAAGGAGGGCGGCGGGACGCTCGTCGCGGCGTCGGACGTGCCGCCGGCCCGGCTGCCGTTCCGCGACGACGTGCGGACCCGGCTCGCCTGGGGACTCGCCTACGAGATCGTGCCGCTCGCCGACGCCGACAAGCCGGCGGCGCTGGCGGCCTACGCGCGCTCACGCGGGTTCGCGCTCGACGACGAGGTGATCGCCTACCTGCTCGCGCATGGTCGACGCGACATGGGTTCGCTCGTCGCGGCGCTCGCCGCGCTCGACCGGCGTTCGCTGGCGCAGAAGCGCCCGGTGACGGTGCCGCTCCTGCGCGAGTGGCTGCAGCGGTCGTTCGACCCGGATCCGCCGCCCGGGGATCATCCGGGACTGAAGCAGGACTGAACGCGCCTTCGCGTGTCGAACGCGCCGTCCGGCAGCGTGTCAACCCACCCGAACGGAGGGCCGTTATGGGCGCCGACGCAGGACTTCGGCGTCGACCTTCCGTCCATCGAGGGTTGCATTGCATGTGTCCATGCTCGACGGCCCGGTCCGCTTCGGCGCCCGCGGCCCCCGCCAAGGCCCAGGCACTCGCCTCCGCGATGCCCGGCGCCGCGTCGGGGGTCACGGCGAGCGTGGCGGCCGGTCGGGCTTCCCCGGGGCGCCGGCACGGGCGTCGGGGTTGCGGAGCCGGGCATTTCGTCGTAGGATTTCAAAGCTTTGGAACACCTTTGGTTCACAGCGGTCCCTCGGGGGGCCGGAACCATCCACCCACACCACCAGCTTTTACTGAGGGACAATCCATGAGCAAGCTCCTCGTTGCGCTGATCGCGGCCTCGTTCGCGACCGTTGCCGGCGCGCAGGCCGGCGCCACCGCCAAGCAGAAGCAGCAGGAAGTGCAGTCGGTCACCCAGAAGGCCGCGGAGCAGAACACCGCCCAGAGCGAAGCCGCTGCGGTCGCCAAGGCGAAGTCCGAGAAGGGCACGCCGAAGGCGCTGCAGGGCAAGTCGGCAAAGCAGCAGGCCGTTTCCTCGACGACGCAGGCCGCTGCGCAAGCCGACACCGCCCAGGGCGAAGCCGCCGCGGTCGCCAAGGCGAAGTCCGAGAAGGGCACGCCGAGGGTCGCCAAGCCGAACCTGAAGGACCCGGCGGTCGAGAAGCAGATGCAGAAGGCCGCCACGCAGTAACCGGCGCGCATTCCTCCGCATCGAAAGGCAGGGGCGCACGCGCTCCTGCCTTTTCCTTTTGTGCGCCCGGCACGGGCGCACTCCTGGGATCGCTTTCGTGAGGGAAATCACCCCCGCGCGCCCGTCGGTCACCGTCGCCGCGATCGTCGAGCGGGACGGCGCGTTCCTGCTCGTGCGCGAGCACACGCGGAGCGGCCTCAAGCTCAACCAGCCAGCCGGGCACCTCGAGCCGGGCGAATCGCCTCCGGCCGGCGCGGCGCGCGAGACGCTCGAAGAGGCGGCGTGGCGCGTCGAGGCGACCGCGCTCGTCGGCGTCTACCGCTGGGAGGCGCCGGACAACGGCGCGACCTTCGTGCGCTTCGCGTACGCGGCGCGACCGATCGCGCAGGTGTCCGGCCGTGCGCTCGACCAAGGCATCGTCGAAGCGTTGTGGCTCCGCTACGACGAGGTCCTCGCCCGGCGCGCCGAACACAGGAGCCCGCTCGTCCTGCGCTGCATCGACGACTTCCGCGCCGGCCGGCGCTGGCCGCTCGACCTCGTGCAGGAGGTCGTCGGCGAAGGCGCGGGGCTCGTGTCGCGATGAAGCGCGAGCGCGTCATCGTCGGACTGTCGGGGGGCGTGGACTCCTCGGTCGCGGCGCTCCTCGAGAAGGAGGCCGGCCACGAGGTGGTCGGCGTCTTCATGAAGAACTGGGAGGGCGACGAGGAGTGCCGCTCGCGCGAGGACCTGGTCGACGCGGCGGCGGTCGCCGACGTGCTGGGCATCGAACTCGAAGCGGTGAACTTCGCCGCCGAGTACCGCGAGCGGGTGTTCGCGAGCTTCCTTGCCGACTACCGCGCCGGCCGGACGCCCAATCCCGATGTCCTGTGCAACAGCGAAATCAAGTTCCGCGCGTTCCTCGACCACGCACTCGCGCTCGGCGCCGACCGCATCGCGACCGGACACTACGCGCGCGTGCGCCGCGTCGACGGGCGCGTCGAGTTGCTGAAGGCCGCCGATGCGACCAAGGACCAGAGCTATTTCCTGCACCGCCTGACGCAGGAGCAACTCGCGCCGGTGTCGTTCCCGGTGGGCGGCCTCGCGAAACGCCGGGTACGCGAGATCGCGCGGGACGCCGGATTGCCGACCCACGCCAAGCGCGACTCGACCGGCATCTGCTTCATCGGCGAGCGGCCGTTCCGCGAGTTCCTCGCGCGCTACCTGCCGCGCGAGCCGGGACCGATCGTCACGCCCGCGGGCCGCGAGGTCGGTCGCCACCAGGGCCTCGCGTACTACACGCTCGGGCAGCGGCAGGGGCTCGGCATCGGAGGCGCGCGTGGCGCCTCGGAGGCTCCGTGGTTCGTCGCCGCGAAGGACCCGGAACGCAACGCGCTCGTCGTCGTGCAGGGCCACGACCATCCGATGCTTCATGCTTCGATCGTCGACGCGGTCGACCCGCACTGGATCGCGGGCGAGGCTCCGTCGTTGCCCGCGCGCCTCGCGGCGAAGACCCGATACCGGATGGCGGATGCGTCGTGCATCGTCGACACCCGCGGGGGCGCTCTGCGGGCCGCCTTCGACGCGCCGCAGTTCGCGCCGACGCCGGGGCAATACCTCGTGCTCTACGACGGCGAGGTCTGCCTCGGCGGTGCGGAAATCACCGGTGCGGAGCGCGTTGTCGACCCGGCGTGCGACCCGCGCGCAGTCGGGATGGATCCGGTTCCGGCTGCGGCTTTCGCCCGAACGGCCGTTGTGTCAGAATGACGGCCCCTCCGTGGGCCGTCTGCCGCGGAATACTCTCTCCGACACGGAGCACCCGATGGATCACAACGATTCACGACGCAAGTTCGTCGCCACCGGCGCCGCGGTCCTCGCTGCCGCCGCCACCACCGCAGCGCAGGCGCAAACCGCGTCGCGCCCCGACGCGACGATCGACATCCGCATCTTCCGCGCGGGCTTCATCGTCGGAGGCAGCGGCGGCAGCGGCACGCTGTACTTCCGCGACAAGGGTTACAACCTCGGCATCGGCGGCGTGAGCCTCGGCGCGACGATCGGCATCGCGCGCGCGGATTTCGTCGGCGAGGTCTACAACCTCAAGGAAGCCCGCGACATCGAAGGCACCTACACGGCCATCACGGCGAGCGCGGCCGCGGCCGGCGGCGTCGGCATCACCGAACTGCAGAACCAGCGCGGCGTGCGCCTGCGCCTGCAGGGCACGCAGATCGGCCTCATGGTCTCGATCGACCTGTCGGGCATGATCATCAGCATCCGCAACTGATCGCGCGTCCGCGCGGATTCCGATCCGCGCGGGAACGTCGCATCGTGCACGGGGCCGCGTTGCGGCCCCGTGTCGCTTCCGGCGGCGCCGATCAGAACGGGATGTCGTCCTCGAAGTCGTCGGGCTTCTTTCCGCCACCCGACGGTGCTCCGCCCCCGCGCGGCGCGCCGCCGCCCGAGCCGCGCGCGGGCGCGCGACCGCCACCGCCGCCGGACGGCTCTTCATCGCCGCCGCCGCCCGAATCGCGCCCGCCGCCGATGAGCTGCATGCGGTCGGCGACGACTTCGGTCGAGTACTTTTCGACGCCGTCCTTGTCCGTGTACTTGCGCGTCTGCAGCCGCCCCTCGATGTAGACCGAGCGGCCCTTCTTCAGGTACTCGCCGGCGATTTCCGCCAGGCGGTCGAAGAGCACGACGCGGTGCCACTCGGTGCGCTCCTGCTTCTCGCCGTTCTTGTCCTTCCACTGCTCGGACGTGGCGATGTTCAGGTTCGTCACCGCGCTGCCGCCGGTCGTGTAGCGCGTCTCGGGATCGCGGCCGAGGTTGCCGAGCAGGATCACCTTGTTCACCGATGCCATCGTTCAGGTCCTTCCGATCGAGAGGGGAGAATCCGGCGACGCCGGCGGGTTGGTCATCGTCGCGCCGGCGGCGAGCCACAGCAACGTCAGCAGCGCACCGGCGAGGTAGACCGCGGTCGCGCCGGCGTGCTTCAGGATGACGCCGGCGGTGGCCGCGCCGACGAACATGCCGAGGAACTGCATGCCGCTGTACACGCCGATGGCAGTTCCGCGCGCTGCGCGCGGCGCGAACCGCGTCACCATCGACGGCAGCGCGGCCTCGAGCAGCGTGAAGGCCGCGAAGAACACCGCGAGCCCCGCGACGAGCGCCGTCAGCGAACCGCCGGCGAACGCGAGGACCACCAGCGAGACGACGAGCGTCCCGATCGCCGACAGCAGCACGATGCGGCTGCGTTCCGGTCGATCGACCGCGCGAAAGAGCGGCATCACCACCGCCACCGCGACCACGAGCACCGGCAGGTAGACGGTCCAGTGCCGCTCGGCCGGGATGCCCGCGTCGCGCAGCGCGAACGGCATCTGCAGGAACAGCGCCGACATGACCGCGTGCAGCACGAAGACGCCGAGGTCGAGGCGCAGCAACTGGCCGTCGGCGAGTGCGCGGACGAAGCCCGCGCGATCGGCGGTGTGGACCGTCGAGGGGGCCTGCGGAATGCCCCACAGCACCACCGCGATCGCCGTGCACGCCAGCGCGCCGGTGAGCACGAACACGCCGGGCACGCCGATCGCGCCGGCGAGCACCGGGCCCGCGACCAGCGACACCGCGAAGGCCGCGCCGATCGTGATGCCGATCGCCGCCATCGTGCGCGTGCGCACTTCATCGCGCGTGAGGTCCGCCGCGAGCGCCATCACGGCGGCCGACACGGCGCCGGCGCCCTGGATCGCGCGCCCGGCGATGAGCCAGGGGAGCGTCGGCGCCCACGCGGCGACGAAGCTGCCCGCGGCGAACACCGCGAGCCCGGCGGCGATCGCGGGCTTGCGGCCGACGCGGTCGGAGGCCCAGCCGAACGGAATCTGCAGCAGCGCCTGAGCGAGTCCGTAGGCGCCGATCGCGATGCCGATCAGCGCGGGGTCCCCGCCGCCGGGGAGCGACTCGGCGTGCAGCGCGAGCACCGGCAGCACGATGAAGAGGCCCAGCATGCGGAGGCCCGAGACACCGGCGAGGCAGGCGGTCGCCCGCCGCTCCGCGGCCGTCATGCGGCTGGCGGCGCGCGGGCCTGCGGCGATCGACGACATGGGGATGGCGCTCGAGGGTGCGGCGGAACGAAGCATGCGGCGCGTGTCGCGGCCAGGGTGCCGCGTGACACGCCGAACACACTATACTAACAGGTTCGCTTCGCTCGCCTTCGTCCGTTCGGACAGGTCCGGCGGGCGGGCCGACTCCCGGGCACGCATGGACCAGATCCGCATCCGCGGCGCACGCACGCACAACCTCAAGAACGTCCATCTCGACCTGCCGCGCCACCGGCTGATCGTGATCACCGGGCTCTCGGGCTCGGGCAAGAGCTCGCTCGCGTTCGACACGCTCTACGCGGAAGGCCAGCGGCGCTACGTCGAGTCGCTCTCCGCGTACGCGCGCCAGTTCCTGCAGTTGATGGAGAAGCCCGACGTCGACCTGATCGAAGGGCTCTCGCCGGCGATCTCGATCGAGCAGAAGGCGACCTCGCACAATCCGCGCTCGACGGTGGGCACCGTCACCGAGATCCACGACTACCTGCGGCTCCTCTACGCGCGCGTCGGCGATCCCCACTGCCCGGATCACCCCGACCGGAAACTCGCGTCGATGACGATCTCGCAGATGGTCGACGCGACGCTCGCGCTGCCGGCGGACACCAAGCTCGCGATCCTCGCGCCCGTGGTCACGAACCGGAAGGGCGAGCATCTCGAACTCTTCGTCGAACTGCGCGCACAGGGCTTCGTGCGCGTGCGCGTCGACGGCAGTGTGCACGAGATCGACGCGGTGCCGAAGCTCGCGCGCACGACCAAGCACACGATCGAGGTCGTCGTCGACCGGCTGAAGGTCGCGCCGGACCTGAAGCAGCGGCTCGCGGAGTCCTACGAGACCGCGCTGCGCCACGGCGACGGCCGCGCGATCGCGGTCGAGATGGACACCGGGCGCGAGCACCTGTTCAGCTCGAAGTTCGCCTGCCCGGCGTGCAACTACTCGCTCGCCGAACTCGAGCCGCGCCTGTTCTCGTTCAACAATCCGGCCGGCGCCTGCCCGCGCTGCGACGGACTGGGCGCGATCAGCTTCTTCGATCCCAAGCGCGTCGTCGCGTTCCCGCAGCTCTCGCTCGCCTCGGGCGCGATCAAGGGCTGGGACCGGCGCAACCAGTTCTATTTCCAGTTGCTGCAGTCGCTCGCGAAGCACGCCGGCTTCGACCTCGAGCGGCCGTTCTCGAAGCTGCCGGAGCGCGTGCAGGCACTGGTGCTGAACGGTTCGGGCGACGAGAAGATCCCGTTCACCTACCTGTCCGAGCGCGGCCGGCCGATGACGCGCGAGCACGCGTTCGAGGGCATCCTGCCCAACCTCGAGCGCCGCTACCGCGAGACCGACAGCGTGATGGTGCGCGAGGAACTCGCGAAGTACCTGAACAGCAAGCCGTGCCCGGAATGCCACGGCACGCGCCTGAAGCGCGAGGCGAGGCACGTGAAGGTCGGCGCCGGTGCGTCGGCGCGCGCGATCTACGAGGTGTCCGCGTGGCCGCTCAAGGAGACTTCGCGTTTCTTCTCCGACCTCGCGCTCGAGGGACACAAGGCGTCGATCGCCGAGAAGATCGTGAAGGAGATCGTCTCGCGCCTCGCGTTCCTGAACAACGTCGGCCTCGACTACCTGTCGCTCGACCGCTCGGCGGAGACGCTGTCCGGCGGCGAGGCGCAGCGCATCCGGCTCGCGTCGCAGATCGGCTCGGGGCTCACCGGCGTCATGTACGTGCTGGACGAGCCCTCGATCGGGCTGCACCAGCGCGACAACGACCGCCTGCTCGCGACGCTGAAGCACCTGCGCGACTTGGGCAACAGCGTCATTGTCGTCGAGCACGACCACGATGCGATCCTCGCGGCCGACCACGTGGTCGACATGGGGCCGGGCGCGGGCGAGCATGGCGGACAGGTCGTCGCGCAGGGGACGCCGGACGACATCCGCCGCGCGGCGCATTCGCTCACCGGGCAGTACCTCGCCGGCCGGCGGCAGATCCCGATGCCCGAGCGGCGCCGCAGGCCCGATCCGGGACGCACGATGTCGATCACCGGCGCGCGGGGCAACAACCTGCGCGACGTGACGCTGGTGTTGCCGGTCGGATTGTTCGTGTGCGTGACCGGCGTGTCGGGCTCCGGCAAGTCGACGCTCATCAACGACACGCTCTACCTCGCGGTGGCGCGCCACCTCTACGACAGCGCGGAGGAGCCGGCGCCGTACGACGCGATCGAGGGCGTCGACGAGTTCGACAAGGTGATCAGCGTCGACCAGAGCCCGATCGGCCGCACGCCGCGCAGCAACCCGGCGACCTACACCGGGCTCTTCACGCCGATCCGCGAACTCTTCGCGCAGGTGAAGGAGGCGCGGGAGCGCGGCTATGGCCCGGGCCGGTTCTCCTTCAACGTGAAGGGCGGGCGCTGCGAGGCCTGCCAGGGCGACGGGCTCATCAAGGTCGAGATGCACTTCCTGCCCGACGTCTACGTCCCCTGCGACGTGTGCCACGGCCAGCGCTACAACCGCGAGACGCTCGACATCCGCTACAAGGGCCGGAACATCCACGAGGTGCTGTCGATGACCGTCGAGCAGGCGCACCCGTTCTTCGAGCCGGTGCCCGCGGTCGCGCGCAAGCTCGCGACGTTGCTCGACGTCGGCCTGGGCTACATCACGCTCGGCCAGTCGGCGACGACGCTCTCGGGCGGGGAGGCGCAGCGGGTCAAGCTCGCGCTCGAACTCTCGAAGCGCGACACCGGCCGCACGCTCTACATCCTCGACGAGCCGACGACCGGACTGCATTTCCACGACATCGAACTCCTGCTCACCGTGCTGCATCGGTTGCGCGACCACGGCAACACCGTCGTCGTGATCGAGCACAACCTCGACGTCATCAAGACCGCCGACTGGGTCGTCGACCTCGGGCCGGAGGGAGGGGCGGGCGGCGGGCGCATCGTCGCGGAGGGCACGCCCGAGGACATCGCGCGAAACCCGGCGAGCCACACCGGCCGCCACCTCGCTCCGGCGCTCGAGGCGCACGCCCGGCGTTCGTCCAAGGCGCCGGCGTCGCCTGCGAAACGCGCGAGCGGACGCAAGGCGTCGGGCGATCTCCTCGGGTGATGGCGGGATGAGGCCCGGCTGCGCGGACGGCGTCGTGCTGCGCAGGCCGCACGGCGAGCCCGACGTCGTGCCCGCGGCGCGATTGCACCGCGCATCGATGCGCGCGGCGATGCCCTGGCTCGCCGTCGTGCACACGCCCGACGAGGACGTCGCCTGGATGCGCGACACGGTGTTCGCGACGCACTCGGTGTGGCTCGCGTGCGCGGGCGAGGCGATCATCGGGGTCGCGTCGCGGCGCGACACCTGGCTCATGCAGCTCTACGTCGCGCCGGACTGGGCCGGGCACGGCATCGGCACGCGGCTTCTCGAACGCATCGCGGCCGAATCGCCGAAGATCGAGCTCTGGGCGTTCCAGCGCAACGCGCGTGCGCGCCGGTTCTACGAGAGGCACGGCTTCGAGGCGGTCGAGTTCACCGACGGCGCGGGGAACGAGGAACGCGAACCGGACGTGCGCTACCTGCGGACGCCGCGCTGAATCGGTGGCGTGTCGTTCGACGGCGAGGGCGTGCATGTGAGGTCGCACGCCGGATTGCGCGAATCCGGACGCTCGTGCGAGCATCCGCGGACCATGACTTCGGCGCTCCGCCCTGCCCGGCAGGCCTTTCGCCGAACCGTCGCGCTTGGCGCATGGGCGGCCGCGTCGTGGCTCGGCTCGGCCCTCGCGCAGCCGGCGGACGCCCCGAAAGCCCCGGTCGCCGTGCCGCCGCAGGCCACCATGCAACCTGCGCCGACGACGCGTTTGCGCAAGCCGGAAGGCCGCCCGATGGTCTGCCTCGTGCTCTCGGGGGGAGGCGCTCGCGGCGCCGCGCACGTCGGCGTGCTGAAGGTCCTCGAGGAGTTGCGCGTGCCGGTCGACTGCATCACCGGCACGAGCATGGGATCGCTCGTCGGCGGCGCGTACGCGAGCGGCATGTCGATCGGGGAAATGGAGAAGCTGATCGGGACGATCCGCTCGGATCTCCTGTTCCACGACAACCCGCCGCGGCAGGAGAAGCCGATTCGCCGCAAGGAGGACGACCTGACGGTCCTCTTCGGCCTCGAACTCGGCGTGCGCGACGGCGAGATCCTGCTGCAGAAGGGACTGGTCAGCGGCATCCAGCTCGAGGCGGTGCTGCGGCATCTCTCGAAGGTGCGCGAACCGGTCCGCTTCGACGACCTCCCGATCCCGTTCCGCGCGGTCGCGACCGACCTCGTGACCGGCAAGCCGGTCGTGTTCGACCATGGCGACCTCGCGCGCGTGATGCGCGCCAGCATGTCGGTGCCCGGGGTGATGTCGCCGGCGCAGATCGACGGCAAGCTGCTCGTCGACGGCGGGCTGACCGACAACCTGCCGGTGGCCGCCGCGCGCGCGATGGGCGCCGACATCGTCATCGCGGTGAACCTCGGCACCCCGCTGATGACCCGCGACCAGGTTCAGTCGGTCCTCGGCGTAACCGCGCAGATGATCAACATCCTGACCGAACAGAACGTCCGCGCGTCGCTCGCGTCGCTGAAGCCGACCGACATCCTGATCGAGCCGGCGCTCGGCAACTTCTCGGCGGGGGACTTCGACCACCTGCCGAAGACCGTGCCGATCGGCGAGGCGGCCGCGAGAGCGGCGGCGCCGCGGCTGTCGGCGCTGGCGATTTCGCCCGAGCGCTACGCCGTCTTGCGCGCGCGGCATGCAGCGCCCCCCGAGGGACCGCCCGAGGTGGTCGCGAAGATCGACTTCCCCGGACTCCACCGGGTCAATCCTGCGGCGCTCTCGAATTTCATCGATACCCGGCCGGGAGAGGTCCTCGACCGCGATCGCCTCGACCGCGACCTCCGCCGGCTGTACGGCTCCGGCGATTTCGAGCACGTCGACTACCAGTTGATCCAGGACGCCGGCAGGCAGATCGTCTCGATCGACGCGATCGAGAAGTCGTGGGGCCCGGACTACCTGCGCTTCGGCCTCGGCTTGCAGTCGAACTTCAAGGGCGACAACACGTTCAATCTCGCGGTCAGCTACCGGAAGACGTGGATCAATCCGCTCGGAGCGGAATGGCGCACCGACGCGCAGGTGGGGCAGGTGTCGTACGTGGCCACCGAGTTCTACCAGCCGCTCGGCGCGCGCAACGGGCTCTTCATCGCGCCGCGGGCCTCGGTGTCGCGGCGCGACATCGATCTCTACTACCAGGCCCAGCGCATCGCGACCTACGACCTCGAGACGGCCTACGCCGGCATCGACCTCGGCGCCGCATTCACGCGCTACGGCGAGGTGCGCGTCGGTGTCCTCGCCGGGCACTCCCGGGCGTCGCTCGACACCGGCGCCCCGGAGTACGAACCCGATCCCAGCTCGGTCTCCCGCGGCGGATTCCGGTTTCGTGCGATCCTCGACCAGCTCGACAGCGTGAACTTCCCCCGCGCCGGTTTCGCGGCGACCCTCGACGTGTTCGCGTCGTCGAAGGCGATCGGCGCGCGCGACACCTATGTGCGCGGGGAACTGACCGGCGTCGCCGCCTACAGCTTCGGTCCGCACACGCTGATGCCGTCGATCCGGCTCGCGGGCAACGTGGGCAACGACGACCTGCCGGTCTACGACCTCGTGCAATGGGGCGGTTTCCTGCAGCAATCCGGGTTGCCCGCGGGCGCGCTGCTCGGCCAGCGCCTCACGTTCGGGCGGCTCGTCTACCTGTACAAGATGGCGGCATTCAAGCTGATTCCGGGGATGTACGTCGGCGCCTCGGCGGAAGTCGGCCAGATGAAGGCGCCTTTCGTGCCGGGCAACCTCACGGGAACGCTCGTGTCCGGTGCGGTATTCTTCGGCGTCGATACGCCGGTGGGTCCGGTGTACCTCGGCTATGGCGCGATGGACGGCGGCTATCGCAGCGCGTACTTCTTCCTGGGCCGTCCGTGAACGCTGCAACGCACCCCTTTCACTGCTGCGGCATCGGGCCGCGAGGAGTTCGAACGATGAAGTCGATGCTTTCCATGGTTGCCGCGCTCGTCGCGGCCGCGTTCCTGCCGTCGGTCGCGGTGGCGCAATCCGGGGCGGTGATCGCCGGCAAGGGTCCCGGCGTCGGCGGTGTCGCGCAGACCGTCAACGTGACCGCGACGATCACCGCGATCGACGCGAAGACCCGCGCGGTGACGCTCAAGGGGCCGCAGGGTCGCGAGATCACGCTGACGGCAGGGCCCGAGGTGCGCAACTTCGCGCAGATGAAGGTCGGCGACGCGGTCGACGTCCAGTACGTCGAGGCGCTGACGCTCGAACTGAAGAAGGGCGGCGGCAAGACGGTCCAGAAGTCGGAAGCGGCGGGAGCCATGCGCGCGAAGGAAGGTGCTGCGCCCGGCGGGGCGATCGGCCGGCAGGTGACCGTGATCGCCGACGTCGTCGCGCTCGATCCGGCCACGCAGACGGTGACGCTCAAGGGACCGCAGCGCACGGTGGAGCTCAAGGTGCGCGACCCGAAGCAGTTCGCATTGGTCGCGAAGGGCGACCAGGTCGAAGCGACCTACACCGAGGCCGTGGCGATCGCCGTCACACCCGCGAAGAAATGAGCGCGCGGGGGGCGCCGTTCGACCGCCGGCGCTTCGTCCTCGCGGTCCCGGCGCTCGGCGCGGCGTCCGCCGTCCTGTCGTCGACGGCCGCAGCGCAGACGTCCCTCGTTGCGTCCGAGTGCGCGGTGTTCACGCGCGAGCGCCAGCGCGACACCTCGCCCGACGCGGCGCTGCGCATGCTGGTCGAAGGCAACGAGCGTTTCGTCTCCGGCCGGACGATCAACTGCGACCTGCGCACGCAGGTGCGCGAGACCGCCTCCGGGCAGGCTCCGTTCGCGGCCATCGTCGGCTGCATCGATTCGCGCGTGCCGCCCGAACTCGTGTTCGACCAGCGGATCGGCGACGTCTTCTGCGCGCGCATCGCCGGCAATTTCGTCAACGACGACATCCTCGCGAGCCTCGAGTTCTCGACCGAGCTCTCGGGGGCGAAGCTCATCGTCGTGCTCGGCCACAGCGAGTGCGGCGCGATCAAGGGCGCGATCGACGGCGCGAAGCTCGGCCACCTGACGGCGATGCTGCGCGCCTTCGCTCCCGCGATCAAGGCGGCGAAGGCGACCGGCGAGGCGAACACGAAGAACAAGGCCTGGGTGCAGGCGGTCGCAGACGCGAACGCGAAGCTCACGGCCGCGCAGGTCACCTCGCGCAGCCTCGTGCTCCGGAAGCTGGTCGACGAGAAGAAGCTCCGCGTCGTGTCGGCGATGCACGATGTCGCCACCGGGCGCGTGACGTTCTCCGCCTGAGGCCCCGGCGCGAGCGCTCGCTGGCGCGCCGGGGGACGTCGCGTCAGGACCCTCCGGCGGACCGGTCGCCGCGTTCGCCCGCCTGCGGCGCACCTCCCGCGGCGCGGGCGCAAATCGCGGCGAGGATGCCCTGGAGGAGCGCCGTGGGCGTCGGCGGGCAACCGGGCACTTCGACGTCGACCGGGATCACGTTGGAGACCGCACCGAGGCTCGCGTAGCTCTCGCCGAAAATGCCGCCGTGGCATCCGCAGTCGCCTACGGCGACGACGAGCTTCGGCTCGGGCGTGGCATCGTAGGTCCGCCTGAGCGCGATGGCCATGTGTTTCGACACCGGGCCGGTCACGAGCAGCATGTCGGCGTGGCGGGGGCTCGCCACGAAGCGGATGCCCAGCCCTTCGATGTTGTAGCGGGGGTTGCCGAGCGCCTGGATCTCGAGCTCGCAGCCGTTGCACGAGCCGGCGTCGACCTGGCGGATCGCGAGCGCGCGGCCGAGCGTCGCGAGGACCTCGGCCTGGATGCGTGCGGCCTTCGCGAGCTCGCCGGCCGGCGCGGGAGGCGCTTCGGTGCACACCCCGACCTTCGCGATCTGTTTCAGCATTCTCAGCATCGTCAGAGGTCCTGTCCGCTGTAGGCGAGATTGAACGACTTGTTGATGAGGGGGAAGTCGGGGACGATGTTCCCGATCACCGCGTGCTCGACCACCGGCCAGTTCGACCACGACGGATCGTGCGGATGGCAGCGGCGGATCGTGCCGCCGGGGCCGGTTTCGAGCGCGACCAGCACCGGGCCGCGCCATCCCTCGACCGCGCCCAGGCCGAGCTTCGCGGGGACGGGCTCCGGGAGCGCGGCCCGGATGACGCCTTCGGGGATGGCGTCGACGATCGCACGTACGAGCCGCAGCGATTCGGCGAGCTCGTCGAACCGGACCGCGACGCGCGCGGCGACGTCGCCGCCGTCGTCGACGCACTTCCGCACCGCCAGCACGTCGTAGGGCGCCGACGGAAAGTCGACGCGCAGGTCGCGCGCCTGGCCGCTCGCGCGGCCGGCGAGGCCGGTGAGCCCGAGATCGGCCGCGAGTTCGGGCGCCACGCGGCCGCAGGTCCGGAAGCGGTCCTGCAGTCCGTCGTGCTCGTCGTAGATGCCGCGCAACGTCGCGACCTCCGCGGCGAGCCGCTTCGCCTCGGCAGCCATCGACGCGAGCCTGCCGCGCTCGACGTCGTGCGCGACACCGCCGGGCACGACGGCGTCCATCATGAAACGGTGGCCGAACGCGTCGCGGCTCGTGCGCACGAACTCTTCGCGCAGGCGCGAGAACTGCGCGAGTCCGAACGCGAGGCCGCCGTCGTTGCCGAGGGCGCCGAGGTCCCCCAGGTGGTTCGCGATACGCTCCCGCTCGAGCGCGAGCGCCCGCAGCCAGAGCGCGCGCGGCGGCACCGCGAGGCCCGCGATCGCCTCGAGCGCCTGCGCGTAGGCCCACGCATAGGCGACCGTGCTGTCGCCGGACACGCGGCCCGCGAGCCGGAAGGCGTCCGCGGCGCGCATCGTCTCGAAGCGCTTCTCGATCCCCTTGTGCGCGTAGCCGAGCCGCTCCTCGAGCCGCAGCACCTTCTCGCCCACCACCTGGAAGCGAAAGTGACCGGGCTCGATGGTGCCCGCGTGGACCGGGCCGACCGGAATCTCGTGCACGCCGTCGCCGTCGACCCGGACGAACTCGTACTCCTCCTGGCCCGGCTCCCACTTGGGCGAGGCCTCGAAGTCGCGCCGCAGCGGATAGCGGTCGATCGGCCAGCTCGCCATCCAGGTCCACGGACGCTGGTCGCCGGCCTCGGAGGCCACGCCGACGAGGTCGAAGGCGGCGCGCTGCATTCGCGCCGCGGCCGGAAAGACCGCCGAGACGTCGCCGTAGCGCGCGTCGGGCAGGTCGGGCACCGTCGTCTCCAGCACGGTGAGGCCGGCCGCGTCGCCCAGCGCGACGCGCACCGCGAACCCCGCGTCGCGGTCGCGCTCGTCGCTCGCCCACAGAGCGACGAGATGCGCTCCCTGCTCGCGTGCGACGCGGCACGCGGGAACGAGTTGCCCCGACCCCGCCGCGACGCGCGCGGCGGGAATCGCCGAAGGCAACGGCACGCCGGAGAGACCGAGGCGGGAGAGGTCCATCGTGCGTCAGCCGATCAGGAGCGCGGCCTGTCGGTACCACGCGGCCAGGAACGGCGGGATCCACAGGCCCAGCATCAGCACCAGCGCGAGATGCACGAATACCGGCAGCATCGCCGGGCGGTGGGGGAGGCGGGCGGCGAGCGGCTCGCCGAACGCCATCGGCTGCACCTTCGAGAACACGGCGGCGAACGCGATGCCCAGTGCGACGAGCAGGAACGGCGTGGCCCAGGGCTCTTCGCGCATCGCGGTCGTGAGGATCAGGAACTCGCTCGCGAACACGCCGAACGGCGGCATCCCGAGGATGGCGAGGGTGCCGATCATGAGCCCCCAGCCGATGACCGGGCTGGTCGTGATGAGGCCGCGAATGCCGTCGATGAGCTGCGTCCCGCTCTTCTGCGTCGCGTGGCCGACCGCGAAGAAGATCGCCGACTTGGTGAGCGAGTGCACCGTCATGTGCAGCAGTCCCGCGAAATTCGCGATCGCGCCGCCCATGCCGAAGGCGAACGTGATGATGCCCATGTGCTCGATCGACGAATACGCGAACAGGCGCTTGATGTCCTTCTGCCGCGAGAGCAGGAACGCGGCGACCACGACCGACAGCAGGCCGAATCCCATCATCAGGTTCTTCGCGAACGAGGTCGGAAGCGCGCCCTCGACCAGCACCTTGCAGCGGACGACCGCGTAGAGCGCGACGTTGAGGAGGAGCCCGGACAGCACGGCGGAGACCGGCGTCGGGCCCTCGGCGTGCGCATCCGGCAGCCAGTTGTGCAGCGGGACGAGCCCGACCTTGGTGCCGTAGCCCACGAGCAGGAACACGAACGCGAGCGAGAGCACCGTGGGCTCGAGCTGCGCCTTCACCGCGTCGAGTTCGGTCCACAGGAGCGCGCCCCCGCCCGCGCCGAGCAGCTTCTCCGCGGCGAAGAACAGCAGGATCGTGCCGAACAGCGCCTGGGCGATGCCGACGCCGCACAGGATGAAGTACTTCCAGGCCGCCTCGAGGCTCGCGGGCGTACGGTAGAGCGAGACGAGCAGCACCGTCGTCAGCGTGGCCGCCTCCAGCGCGACCCACAGGATGCCCATGTTGTTGGTGAGGAGCGCCAGCAGCATCGTGAACACGAAGAGCTGGTACATGCCGTGGTACAGGCGCAGCCGCGCCGCGTTCACGTGTCCGCGCTGGCGCTCGATCCGCATGTAGGGCCGGGAGAACACCGACGTCGTGCAGCCGACGAACGCGGTGAGCGCGACGAGGAACACGTTGAAGGAGTCGACGAAGAAGAGCTTGTCGAGCGCGAGCAGCGGGCCGTCTGTGACGACGCGAATGGTCAGCGCGACGGCGGCGGCGAAGGTCGCGAGACTCGCGCCGATGTTGACGGTCGCCGCGCTGTCGCGCTCGCCCATGAGCGCCAGCATCAGCGCTCCGGCGAGCGGAAAGCCCAGCACCGCGAGGATCTCGATCATGCGAGGGGCCCGCGACAGCCCGGCCGCGCCAGGACGCTCACTCCTTCTCCTCCTTCAGCGATTCGAGATGCCGCAGGTCGAGACTGTCGAACTGCTCGCGGATCTGGAAGAAGAACACGCCGAGGATGAGCACCCCCACGAGCACGTCGAGCGCGATGCCGAGCTCGACGACCATCGGCATGCCGTAGGTGGCGCTGGTCGCCGCGAAGAAGAGTCCGTTCTCCATCGACAGGAATCCGATGACCTGCGGGATCGCCTTGCGCCGGGTGATCATCATCAGGAACGAGAGCATCACGCAGGCCATCGCGATGCCGAGCGTCGATCGGGTGACGGTGCTGGCGAGCTGCGAAATCGGAACCGCGAGATTGAAGGCGAACACGACGAGCACGATGCCGATCAGCATGGTCGTCGGCACGTTGATCAGCCGCTCGACGTCCCATTTGACGTCGAGCTTCCGGATCAGGCGATAGAGGATCCACGGCAGCAGGAGCACCTTGAGGACCAGCGTGAGCGCCGCGGACTCGTAGAGGTGGTACTGCCCCGTGCCGTAGGCGACGATCGCGGTCGACGCGGCGAGCACGAGGCCCTGGGCGGCGTAGAGGTCGATCAGCGAGAGGACGCGCCGCTGCGCGAGCATCGCGAACGACAGCAAGAGCAGGATCGCCGCGAACAGGTTGATGAGCTGCGCGTAGAGCGGCAGGAGGTGCATGTTCAGCTGCCGAGGAGCAGGTGGACGAGCATCGCGAGGACCGCGAGGAGGAACGCGGTCCCGAGGAATTCCGGCGCGCGGAAGATCCGCAACTTGGCGGACGCCGTCTCGATCAGCGCGAGCAGGAAGCCGCCGGCCGCGAGCTTGGCGACGAGCGCGGGCACGGCGAGTGCGATGGCGAACCAGTCGTCGCTGCCTTGCGCGATGCCGAAGGGAAAGAACAGCGCGAGTCCGATGCACGAGTAGTTGAAGAGCTTCAGCGCGGTCGCCCATTCGATCAGGGCGAGGTGGCGCGCCGAGTACTCGAGCAGCATCGCCTCGTGGATCATCGTGAGTTCGAGGTGCGTGGCGGGGTTGTCGATCGGGATGCGCGCGTTCTCCGCGAGGGAAACCATCGTGAACGCGACGCCCGCGAACGCGAGCGACGGATAGATCGCGAGTTCGCGGTGCGCGAGCGTGTCGACGATCGACGGCAGCGACGTGGAGTTCGAGATCAGCGAGGCGGTGAACAGGACCATCAGGAGCGCCGGCTCGGCGAGGAAGCCGACGAACATCTCGCGTCGGGCGCCCAGCGAGCCGAAGGCCGTCCCGATGTCCATCGCGGCCAGCGCGATGAACACGCGCGCGAGCGCGAACAGCCCCACCAGCGCGATCGCGTCGGCCGCGGCCGCGAACGGCAGGTCGGTCGCGAGCGAGGGCACGATGGCGGCCGCGCAGCACATCGCGCCGAACACGACGTACGGCGTGAGCCGAAACACCGGCGAGGCGTTGCTCGCGACGACCGCGTCCTTCGTGAACAGCTTGCGGATCGTGCGGTAGGGCAGCGTGATCGGCGGCGCGCTTCGGTTCGAGAGCCAGGCGCGGCACTGGTTGACCCAGCCCACGAGCAGCGGCGCCAGCGCGAGCGCGAGGCCGACCTGCACGAACTGGGAGAGCAGGGCGGTCGCGCTCATCGGACCAGGAACAGCAGCGCCAGCAAGGTCACGAAGCTGTAGGTGAGGTAGACCGAGATGCGGCCCTGCTGGATCAGGCCGACGAAGCGCGCGGCGAAGTCCGCCGCGCGCGCGATCGGAAGATAGATCCAGTGCCACCAGGGGTCGGCCGCCGCGACCCGGTAGCGCGGCGCCGCGTCGAACGGCGACGGCAGTTCGCGCTCGATCCGGAAGAACGGTTCGAACACCTGGCGCACGGGCTGGCCGAAGCCCTCGGCGGTGTCCTGCATGCGGGGTGTCTGCAGCGGGAAACCGCAATCCCACGGGTCGGCGCGACGGACGCGCCCGTGGTAATGGCGGTGGACGACCTGCATCGTCACCAGCACGACCGCCGCGACCACGAGGAGCACGATCATCGGACTGTAGCTCGACCGTTCCTCGCCGAAGGGCGCGAGCATCAGCCAATGGCCGGCGGCTTCTCCCAGCGGCACGCCGACGAGCATCGCGTTCACCGGGTCGAGCGCGCGGATCACGGCGCCGGGCAGGACGCCGAGGAGCACGCAACCGCCGGCGAGGAGCAGGAGCGCGATCCGCTCGTGCCGCCCCGCGTCCTTCGCGTAGGCGAGGTGGGCCTCGCGCGGGCGGCCGAGGAAGATCACGCCGTAGAACTTGACCATCACGTACGCGGCGAGCGCGGCGGCGAGCACGAGCGCCGCCGCGGCGATCGGCACCAGCATGTTGACGAACGATTGCGGCAGCGTCGGCGTGAACAGGAACGCCTGCAGCAGCAGCCACTCGGAGACGAAGCCGTTCAACGGCGGGAGCCCCGCGATCGCGAGCGTGCCCACGAGCGCGAGCGCGGCGACCCACGGCATCCGGTGGATGAGGCCGCCCAGCTTCCCCAGGCTGCGTTCGTGCGTGGCGTGCAGCACCGCGCCGGTCGCGAGGAACAGGAGACTCTTGAACAGCGCGTGGTTGATCGAGTGGTAGAGCACCGCGGTGAGCGCGATCGCCGCGAGCAGCGGCTTGTCGTAGGACCGGTACAGGATCGCGAGACCGATGCCGGCGACGAGGATGCCGATGTTCTCGATCGACGAGTAGGCGAGCAGCCGCTTCATGTCGGTCTGCGCCGCGGCGAAGATCACGCCGAAGAGCGCGGTCACGAGGCCGAGCGCGAGCGCGATCACTCCCCACCACCAGATCTGCAGATGCAGCAGGTCGAACACGACGCGCAGCAGGCCGTAGATGGCGGTCTTGAGCATGACGCCGCTCATGAGCGCCGAGACCGGGGAGGGAGCGGCCGGATGGGCCTCCGGGAGCCAGACGTGGAGCGGCAGCAGGCCCGCCTTCGCGCCGAAGCCGAGAAGCGCGAGGAAGAACCCGACCGAGGCCCACGAGGGTGACAGCGCGGCGGCGCGCATCGCCGCGAACGTGTAGTCGCCGCTGCCACCCTGGAGCACCCCGAAGCAGAGCAGGATCCCGATGGCGCCGACGTGCGCGATCAGCAGGTACAGGAACCCCGCGCGTCGGATCTCCGGAATGCGATGTTCGGTCGTGACCAGGAAATACGAGGACAGCGCCATGGCCTCCCACGCGACCATGAACAGGTAGGCGTCGTCGGCCATCAGCACCAGCGCCATCGCCGCCAGGAACACGTGGTACTGGAAGCAGACGAGGCCGGGCGCCGTCCCGTCGCTCGATCGAAAGTATCCCGCCGAGAACAGGGAAATCGCGGCGCTGGCGGAGCCGAGCAGCGCGAGGAAGAACGCCGAGAGTGCGTCGACACGCAGGTGGAACGGGAGATCGGGAAGGCCCAGGGGCAGGACCGTCACGCTCGCCGGTGCGCCGATCGCGAGGCACGCGACGACCGCGAGGGCCGCGCCCGCGCCGGCACCGAGCGGAAACAGCACCCGGCTCACGATGCGCAACCGACGCCACGCGGCGAGGCCGATCGCGCCGATCACGAGCCACGCGGCGACCGCGGCGAGCAAGAGCGGGAGTGCGTCGTGTTGCATCGTTACCGGACCCGGAGCGGATGTCCGGTGTGGCGGGCAGGCGGTGTTCCGGTCACTTGACCTTCATGCCCGGCGCGGCGCCCGTGTCGGGAGCGAGCAGGAACACGCCCGGTCCGTCGCCGGACGCGGCCAGCACCATGCCCTCGGACAGGCCGAACTTCATCTTGCGCGGCGCGAGGTTCGCGACCATCGGTGTGAGCCTGCCGACCAGCGCCGCGGGATCGTAGGCGGCCTTGATGCCGGCGAAGACGGTGCGATGGCGGCCTTCGCCGACGTCGAGCGTGAGCCGCACGAGCTTGTCGGCGCCTTCGACCTGTTCCGCCGCGACGATGCGCGCGATGCGCAGATCGACCTTCGCGAAGTCGTCGATCGTGATCGTCGCATCGGTCGCCGGCGCGGCCGGAGCGGCGGACGCCGCGGCCTTCGGGGCGGCGGTCGCGGGGGCGGAGGCGGGTGCCGCCGCGGCCCGGGTTTCGGGAGGCGCGATCAGCGCGTCGACCACCTTCGGGTCGATGCGCCCCAGCAGGTGCTCGTAGCGCGCGATTCCGCCGACGTCGGCGGCGAGGTCGTCCCAGCGCAGTTCGCGATCGATGCCGAGGAACGTCGCGGCCTTCCGCGCGGTCGCCGGCAGGACCGGCGCGAGGAACACCGTCAGGTTCTTGAAGCCGGTGATGCACTCGCTCACCACACGGTGGAGTTCGGCGCGCTTCGCGGTGTCCTTCGCGAGGAGCCAGGGCTGGCGCTCGTCGAAATGCCGGTTGATCGCGTCGGCGAGTTCCATCACGCGGCGGAGCGCCTTGCCGTACTCGCGCTCGTCGATCGCCCCGGCGATCTCGGCTTCCGCGTTCCCGGCGAGCGAGGTCCACCAGGCGCGGCGATGCTCGCGCTCGTCGGAAAGCCTGCCATCGAAGTGCTTCGCGAGGAAGCTCGCCGCGCGGCTCGCGATGTTGACGTACTTGCCGACGAGGTCGCTGTTGACGCGGGCGACGAAGTCGTCGGGATTGAAGTCGAGGTCCTCGACCCTGTCGTTCAATTTCGCCGCGAGGTAGTAGCGCAGCCACTCGGGGTTGAGCCCGAGGTCGAGGTAGACGTCCGGGCTGATGCCGGTGCCGCGCGACTTCGACATTTTCTCGTTCTGGAACGTGATGAAGCCGTGCACGAACACGTTGTCCGGCGTCCGGAAGGGCTTCCCGGCGAACTTCAGCATCGCCGGCCAGAACAGCGTGTGGAAATAGACGATGTCCTTGCCGATGAAGTGGTATTGCTCGACGTCCGGCCGCGCGAGGAACGCGTCGAACGCCTGGCGCGAGCCGAGGTGCGCGCAGAGGCTCGCGAGGTAGCCCACCGGCGCGTCGAGCCACACGTAGAAATACTTGCCCGGAGCGTCGGGGATCGGGATGCCGAAGTAGGGCGCGTCGCGCGAGATGTCCCAATCGGCGAGCCGGCTCTCGCCGTCGGGCGGTCCCAGCCACTCGCGCACCTTGTTCAGCACCTCGGGCTGCAGCGCCTGTCCCGCCGACGGATGCGCCGTCCACTCGCGCAGGAACGCGACGACCTCGGGCGCCGACAGCCGGAAGAACAGGTGCTCCGAGGTCTTGAGTTCCGGGCGCGCGCCCGAGATCGTCGAGTAGGGTTCGATCAGGTCGGTCGGCGCGTAGGTCGTGCTGCAGTTCTCGCACGCGTCGCCGTACTGGTCCTTCGCCCCGCATTTCGGGCAGGCGCCCTTGATGTAGCGGTCGGGCAGGAACATCGCCTTGACCGGGTCGTAGAACTGCTCGACCGGCTTGCCGTAGACGAGTCCGCGCGCCTTGAGCCTGCGGTAGATGTCCTGCGACAGTTCGACGTTCTCCGGCGAGTCGGTCGAGTGCCAGTGGTCGAAGCCGATGTGGAAGCCGTCGAGGTGCTTCGGCCGCGTCGCGGCGACGCGCGCGACCAGCGCCTGCGGCGTGGTGCCCTCGGCTTCCGCCTTCAGCATGATCGGCGCGCCGTGCGTGTCGTCGGCGCACACGAAGTGCACGTTCGCGCCGCGCATCCGCTGGAAGCGCACCCAGATGTCGGCCTGGATGTACTCCATGACGTGGCCGATGTGGAACGGGCCGTTCGCGTACGGCAGGGCCGTGGTCACGAACAGCGTCCGGGGCGCGGCGGGCATCGAAGACCTTGCTGCGGTCGGGGGGAAGCGTCCGATTCTAGCAAACGGGCGGTCGCGGACCCGTGCATGGACCGGCGACGGGAGGAGGGGATCGGCTAGAATGGGCGTTCGCCACGAGTCGCCAGCGCCGCCGGGAGCGGCCGTCACGCCATGCCGATCGCAGAATCCGATGTCCAGTCCCGCCTGAAGAGCCTGATCGATCCGAACACCGGCCGCGACTTCGTGTCCGGCAAGTCGGTGCGGAAGGTCACCGTGTCGGGAGCCGACGTCAAAGTCGACCTGCTGCTCGGCTATCCGTCGAAGAGCCAGCACGACGTGATCCGCCGGCAGGTGGCCGACGCGCTCGCCGCGCTGCCCGGCGTCGGCCGCGTCGACGTCTCGGTCGGGCAGAAGGTGACTTCGCACGCCGTGCAGCGCGGCGTGAAGCTGGTGCCGGGCGTCAAGAACATCATCGCGGTTGCGAGCGGCAAGGGCGGCGTGGGCAAGTCGACGACGGCCGTCAATCTCGCGCTGGCGCTCGCCGCGGAGGGAGCGATCGTCGGCGTGCTCGACGCCGACATCTACGGTCCGTCGCAGCCGACGATGCTCGGCATCGGCGGGCGGCCGGAATCGAAGGACGGCAAGTCGCTCGAGCCGATGGAGGCCTACGGCCTCCAGGCGATGTCGATCGGATTCCTGATCGATCCCGACACGCCGATGGTCTGGCGCGGGCCGATGGTCACGCAGGCGCTGGAACAACTGCTGAAGGACACCAACTGGCGCGAGGTGGACTACCTCGTCGTCGACATGCCGCCGGGCACCGGCGACATCCAGCTCACGCTGTCGCAGAAGGTGCCGGTGACCGGCGCGGTGATCGTCACGACGCCGCAGGACATCGCGCTCCTCGACGCGCGCAAGGGCCTCAAGATGTTCGAGAAGGTCGGCGTGCCGATCGTCGGGGTCGTCGAGAACATGGCGATCCACGTCTGCTCGAACTGCGGCCACGCCGAGCACATCTTCGGCTCCGGCGGCGGCGAGAAGATGTGCCGCGACTACGGCGTGCCGTTCCTCGGGAGCCTCCCGCTCGACATCCGCATCCGCGAGCAGGCCGACTCGGGGCGCCCGACCGTCGTCGCCGACCCGGACGGTCCGGTCGCGCAGGTCTACAAGCAGATCGCGCGCAAGGTCGCGATCGCGGTCGCGCAGAAGGCCGAGGACTTCTCGTCGAAGTTCCCGAGCATCGTCGTGCAGAACACCTAGGGAAGCGCCGCGCCGTGATCAAGTCGGACCGCTGGATCCGCCGCATGGCGGCGCAGGGGATGATCGAGCCCTTCGAGCCCGGGCAGGTGCGCTCGGTCGACGGCCGGCGCATCGTCTCCTACGGCACCTCGAGCTACGGCTACGACATCCGCTGCTCGCAGGAATTCAAGATCTTCACCAACATCAACTCGACGATCGTCGATCCGAAGGACTTCGACGAGAAGTCCTTCGTCGACTTCCGCGGCGACGTCTGCATCATCCCGCCCAATTCGTTCGCGCTCGCGCGCACCGTCGAGTACTTCCGCATCCCGCGCAACGTGCTGACGATCTGCCTCGGCAAGAGCACCTACGCGCGCTGCGGCATCATCGTGAACGTCACGCCGTTCGAGCCGGAGTGGGAAGGCTACGTGACGCTCGAGTTCTCCAACACGACGCCGCTGCCCGCGAAGATCTACGCGAACGAGGGCGTGGCGCAGGTGATCTTCTTCGAGTCCGACGAGGTCTGCGAGACGTCGTACAAGGACAGGGGAGGCAAGTACCAGGGGCAGAAGGGCGTCACGCTCCCCAGGATCTAGGCCGCGTCACGCGGGTCGGGCTCCCGGCCCGGCCAGGGAGGGGCCATGTCGAAGCGCGCGTCGATCGCGATCCTCGCGATCTGCCAGGTGATGGCGATGGCGCTGTGGTTCTCCGCCTCGGCCGTCGTGCCGCAGTTGATCGCGCAGTACCGGATCTCGGGGTTCATGCAGTCGGCGCTGACCTCGGGCGTGCAACTGGGATTCGTCGCCGGCGGCCTGCTGTCCGCCTTGCTCGGTCTCGCGGACCGCCTCGATCCGCGGCGCTTCCTGGCCGCGAGCGCGGCGTTCGGCGCGGCGGCGAATGCCCTGCTGCTCCTCGTCGATCCGTCGTCCTGGGCGATGCCCGCCATCCGATTCGCCACGGGAATGGCGATGGCGGGGGTCTACCCGGTCGGCATGAAGATCGTGGCGACCTGGGCCGACGGCGACATGGGTCTGATGGTCGGCATCCTCGTCGGCGCGCTGACGCTCGGGTCGGCGTCGCCGTACCTGTTCAACGCGCTCGGCGGCGTCGACTGGCGCATTCCGGTCGCGGTGTCCTCGGTCTGCGCGCTTGCCGCCGCCGGACTCGTATTGCTCGTGAACGTCGGGCCGAACCGCGCGAGCGCGCCGCGCTTCGATCCTCGCGCGATCCTCGACGCCTGGCGCGACGTGCCGTTGCGCCTCGCGAACCTGGGTTACCTCGGGCACATGTGGGAGCTCTACGCGATGTGGGCGTGGATCGCGGTGTTCCTGGGAGCGAGTTTCGCGCTCACCCTGCCTGCCGACGACGCGCCCGCCGCCGCGATGCTCGCGGCGTTCGCGACGATCGCATCGGGCGGCGTCGGCGCGGTCGTTGCGGGCTTTCTCGCCGACCGCCTGGGACGCACGACGCTCACGATCGTCGCGATGGCGATCTCGGGAAGCTGCGCGGCCGGCATCGGCACGCTGTTCGGCGGACCCCCGGCGTTGGTCGTCGCCGTGTGCCTGGTCTGGGGCGTGAGTATCGTGGCCGACTCGGCGCAGTTCTCCGCGTCGATCGCGGAACTCGCCGACAAGTCCCGCGTCGGCACCATGCTGACGCTGCAGACAGCGCTGGGGTTCACGCTGACGCTCGCGACCATCCACATGATGCCGCCGCTCGTCGAGTCGCTCGGCTGGCGCCACGCGTTCGTGCCGCTCGCGATCGGCCCGGCGATCGGCGTGTGGGCGATGGTCCGCCTGCGCGCCCATCCGCGTTCGGTCGCGCTCGCAGGCGGCCGCCGGTAGCGGAGCGCGGGGCGCGGGCGGGTGACCGCGAGCCGATCCGTTCCCCTTCCCCGGAGGGGGAGCGGGGATTGCCGCGGCGGGCTCAACGGCGGATTTTTCGTAGGGTCTCCGCCATGCGCCGGGCGTAGGATCGACTTCCCCCCGGGCCACGAGCCCGGTCCGGCTTCCCCACCACGATGCAGGAGGCCCCATGTCCTACCGTCTCGAAGGTCGGCTCCTCGAAGTGTGCAACTGCAAGGTGCTCTGCCCGTGCTGGATCGGCGAAGATCCGGACAACGGAACCTGCAAGGGTTTCATGGCCTGGCACATCGACAAGGGCAGCGTCGACGGACTCGACGTCGCGGGCCGCACGGTCGCGTGCCTCGGGGACATCCCCGGCAACGTGCTCGCCGGCAACTGGCGGGCCGCTCTGTACGTGGACGACGGAGCGAGCCCGGCGCAGCAGGACGCGCTCATCGCGGTGTTCTCCGGCAAGCGGGGTGGACCGATCGCCGATCTCGCGAAGCTGATCGGCGAAGTCGTCTCGGTCGAGAAGGTGCCGATCGAGTTCACCGTGCACGAGGGCCACGGTCACCTCAAGGTCGGCAATGTCGGCCTGGCCGAGCTCGAGCCCTTCCGCGGCGCGCATGGCGAGGTGACGACGTTGCGCGATTCGGTCTTCTCGACGGTGCCCGGTTCACCCGCGTTCGTCGGCAAGGCGCTGCGCTACCGCGCGAGCAACCCGAGGCTCGGCATCGATCTCGACCTCAAGGGCAACAACGCGATCCAGAGCACGTTCGTGTTCACCGCCTGACCGCGCCGGCCACGCCGTCGGAGGCGTGGCCGGCGTGGTCGACGCATGGCTGGCTCGACCACGCCCGCTGCTCCGCTCGCTCCCCGCCGGAGCGACGCCCGGCGCCCCGCGGTGATCCTGATCGCCGCGGTCGTCGTGCCCGCGTGGGCGCTCCTCGCACTGTGGAGCGCGAGCCCGTGGCGCGGCTACCTCGACCACGGCGGCTGGGGGGACACGCTCGCGCTCTCGCCGCTCTGCCGCGCGCTGCCGGGAGGCGAGATCGTCGTCCCTGCGCTCGTCGCGGGCCTCGCATGGCTCCTGATGATCGCGGCGATGATGGTGCCGACCGTGCTCCCGCTCCTCGGCATGTTCCGGCGGGTGGTGGCCGGTCGTCCGGACGCCGGCCGGCTGGTCGGCATCATGCTCGGCGGCTACGTCGCTGTCTGGATGGGGTTCGGCGTGGCGGCGCACGCGGCCGACACCGGCATCCGGAGCCTCGCGGCCGCGAGCCCCGGCATCGCCGCGCGCGCGTGGCTCATCGGTGCCGGCGTGCTCGCGCTCGCCGGCGCGTTCCAGTTCTCCGCGCTCAAATACCGCTGCCTCGAGCGCTGCCGCACGCCGTTCGGCTTCGTGAACGCGCACTGGCACGGCCGCCGTCCGGCGGCGGAAGCGTTCCGGCTCGGCCTCGACCACGGCGCGTTCTGCGTGGCCTGCTGCTGGGCGCTGATGCTCGTCACCTTCGTCGTCGGCATGGGCAATCCCGGCTGGATGCTCGCGATCGCGGCGGCGATGGCGGTCGAGAAGAACCTGCCCGGCGGCCAGGCGATCCGCGCGCCGCTCGGACTCGGGCTCCTCGCCTGGGCGGGCGCGATCGTCGTAGCGCACGCCTGAACGCCGGACCGGCCGGGGCGGCGGCGTTGCGCGCCGGCCGCACCCCGGGGCACCCATCGCCCGATCCGCGGTCCATCCCATCGCGCCGCGCGCCGAACCGCGCGACAATCCCGGCCAGCCCGGGGCCGCCGGACGCCTCGCGCCCGGAACGGCCCCGCACCACGAGAGGACACGATGAAATTCCGCTTTCCCGTCGTCATCATCGACGAAGACTATCGCTCGGAGAACGCGAGCGGGCTCGGCATCCGCGCGCTCGCGCGCGCGATCGAGGCCGAGGGCGTCGAGGTGCTCGGCGTCACCAGCTACGGCGACCTCGCGCAGTTCGCGCAGCAGCAGTCGCGCGCCTCCGCGTTCATCCTGTCGATCGACGACGAGGAGTTCACGCCGGGCCCCGAGCTCGACCCGGCGGTGGTGAACCTGCGCAACTTCATCCGCGAGATCCGCGTCCGCAACGCGGACATCCCGATCTACCTGTACGGCGAGACGCGCACCTCGTCGCACCTGCCCAACGACATCCTGCGCGAGCTGCACGGCTTCATCCACATGTTCGAGGACACGCCGGAGTTCGTCGCCCGCCACATCATCCGCGAGTCGAAGACCTACCTCGACGGCCTCGCGCCGCCGTTCTTCCGGGCGCTCACGCACTACGCGAGCGATGGCAGCTACTCGTGGCACTGCCCCGGCCATTCGGGCGGCGTCGCGTTCCTGAAGAGCCCGGTCGGCCAGATGTTCCACCAGTTCTTCGGCGAGAACCTGCTGCGCGCCGACGTGTGCAACGCGGTCGACGAGCTCGGCCAGCTCCTCGACCACTCGGGCCCGGTCGCGGCCTCCGAGCGCAACGCGGCGCGCATCTTCAACGCGGACGACCTGTTCTTCGTCACCAACGGCACCTCGACCTCGAACAAGATGGTGTGGCACGCGACGGTCGCGCCCGGCGACGTCGTCGTCGTGGACCGCAACTGCCACGTCTCGATCCTGCATGCGATCACGATGACCGGCGCGATCCCGGTGTTCCTGACGCCGACGCGCAACAACCTCGGCATCATCGGCCCGATCCCGAAGGACGAGTTCCGCTGGGAGAACATCCAGAAGAAGATCCGCGCGCACCCGTTCGCGCGCGACGTGAAGACGAACCCGAGGATCCTGACGATCACCCAGAGCACCTACGACGGCGTCGTCTACAACGTCGACACGATCAAGGAGCTCACCGGCGAGCACATCGACACGCTGCACTTCGACGAGGCCTGGCTCCCGCATGCGGCGTTCCACGATTTCTACCGGGGCATGCATGCGATCGGCCGCGACCGGCCGCGCTCGAAGGACGCGCTCGTGTTCTCGACCCAGTCGACGCACAAGCTGCTCGCCGGGCTCTCGCAGGCCTCGCAGATCCTCGTGCAGAACTCGGAAACGCGGCAGCTCGACCGCTTCCGCTTCAACGAGGCCTACCTGATGCACACGTCGACCTCGCCGCAGTACGCGATCATCGCGTCCTGCGACGTCGCGGCGGCGATGATGGAGCCGCCCGGCGGCACGGCGCTGGTCGAAGAGTCGATCCGCGAGGCGCTCGACTTCCGCCGCGCGATGCGCAAGGTCGAGGGGGAGTTCGGCGACTCGTGGTGGTTCAAGGTCTGGGGCCCGGACCATCTGGCGGCCGAGGGCATCGGCAACCGCGAGGACTGGATGCTCGAGGCGAACGAGCGCTGGCACGGCTTCGGCGACCTCGCGCCGGGGTTCAACATGCTCGACCCGATCAAGGCCACCGTGCTGACGCCGGGGCTCGACGTCGACGGAGATTTCGCGGACCCGGGGATCCCGGCGGCGATCGTCACGCGCTACCTCGCGGAGCACGGCATCATCGTCGAGAAGACCGGGCTCTACTCGTTCTTCATCATGTTCACCATCGGCATCACCAAGGGCCGCTGGAACTCGATGGTGACCGAGCTGCAGCAGTTCAAGGACGACTACGACCGCAACCTGCCGCTGTGGCGCGTGCTGCCGGAGTTCGTCGCCGCGCATCCGCGCTACGAGAAGGTCGGCCTGCGCGAGATCTGCGACGCGATCCACGGCGTCTACCGCGCGAACGACATCGGGCGCATCACCACCGAGATGTACGTGTCGAACCTCGAGCCCGCGATGAAGCCCGCCGACGCGTTCGCGCGCATGGCCCACCGCGAGATCGAACGGGTCGAGATCGACGACCTCGAGGGGCGCATCACGAGCGCGCTGGTGACGCCCTATCCGCCGGGCATTCCGCTGCTCATCCCGGGCGAGCGGTTCAACCGGCAGATCGTGAAGTACCTGCAGTTCGCCCGCGACTTCAACGAGCGCTTTCCCGGCTTCGACACCGACATCCACGGGCTCGTCGAGGAGGAGATCGGCGGACGCAGGCGCTATTTCGTCGACTGCGTGGCGGGGGCGAAGGTGGTATCGGTCGCGCCGAACCTGCGGGTGCGCAGCGCCCGCCGGACCTGACGCCGGGAACGCCGATGCGGCCCCTGCGCTGGATCGCGATCGCCGCTCTCGCGCTCGTCGCGCTCGTCGTCGCGGCCGCCCTCGTCGCGTACGCGACGATCGACATGGACGCGATCCGCCGCTACGCGGAGGCCGAGGTGGGCCGGCTGACCGGGCGGCAGATGACCGCGCGGACGCTGTCGGTCGCCGTCTGGCCGCGGCTCGCCGTGGTCGCGGAGGAGGTTTCGCTCTCGAATCCGCCCGGAGCATCGCGCCCAGAACTCGTCCGCGCCCGGGAGGTGAAGGGCGCGGTCGCGCTGCTGCCGCTCCTGCGCTCGCGCGAGATCGTCGTCGAGTCGCTCGAACTCGACGGCGTCGACGTGGCGCTCGAGACGCTTGCCGACGGCAGCGGCAACTGGGTGTTCACGCCGAAGGGGGATCGGCCCGCGCCGACGCCCTCGGCCGAGGAGGCGAAGCGCCCGGGAGCGCCGTTCAGGCTCTCGGGGGCCATCGCGGTCGTCGACGCGAAAGTTTCGTGGCGACCGCGCGGAGCGGACGCCACGAACATCGCCATCCCGCGACTCGACATCGCGCCCGGCATCGAAGGGCGCTACACGTGGAAGGGGACGGTCGACGCCGACGGCGTGCGCTGGACGATCGACGCGTCGACCGGCGATCCGGTGGTGTTCGCGCGCGATCGCATGCCGCTCGACCTGGACGTCCGTGTCGCGGGCGGCGGAGTCACGCTGACCGCGAAGGGACGCATCGAGGACCGCGGCTCCGGACCGGTGTTCGCCGCCGACTCGTCGGTGGGCTGGACGGCGGGCAGCGAATGGCTCGCGCGCCGCCTGCCGGGCCTCGCCGCGAGAGAGGGGCGCGTGGCCGCGCGGATCGACGCAGGCGAGCGGAAGGTCGCGCTCGACGGCCTCGCGGGCGACGTCGCGGGTTCGCGCTTCGACGGCACGCTCGAATTCGACGCGAGGGCGAAGGTGCCGAAGCTCTCCGGTCGCCTGCATGCGGATCTCGTCGACGTTCCGAAGCTGCGCGACTCGGCGCCGTCATCGAGCTCCGGTGCGCCGGCGCAGGCGACCGGCGACGCGTCGCCGCTGTCGCCGTTGTCGAAGCTCGATGCGGACGTCGACTTCGTGATCGACCGGCTCGTGCTGCCGAGCGCCTTCGAGGCGACCGCGCTGCGTGGCCGGATCGTGATCAGCGCAGGCAAGCTCGACGCCCATCCGATCGGACTCGATTTCGGCGGCGGCAAGGTCACCGGGCGCGTGGAGGCCAATGCGTCGACCGGGCGCGCCCGGCTCGTGGTCGACGGGCGCGGCATCGAACTCGCGCGCGCGGCGCCGGGTCTCGAGGTGGGCAAGAACCTGTCCGGCGGCGCGACGACGTTCGCCGTCGACCTGCAGGGACCGGCACGGTCGACCGCGGCGTTCCTCGGCGGCGCCGGCGGACGCATCGCGGCGGAGACGGGACCGATGCGCGTGCGCGGCGTCGCGCTCGACGCCGGCGGCAGCGCGATGACGCGCATCTTCGACGCGGTGAATCCGTTTCGCCGCGTCGATCCCTCCACCGACATCCAGTGCGCCGTCGTGCGCCTCGCGGTCGACAAGGGCATCGCGCACGCGGACCGGACGATCGCCGTCGAGACCTCGCGCCTCACGGCGTCGGCGTCCGGCACGATCGACCTCGCGCGCGCGACGCTCGACCTCCTGGTGCGCCCACGCGCGCGCAAGATCGCGGCGATGCCGTCGGTCGAACTCGCGGACGTGATTCGCGTCACCGGCCCGATCGACAGGCCGTCGTTCAAGCTCGACACGCTCGGCGCGGCGAAGGCCGCCGCGACGCTGGGGGGCGCGGTCGCCACCGGCGGGTGGTCGCTCCTCGCCTCGCCGCTGCTGCAGGCGGGGGAGGACAAGTCGCCCTGCGCCACGGCCCGCGCCGGCGGCAAGAGCCAGCCGGCGAACGCGCAACCGAGCGCGTCTTCGGGCGATCCGTTGGCGCCGCTGCTGCGGGGCCTGTTCGGACGCTGAGTCTCGCGCGACCGCCATTCGACCGCGGTCGCGATGGCCAGGACCGCGAACGCGCCGCGATCAGGTCATCGCGCGAACAGCTTCGATGCGCTGATCCGGGCGCCCGAGGAACGGTCGAACCGGGTGTCTACGCCGCCGCGCGGGCTGCGGCGAAGTCGCGCGGACCCCGTGCCGTCGCCTCGTGCTCGCTCCGCGGACGGAGCGCGTGCGCAGCGAGCGAGGCGAGGACGCAGGAGGCGATCCGGCTCTCCATGCTCTCGCGCCGCGCCGCGATGACGACCGGCACGCGCGCGCCGACCACGAGGCCGGCGGCCAGCGCGCCGGTGGCACCGACCAGCGTCCGCACGACCATCACGGCGGATTCCATCGACGGTGCGACGAGGAGCGTCGCCGACGGCGCGGAGTCCGATTCGGCGGAGGTCGGACGCGCGAGCGCGATGTCGGGGGTAACGGGCCCCGCGACGCGCGCACCGTGGAATGCGCCGTTCGCCGACATCGACTTCAGGGCGAGCGCGTCGACCGTCGACGAGAACGAAGCGGAAGGAGCGTCGACGGCGGCCAGCAGCGCCACGGTGGGATGGGCGAACCCGAGTGCCACGGCGTACGCTGCGGTGTTGTCGAGGATGTCGCGCTTCGCGGCGAGCGGGGGCGCGACGTTGAGCCGGTCGTCGGCGACGATCAGCGCCTCGTCGCGTCCGGGGACGTCGAGGAGCGTAGCGTGCGACAGCCGCCGGCCGGTTCGCAGGCCGCCCTCTTGCGAGGCCACTGGTGCGAGCAGTTCGCCGTCGGCCAGCGTGCCCCTGACGATCGCATCGACCCGCCCGTCGCGCGCGAGTTCCGCCGCCCTGCGCGCCGCGGCCTGCGCGTCGTCCGGCGTGTCGACGATCGGCAGGCGCGAGATGTCGATGCCGGCGCGCAGCGCCGCATCACGGATGCGCTGCTGCGGTCCGACGAGCGTCGGCGCGACGAAGGCGGCGAAGGCGCCGGCGAGCGCGAGTTGCAGCGTGTCGGCGTCGCAGGGAAAGGCGAACGCGGCCGAGAGCGGCGGCAGGCGCCGCGCGCGCTCGACGAGCTTCTGGAGTTGCGGCCGGTTCGGCATCGTGAATCGGAGCCTCGCAATCCGGTGCCCGGACGTCAACGGGCGCCGACGGATGGCGTGCGGCGGCGGTCGTTCGGCGTCCTGTCTCGGCCACACCTCGATTGCTGCGCCGCAATAGTCGACGCGAGTCCATCGTGGGACTGGACGCCTAGCGCGTCCCGGGCAGACGTCATGCGCCGCCGGGTCAGGCCTTGCCTTTCCACGGCACGACGAGGCGCTCGACGTAGCGCATCAGCAGGTCGAACAGGTAGGCGACGACGCCGATCACGACGATGCCCATGATCACCACGTCGGTGCGCAGGAAGTTCGACGCGTTCAGCACCATCTGGCCCAAGCCCTCGGTCGCGGCGACCATTTCGGCGGCGACGAGCGTCGTCCAGCCGAACCCGATGGCGATGCGCATCCCGGTGAAGATCTCCGGCATCGCCCCGGGGACGATGACGTGCCAGATCACCTGCCAGCGCGACGCGCCCATCGAGTACGCGGCGTTGATCTGCTCGATCATCACGCCCTTGACGCCGGCGCGTGCGGACATGGCGAGCGGCGCGAAACAGGCGAGGTAGATCAGCACGATCTTCGCCAGTTCGTCGATGCCGAACCAGATGACGATGAGCGGCAGGTAGGCGAGCGGCGGCAGCGGACGGTAGAACTCGATCGGGGGGTCGAGCACGCCGCGCGCGATGCGCGAGACGCCCATCGCGATGCCCGCGGGGATCGCGGTGACGATCGCGAGCACGAACGCGGCGAACACGCGCCACAGGCTCGCCCAGAAGTGTTCGGGCAGCGGCTTGCCGCCCTGGATGTCGCCGCGCCACGCGTCGCCGAAGCTCTTGATGATTTTCTCCGGCGTCGGCAGGAACAGGTCGCGGATCCAGCCAAAGTGCGTGGCGACCCACCACAGCACGAGGAGCGCGATGACCGTGACGATCGAGATCGTGGTGCTCGATCCCTGGCCGGGAATGCTGTAGCCGGCGACGACCTTGGCCTTTTCGCCGGGCGTGCTCATGCCGCCGCGGGTTCCGACGGGGCGGCCGCGTGAATCAGGTGCAGCACGTCCTCGCGCAACCGGATGAACTCGGGATCGGACTTCACCTGCCGCGCATCGCGGCACTCGACGAACCGCCGGCCGAAGTCGAGCTCGTAGCGGTGGGCGATGCGGCCCGGCGAGGGCGTCATCACGATGAGTTCGGTCGCGAGGAACAGCGCCTCCTCGACGCTGTGCGTGATGAAGAAGAACATCTTGCGCGTCTTCCACCACAGGTCGAGGATCAGTTCCTGGATCTGCTCGCGCGTGAGCGCGTCGAGCGCACCGAGCGGCTCGTCCATCAACATCACCTCGGGATCGCTCGCGAGCGCGCGGGCGAGGCCGACGCGCTGCTGCATCCCGCCGGAGATCTGGTAGATGGGATAGGCGGCGAACTTCTCGAGGCCGACGAGCTTCAGCTTCTCCAGTGCGATCTTGCGCCGCTCCGCGCGCGGAACGCCGCGCATGCGCAATCCGAACTCTACGTTGTTCACGACGTCGAGCCAGGGCATCAGCGCGTGCTTCTGGAACACGACGCCGCGATCGGCGCCCGGGCCGCGGACCGGCGCGCCGTCGAGCAGGATGTCGCCCGACGAATAGTCCATGAACCCGGCGATGCAGGACAGGAGCGTCGTCTTGCCGCACCCGGAGGCGCCCAGCGCGACGACGAAGTCGCCCGGGTCGAGGTTCAGGTTGACGTCGGCGAGCGCGTGCGTGGTCTGCCCGCCGCGGCCGGCGTAGTGGACGGAGAGGTGGCGGATCTCGAGCTTGCTCATCGAGCGAAGGCGGCCGGCGACGAAAGCGGGACCGTGCCCGCGTTCAGGCTGGCGCCATCATACGGAATTCTCGCGGCGCGGACGCGAAACGCCTCCGCGGGTGATCGCCGGAAGGCGACGATCACCGCGCGGGGGAATGCCGGCAGGCGAAACCGGTCCCGAACGTCGCTACTTCAGCGCGTCCTGGACGTACGCCGGATTGACCACCACCGAGTAGTCGGGAAGCGTCTTCTCGATCTGTTTCTGCGAGTGCTGGAACTCGGCGGTGGCGGCCAGGGCTTTGGCGGCGATGCTGTTCTTGCCGCCGCCCAGCCACTTCGACGCCTGTTCCTGCGCGGTCGGGAACTGGTAGAGGCCGATCGCCTCGGGCACGTTCTCCGGCTTCTCGCCCGACCACTTGGACACCGCCTTCACCTCGTCGGAACCGGCCGTCCACTTGGCCTTGTTCTTCTGGTAGCGGTCGTCCGAGGCGGCGAGGATCTTCACGAACTTGACGAGGAAATCCTTGTGGTCCTTCGCCCAGTCCTTGTTCACGACGAATCCGTCGAACGTCGCCTTGCCGGTGTCGGCCGAGATCTTGCCCGACGTCAGGATCACCTTGCCGTTCTTCTTGACCTCCGAGAGCACCGGATTCCAGATGAACGTCGCGTCGATGTCCCCGCGCTGCCATGCCGCGCGAACTTCCGGCGGACGCATGTTGAGGATTTGCACGTCGGCGGGATTCACGCCGGCCTGCTGCAACGCGACGATGGTGTGGAAGTGCGTCGTCGAATTGAACGGCATCGCGATCTTCTTGCCCTTAAGATCCTTGATGCTGTTGATGCCCGAGCCGTTCCGGACGACGAGCGCCTCGGCGCTGCCGATGTCGTCGAGGATCCAGAAGAGCTGCAGCGGCTCGCCGCGCGACACGGCCGCGGAGATGCCCGCCGATCCGATCTCGCCGACCTGGACCGCGCCCGAGGCCATCGCCTTGATGACCTCGCCGCCGCCGCCGAACTGTTTCCAGTTGATCTTGTAACCGGTCGCCTTCTCGAGCTCCTTCGCCTCCTGGGCGATGCGATAGGGCACGACCATGTCCTGGTAGGCGATCGTGACCTCCTTCTGCGCGAAGGCGGGTGCGGCGGCAGCCGCCGCAATGGCCAATCCGACGATCCAGCGTTTCATGCGATCCCCCGTGGGTGGTGGTGGCGAAGTCTAGAGCGTGGCGAGCGTGCGGCGCAGGATCTCGACGATCGTGTCGACGTGCGCCTTCTCGGCGATCAGCGGCGGCGCGATGATCGCCGTGTCGCCGGTCGTCTTGAGGTGCAGGCCGTTCTCGAACAGCCTCTTCTGGAAGACGTAACCGCGCCTGCCCGGCGCGCCGTCGGACGCGACGTCGATCGCTCCGAGCATCCCGTAGCCGCGGATGTCGGTCACGACCGGCAGGTCCTTGAGCGAGAACAGCGCGTCGAGGAAGTGGGGAGACAGCGCACGGCCGCGCTCGAACAGCCCGTCGCGCTTGTAGATGTCGAGCGTCGCGATGCCCGCGGCGCAGGCGGCCGGATGGCCGGAGTAGGTGTAGCCGTGGAAGAGTTCGACCGCGCCTTCCGGCGCCGCCGCCATCACCGTGTCGTGGATCCGTTCGGACACCGCGACCGCGCCCATCGGCTGCGCGCCGTTGGTGATCGCCTTCGCCATCGTGATCATGTCCGGCGTCACGCCGAAGCTCTGCGCGGCGAAGGTCTGGCCGGTGCGCCCGAACCCGGTGATCACCTCATCGAACACGAGCAGGATGCCGTGCCGGTCGCAGATCTCGCGCAGGCGCTTCAGGTACCCCTTCGGGGGGACCAGTGCGCCGGCCGAGCCGCCGATCGGCTCGACGAAGCATGCCGCGATGTTCTCGGCGCCGAACAGATCGACGATGCGCTGGAGATCGTCGGCGAGTTCCGCGCCATGTACGCCCTCGCCCGGCACGAAGAAATTTTCCTTCAGATGCGTGTGCCGCATGTGCGCCGCGGCCGGCAGCCCGGGGCCGAACTTGCGGCGGTTGTTGACGAGCCCCGACAGCGCGACGCCGCCGAAGTTGACGCCGTGGTAGGCGCGCTCGCGCGACACGAACATCGTCCGCCCGCCCTGGCCGCGCGCCTGGTGGTAGGCGAGCGCGATCTTCATCGCGCTCTCGACCGCCTCGGAACCCGAGTTGCCGAAGAAGATGCGGTTGAGGTCGCCGGGCGTGAGTTCGGCGATCCGGGTCGCGAGCTCGAACTGCTTCGGGTGCCCGCGCATGAACGGCGCCGAGTAGTCGAGCTCGGCCAACTGGCGTCCGACCGCTTCCGCGATCTCCTTGCGCCCGTGGCCCGCCGCGCAGCAGAAGAGGCCCGACGACGCGTCGATCAGCTTCTCGCCGCGGTCGCTCCAGTAGTACATGCCCTCGCCGCGGACGATCATCTTCGGATCGGCCTTGAAGGCCCGGTTCGGCGTGAACGGCATCCAGTATTCGTCGAGCGAGATGCGGCGTGCCTCGACCCGATCGGTGAGCGTGAATTCGGCGTGGCCCATGGAACTCCTCCGGTGGCTGGCCGCGCGGCGGCGCGGCGGGTAACCTTGGAATACTACGCTCCCGCGGGAGCCGGGAAGGGGGTTCGATGGAGCCAGATCGGCGCATCCTGTGGTGCCAGCCCGCCGGGTCGCCCCGTGCCGGACGCCTTCGGACACCATGACCGTCCGTCACGATCCGCCGATGTGGAGGGCGCTCCTGCCGCTCGCGTTCGAGGGGCGGGTGAGCCTGCAGGCGCAGATCCGGGAAATGCTGACCGGGGCGATCCTCGACGGTCGCCTGCCGTCGGGCGTCGCGCTGCCCTCGACGCGCGAGCTGTCGCAGCAGCTCGGCGTCGCGCGCAACACGGTGGCGATCGCCTACGAGCTCCTGGTCGACGAGGGCTATCTCGTCACGCGCAACCGCAGCGGCCACTTCGTCAATCCGGAGATCGTTTCGGCGCGCGCTCCGGCGGCGTTCCCTGCGTCTGCGGCCGACGCCGCGTCGCAGGTCCACTGGGGCGGGCGCTTCCGGACCACCCCCGCGCGGCAGCGGAACATCGTCAAGCCACGCAACTGGCAACGCTACCCCTATCCATTTCTCTACGGTCAGATCGATCCGTCGATGCTGCCGATCCCGGGCTGGCGCGAATGCAGCACCCAGGCGCTGTCCGGCACCGAGGCGCGCGGCTGGGCGGGCGACCTGATCGACGGCGACGACGCTCTCCTGATCGAACAGATCCAGACGCGGCTCCTCGCGCGGCGCGGCGTGTTCGCGAGCGCGGACGAGATCCTGGTGACGGTCGGCGCGCAGCACGCGCTGTTCCTGCTCGCCACGCTGCTCGTCGGCCCGGCCACCACCGTCGGTGTCGAGGACCCCGGCTATCCCGACGCGCGGAACATCCTGGCCGCGCGCACGCCGTCGGTCGTCGCGCTGCCGCTCGATGCCGCAGGGCTCGCGCTCTCGCCCGGGCTCGACGCGTGCGAGTACGTCGTGCTGACTCCTTCGCACCAGTGTCCGACCAACGTCACGATGCCGCTCGCGCGGCGCGAGGCGCTGCTCGCGTGGGCGATTGCGCGCGATCGCGTGCTGATCGAGGACGACTACGAGACCGAGATCGGGTTGGAAGGCCGGGCGCTGCCCGCGCTCAAGAGTCTCGACCGCGGCGGGCGCGTCGTCTACGTCGGAAGCCTGTCGAAGACGCTCGCGCCGGGCATCCGGGTCGGATACATCGTCGCGCATCGCGACCTGGTCCGCGAGGCGCGCGCGCTGCGCCGGCTGATGCTGCGCCATCCGGCGGCCAACAACGAGCGCTCCGCCGGCCTCTTCCTCGCGATGGGCTACCACGATGCGCATCTGCGGCGCCTGCGGCAGGCCTGCGCCGAGCGCGGCGCGGCGATCGGCGCGGCGCTCCCGCGGCACCTCCCGGACGTCACGGTGTCGACGGCCTCCGGGGCTTCGTCGTGCTGGCTGCGGTTTCCCGACGACGTCGACACGCGCGCGCTCGCGATGGCCGCCGAACGCGTGGGCGTGCTGATCGAGCCTGGCGACGTCTTCTTCGCCGGCGACCGTCCTCCGCACCAGTACGCGCGCCTCGGGTTCGCGTCGATCGCCACCGATCGGATCGCGCCGGGCATCGCCTCGCTCGCCGGCGTGCTCGCGGAACTCCGCGGTTCGACGGCGCGCGTCCGATGACGCGCGGACCGGATTGACCACGCCACCAGGAGTCGCCTGATGCACCCGACGGGAACGCTGTACGCGGCACTCGCCGCCATGTGCTTCGTCTCCGCCGCGCACGCAGAAGTGAAGAGCACCGGACCCGACCACATCCAGATCCTCTTCACCGAACGCGTCGCGGCGGCACCTGCGGCGGTGTACGCGGCCATCGGACAGGTCGAACGCTGGTGGTCGGGCGAGCACACCTACTCCGGCGACGCTTCGAACCTCTCGCTCGCGCTGCAGCCGGGCGGCTGCTTCTGCGAACGCTGGGCGGGCGGCGCGGTGGAGCACGGGCGCGTGGTCATGCTGCTGCGCGACCAGGTGGTGAGGCTCTCCGCACCGCTCGGTCCGGTGCAGGCGCTCGGCGTGAGCGCCACGCTCACCTTCCTGGTCAAGCCCGAGGACGGCGGGTCGTCGCTCTCGGTCGGCTACCGGGTCAACGGTTCCGCCGCGAGCGGCCTCGACAAGCTCGCGCCCGCTGTCGACGGCGTCCTCGCGATCCAGGTCCAGCGGTTGAAGCGCCTGGTGGAGGCCGGCAAGCCCGTGTCCTGATGCGCTGATCCCATGGGCGCTGACCCCATGGCCGCAGCGCGCCTGGCCCTGTCGATGCGGCCACGGTGGCGCTACCGTCGCGCAGCGATTCCGGACCTTCCGGGGGAGGCAGCATGCTGATCGGCGTGCCGAAGGAAATCAAGGTCCTCGAGCACCGCGTGGGACTCACGCCCGCGTCGGTGCACGAGGTCGTGCTCCACGGGCACGAGGCGATGGTCGAGCGCGGCGCCGGAGCGGGCATCGGCGCCGCGGACGCCGACTACGCACGGGCGGGCGCGATCGTCGTCGACTCCGCGGCCGAGGTGTACGCGCGTGCCGCGATGGTCGTGAAAGTCAAGGAGCCGCAGCCTGCCGAAATCGCGATGCTGCGGCCCGGACAGGTCCTGTTCACCTACCTGCATCTCGCGCCCGATCCGGAACAGACGGCCGGACTCGTGGCGAGCGGCGCGGTCGCGATCGCCTACGAGACGGTGACCTCACCCTCGGGCGGATTGCCGCTGCTCGCTCCGATGTCGGAAGTCGCCGGGCGCATGGCGGTTCAGGCGGGTGCGCACTATCTGGAGAAGGCCCCGGGCGGCAAGGGCGTGCTCCTCGGCGGAGTTCCCGGCGTCGAGCCGGCGGTGGTCGTCGTGCTCGGCGGAGGCGTCGTCGGCACGCACGCGATCGCCGTCGCGCTCGGCATGGGCGCCGAGGTTCGCGCGATCGACCGCAGCGTCGATGCGCTGCGCCGGCTCGCGGCCCAGTTCGGACCGGCCTTGCGCACCGTGTTCTCGACCCGCGACGCGATCGAGGAGAACGTCGCGGCGGCGGATCTCGTGGTCGGCGGCGTGCTGATCCCCGGCGCGCAGGCGCCGAAGCTCGTGACGCACGCGATGGTCCGCCGAATGGGGTCCGGGTCGGTCGTCGTCGACGTCGCCATCGACCAGGGCGGATGCTTCGAGACTTCGCGCCCGACGACACACGCCGAACCGGTGTTCACCGTCGACGGCGTCATCCACTACTGCGTCGCGAACATGCCCGGTGGTGTGCCCCGCACGTCGACGCACGCGCTCAACCACGCGACGCTGCCCTTCGTGCTCGCGCTCGCCGGCAAGGGCTGGAAGCAGGCGCTCGCCGACGACGCGCACCTGCGCAACGGCCTCAACGTCGCGGCGGGGAAGGTCACCTGCCGGCCGGTGGCGGAAGCCCAGGGGCGAGGGTACGTCGAGGCGTCCCGGCTCGTAGCCTGAACGTCAATCGACGTCCCCCTTCGCGTCGGGCTTCGACCGGCCGACGGTGGGTCCGGCTCGAGCCGGACGCCTTTCGCTTCGATGCGCCGAACCGCGTCGGGCTGAAGCCCGACCCACAACCCTCCCCCCGTAGGTCGGCCTTCAGGCCGACGCGGTTGCAGCGAAACGCGGTTGCAGCGCAATGTACGTGTCGGGCTGAAGCCCGACCCACCACCCCGGTGGCAGGTCGGCCTTCAGGCCGACGCGGTTGCAGCGAAACGTACGTGTCGGTTACTGAAGCCCGACCCACCACCCCACGTAGGTCGGCCTTCAGGCCGACGCCGTTTGTCGCAACGGCGCGAACCCGCGTCGGGCTGAAGCCCGACCCACAACCCTCCCCGTAGGTCGGCCTTCAGGCCGACGCGGTTGCAGCGAAACGTACGTGTCGGGCTGAAGCCCGACCCACCACCCCCCCGTAGGTCGGCCTTCAGGCCGACGCCGTTTCGTCGCAACGGCGCGAACCCCGTCGGGCTGAAGCCCGACCCACAACCCTCCCCCCGTAGGTCGGCCTTCAGGCCGACGCGGTTGCAGCGAAACGTACGTGTCGGGCTGAAGCCCGACCCCACCCCCCACGTAGGTCGGCCTTCAGGCCGACGCGGTTGCAGCGAAATGTACGTGTCGGGCTGAAGCCCGACCCACAGGGAAGGCGAACGCTTCGGATGGCCTGTGGGTCCGGCTCGAGCCGGACGCCTTTCGCTTCGATGCGCCGCCACCGGAAACGCCGGCACCCCTGCCAACCGTCAACTGTCAACTGTCAACTGTCAACTGACTCCTGAACCCCGGCCATCCGCGAGGATGAGATCGCTCGCCTTCTCGGCGATCATCACGACCGGCGCGTTCGTGTTGCCGGAGACGAGCGTCGGCATGATCGAGCAGTCGACCACCCGCAGCGCGCCGACGCCGCGCACCCGCAGGCGGTCGTCGACCACCGCCATCGCGTTGTGCCCCATCCGGCAGGTTCCCGACGGGTGGAAGATCGTCGCGCCGTACGCGCGCGCGAACGCGAGCAACTCATCGTCGCTCTGCGCGTCCCGCCCCGGCCGGATCTCCTCGGCGATGTAGGGCGCGAGCGAGCGCGTCGCCGCGAGCCGCCGCGCGTAGCGCAGCGACGCCACCGCGCAGGCGCGGTCCTCGTCGGTAGAGAGGTAGTGCGGCTGCATCGAAGGCGCGGCCATCGGGTCGGCCGACGCGAGGCGGACGTATCCGCGCGAGCCGGGCCGGAGCTGGCACACGCTCATCGTGAAGCCGGAGAACGGGTGCGGCTTCGCTCCGGCGAGATCGGCGGACAGCGTCGCGAAATGGAACTGGATGTCCGGCGTCGCCGCGCCCGGCATCACGCGCGTGAAGAGCCCGCCCTGGTTGATGCCGACGGCGAGCGGTCCCTTGCGCAGGAACAGCCACTTCGCGCCGATCGCCGCCTTCCGCCACCACGACGCGAGGTCATCGTTGGTCGTGATCGGCTTGGTGCACCTGAAGATGAGACGAAGCTGCAGGTGGTCCTGCAGGTTCTCGCCGACGCCGGGAAGGTCGTGGTGGACGGGGATGCCGAAGCGCTGCAGCAGCGCGCCCGGTCCGATGCCCGAGAGCTGGAGGAGTTGCGGGCTCTGCAACGCGCCCGCCGCGACGATGACCTCGGCCCGCGCCGACACGCGCTTCGTCGCGCCGGCCTGCCGATACTCGACGCCGGTCGCGCGGCCATCCTCGACGACGATGCGCGTCGCATGCGCGTGGGTCTCGACCGCGAGGTTCGGCCGTCCGCGCGCGGGCTTCAGGTACGCGACCGCCGTGCTGCAGCGCCAGCCGCGGTCGGTGAAGAGCTGGTAGTAGCCGACGCCCTCCTGCACGCCGCCGTTGAAGTCGTCGGTGCGCGGCACCCCGAGTTCGCGCGCGCCGGAGATGATCGCTTCGATCAGTTCGTGCTTCTCGCCGATGTCGGAGCACTTGAGCGGACCGTCGCCGCCGTGCGCCGGCGAGGCGCCGCGCTGGTTGCCTTCGCTGCGGATGAAATACGGCAGCACGTCGCGCCATCCCCACCCGCGGTTGCCCGCCGCGGCCCAGCGGTCGTAGTCCTCGGGCTGGCCGCGCACGTAGATGAGCCCGTTGATCGACGAACTGCCGCCCAGCCCGCGCCCGCGCGGCCAATAGATCTCGCGACCATCCATCCCCGGATCGGGATCGGTCTTGAAGCCCCAGTTGTAGACCGGATGGAACATCGTCTTGCCGTAGCCGATCGGAATGTGGATCCACAGGTAGCGGTCCTCGGGACCCGCCTCGAGCAGCAGGACGCTGTGCGTCCCGTCCGCCGACAACCGGTTCGCGAGCACGCATCCCGCGGTGCCGCCTCCCACGATCACGTAGTCGAACGCCGTCACGCCGGTCTCACCATGGACGTCTTCTTGTCGGAAATCGAATCGTCGCGTGCCGGTTGTGCGAGCATCAATCGCGCCTTACGAGGCGCGTGCCGGCGATGCGGTCGTGCAGGAAGCGCCGCGCCGGGTCGATGAACGCCCACGCCCAGGGAAGCGCGAGGACGAGCCAGCCGTAGCGAGAGTGGGTTGCGCCGACGAGCGCGACGGCGGCCATCGGGCCGAGCCAGGCCGCGGCATAGCGGGCGAGCGCGCGCGTGACGGCAGGGGGCGCGCCGGCGGCATCGACGAGCGCGAGCCGCCAGGTCTTCATCGGGAGCGTGCGCCGCCCCGCCGTCCAGCTCCAGACGAAATAGACGGCGAGGACCGCGACGAGTCCGACGAGACCGACGACGCGGCCCCGACCTTCGGGAACGACCAGCGGACCCGACGGGCCCGCGGCCGGAGATACGAACGGCGCGAACGCGAATCCCGCGACGAGCGCGATCGCGGCCACGACGAGGGTTTCGTAGACGGCGGCACCGAAGCGTCGCCCGATGCCGGCTTCCGGCGCGGTCACGCCGGCGGGCGTGGGCATCGTCGATCGCGCGGCGCGTTCAGCGCGAACCGGACGACGGGTTCGACGGCTTGCCCGAAGGGGGCGTCGGTCCGGGCGCGGGCACCTTGGACCCGGACGGGCGGGACGCGAGTTCGCGTTTTTGCTCCGGCGGCAGGTTCTGGTACTGCTCCCACTTCTGCTTGACGTCGGCCTTCTTCTCGGGCGGGAGCTTGTTGATCGACTTGTACTGTTCCCGCGCTTCGCGCCGCTCGGAAGGCGACAGTTGCGCCCAGCCGCGCATCTGCTCGTGGATGCGCGCCTGCTCGTCGGGTTTCATCTGCGGGTAGCGCTGCGCGATGCCGCGCCACTTCTGCTTGCGCTGGGCGTCCATGCGATCCCACTCGGGCGCGAGCGGGGCGAGCACCGAGCGCTCCTGCGGCGAAAGTTCCGACCAGGAGGGCGACTTGAGCGCGATCTGGGCGAGCCCCGTTTCGGGGGCGAGGGCGATGAGCCCCGCCGCCGCGAGCGCCACGGTCAGTGCTGCGCGGCGGTCTTGAGCCAATTCTGGAATCCCCGGTCGAGATAGGCGTCGTAGGGGAGGTCGGACGCGAGCAGTTGCGCGTCGATCTCCTCGGCCTCGTGGATCGTTTGCCAGACCCGGTACTGCTGCCAGCCGAACACGGCTGCCGCGATCAGCACCACGCCCACCCAGACGCTGGCCCGCGCGTAGAACGGCCGTGTCCCTCCGGCGGCACCGCCGGTGCCGGCCAATGCGAACACCTCGGCATGGCGCGGTTCGGCCAGGCGAGCAAGCGCCGCCTCGCGCGCCCGGCCGAGCCGATGGATCGTGCCCGGCTTCAGCCCTGCCGCGCCGGCATCGAGGTAACTCGTTATTTTCCTTGCGATTTCCCGTTCGTCGGCGGTCATGGTTTCACCCCAAGGGCAGAGAGCATTCCCGAGAGTGCATGCACGGCCCTGGAACAGTGGGTCTTCACGCTGCCCTCGGAACAGCCCATCGCCGCCGCAGTTTCCGCCACGTCGAATTCCTCCCAGTAACGCAGGAGAAAAGCCTCGCGTTGACGCGCCGGCAGGCGGGAGAGGGCCGCTTCGATCATCGCCACGACCTCGCGCTGCTCGAGCCGGGCATGCGGTTCGACGGGCTCGCCGGCCCCGGGCTTGACCGGCAGCGTCTCGAGCGGATCGAAATCGTCGTCCTTGTCATCGCCGCGGCCCAGCGCCGAGAGCAGGACGGTCCAGGTGGAGCGTACCTTCTGGCGCCGGAAATGGTCATGGACGGTGTTCTGCAGGATGCGCTGGAACAAGAGCGGCAATTCGGTGGCTGGTTTGTCCGCGTATCGTTCCGCGAGTTTGAGCATCGCGTCCTGCACGATGTCGAGCGCCGCGTCCTCATCGCGCACGGCGTACATCGCGTGCTTGAACGCCCGCCGCTCGACGCCGGCGAGGAAGGCCGATAGTTCCTGCGAGGTCGCCAGGGCAGCGGATTCGACGGCGCCCGACGGGCGCGGTTGCCCGATTATAGGCACACCCGTGCCGTCGCCATGGTGCGCCGCACCGAGAACTTGACCGCCGGGCCCGGACCCATTAGTGTGTATCGCTGCGGGCGGTGCCCGCTTGTGTGCTGCAACAACGGTCGTACGCCTTCCCTCCGGTCGGGCCACAAGCCTGGCAGGAGCATCCCGCAGGAAGGCGGCGGAACCGGCTTCTATCCGAGCCTTGACGTCCCGCGCCCACCCCAAGGCGCGAAGCTGTCGTGCAGATCTCCGTCCCTCGCGCCTCGCGAGCGGGCGGCGTCCGGGTTCATTCGAGAGGGAATCATGCAACTCACCGGTGCGGAAATCGTCATCCGCTGCCTCCAGGACGAGGGCGTCGAGTACGTCTTCGGGTACCCGGGCGGGGCGGTGCTCAACATCTACGACGAGCTGTTCAAGCAGGACAAGGTCAAGCACGTGCTCGTGCGACATGAGCAGGGCGCGGTTCACGCCGCCGACGGCTATTCGCGCTCGAGCCGCAAGATCGGCGTCGCGCTCGTCACCTCCGGCCCGGGCGTCACCAACGCGGTGACCGGCATCGCGACCGCGCACATGGATTCGATCCCGATGGTCGTACTGACCGGCCAGGTCCCGACGCACGCGATCGGGCAGGACGCGTTCCAGGAGTGCGACACCGTCGGCATCACGCGGCCCTGCGTCAAGCACAACTTCCTCGTGAAGGACGTGCGCGAACTGGCCGCGACGATCAGGAAGGCGTTCTACCTCGCGGCGACCGGACGGCCCGGCCCGGTGCTGGTCGACATTCCGAAGGACGTGACGCAGGCCTCGGCCGAGTACGCGTACCCGAAGACCGTGTCGCTCCGCTCGTACAACCCGGTCACCAAGGGACACTCGGGCCAGATCAAGAAAGCGGTGCAGCTCCTGCTCGAGGCCAAGCGGCCGATGGTCTACGCGGGCGGCGGCGTGGTCCTGAACGACGCCTCGTCGCAGTTGACGCGGCTCGTGCGCCTGCTGGGCTTCCCGTGCACCAACACGCTGATGGGCCTGGGCGCGTTCCCGGGCACCGACCCGCAGTTCACCGGCATGCCGGGCATGCACGGGACCTACGAGACCAACATGGCGATGCAGCACTGCGACGTGCTGTTCGCGGTCGGCGCGCGCTTCGACGACCGCGTGATCGGCAACCCGAAGGACTTCTACCGGGCGGATCGCAAGATCATCCACATCGACATCGATCCCTCGTCGATCTCCAAGCGCGTCAAGGTCGACGTGCCGATCGTGGGCTACGTCGGCGACGTGCTCGACGAGATGCTGAAGCAGATCGAGGGATCGCCGGCGCGTCCGGACGCCGCGGCGCTGAAGGCGTGGTGGGGCGAGATCAAGGAGTGGCAGCGCAGGGACTGCCTGCGCTACGACAGGGGCAGCGGGCTCATCAAGCCGCAGGCGGTCGTCGAGGCGCTCTACCGGGCGACGAAGGGCGACGCCATCGTCACCTCCGACGTCGGCCAGCACCAGATGTGGGTCGCGCAGTACTACAAGTTCGACAAGCCGCGCCGCTGGATCAACTCCGGGGGGCTCGGCACGATGGGCTTCGGCCTGCCGGCCGCCATGGGCGTGCAGCTCGTGAACCCGGACGCGACGGTCGCCTGCGTCACCGGCGAAGCGTCGATCCAGATGTGCATACAGGAGCTCTCGACCTGCAAGCAATACCATCTGCCGATCAAGATCGTGAACCTCAACAACCGCTACATGGGCATGGTGCGGCAGTGGCAGGAGTTCTTCTACGGCAACCGCTACGCCGAGTCGTACATGGACGCGCTGCCCGACTTCGTGAAGCTCGCCGAGGCCTACGGCCACGTCGGATTGAAGGTCGAGAAGCCCGGCGACATCGAGGGAGCGTTGAAGGAGGCGTTCGCGCAGAAGGAGCGCCTCGTGTTCCTCGACTTCATCACCGACCAGACCGAGAACGTCTATCCGATGGTGCCCGGAGGCAAGGGGCTGACCGAGATGATCCTCGCGGAGGAGCTGTGATCATGACCGCGGCGGGGGATCGCGAATCGAATCCGGGGAGGATGTCATGAGACACATCCTCTCTATTCTGGTCGAGAACGAGGCGGGCGCGCTGTCGCGGATCTCGGGCCTGTTCTCGGCGCGCGGCTACAACATCGAGTCGCTGACCGTCGCGCCGACCGAGGACCCGACGATGTCGCGCATGACGGTGGTCACCGTCGGGTCCGACGAGATCATCGAGCAGATCACCAAGCAGCTGAACAAGCTGGTCGAGGTGGTGAAGGTCGTCGACCTCACCGACGGCAACCACATCGAGCGCGAACTGATGCTCGTGAAGGTGCGCGCCGCCGGCAAGGACCGCGAGGAGATGAAGCGGCTCGCCGACATCTTCCGCGGCCGCGTGCTCGACGTGACCGACAAGAGCTACACGATCGAGCTGACCGGGACCGGCGAGAAACTCGACGCCTTCCTCACGGCGATCGAGCCGGGCGTCATCCTCGAGACCGTGCGCACCGGCGCGTCGGGGATCGGGCGCGGCGAGAGGATCCTCAAGATCTGAGAAGGGGGAAGGGAGAAGGGGGAAGGGTGCGTCGGAGCGTCGCGCGCGCCCGGTCGAAGCAAATGGGGAGGGTCGCAGGAGGGAACGGCGGGGGAGGAACAACGGTCGATGCGGATCGACCGCTCCCTTTTCGTACTTCCCCCTTCCCGCACATGAGGAACGAACCATGAAGGTGTACTACGAGAAGGATGCGGATCTCTCCCTCGTCAAGGGGAAGAAGGTCACGATCGTGGGCTACGGCTCGCAGGGCCACGCGCACGCGCTGAACCTCAACGACTCCGGCGTCAAGGTGACGGTCGGCCTGCGCAAGGGCGGGGCGTCGTGGGACAAGGCGAAGAAGGCCGGCCTCAAGGTCGCCGAGATCGCGGACGCGGTCGCCGGCGCGGACATCGTGATGATGCTGATGCCCGACGAGCACATCGCGGCGACCTACCGGAGCGAGGTCGAGCCGCACATCAAGAAGGGCGCGACGCTCGCGTTCGCGCACGGCTTCAACGTCCACTACGGGCAGGTCGTGCCGCGCGACGACCTCGACGTGATCATGGTGGCGCCGAAGGCGCCCGGCCACACGGTGCGCTCGACCTACGCCGCGGGCGGCGGCGTGCCGATGCTGATCGCGGTGCACCAGGACGCGTCGAAGAAGGCGCGCGACATGGCGCTCTCCTACGCGGCCGCCATCGGCGGCGCCCGGGCCGGCGTGATCGAGACCAACTTCCGCGAGGAGACCGAGACCGACCTCTTCGGCGAGCAGACCGTGCTCTGCGGCGGCCTGGTGGAGCTGATCAAGGCCGGCTACGAGACGCTGATCGAAGCAGGCTACGCGCCCGAGATGGCGTACTTCGAGTGCCTGCACGAGGTGAAGCTGATCGTCGACCTGATCTACGAGGGCGGCATCGGCAACATGAACTACTCGATCTCGAACAACGCCGAGTACGGCGAGTACGCGACCGGTCCGAAGATCGTGACCGCGGAGACGAAGAGGGCGATGAGAGAGGCGCTCGACCGCATCCAGTCGGGCGAGTACGCGCGCGACTTCATCCTCGAGAACCGCGCGGGCGCGCCGACGCTCCTGTCCCGGCGGCGGCTCACCGCGCAGCATTCGATCGAGCAGGTCGGCGAGAAGCTCCGTTCGATGATGCCGTGGATCCGCAAGAACAAGCTCGTCGACCAGACGCGCAACTGAGGACGCCCTGCGCAGCCGCGCGGGGTCGGCAGGGCGGCTGGATCGGCCTCCTCGCGCTGCTGGTGGCGCTCGCCATCGTCGGCGCGCTCGCGCTGAACGCGCTGAAGGGCTACGGGGTCGCGTCGAAGCCGGCGCGTCCCGCGCCCGGCGCGCCGCCGTCCGACCCGCGCGAGCGCGCGAAAGCCGTCGAGCAGACGGTGATCGAACAGGCGCGCGAAACCGCGCGCCAGGTCGAGAAGGCCGAACGGGGCCAATGACGGCGCCGGGTTGCTCGTAAACGTGCTGCTAGAATCGGCCGGCTACGCGACCTCCCGGCGTCCATGTCAGGCTACCCGCATCCGATTCTCGCCCGCGAGGGCTGGCTGCACATCGCGATCGCGGTCGCGGTCATGCTCGCGCTCGGCTGGTTCGGCGGCACGGCGGCGGCGCTCGTCGGCCTCGCGATCGTCGCCTTCGTCGTCCAGTTCTTCCGCGACCCGCCGCGCGCGATCCCGTCGCAGCCGAACGCGATCCTGTCTCCCGCGGACGGACGCATCGTCGCGGTCGGTCTCTCGCGCGATCCCTGGCTCGAGCGCGACGCGTTGAAGATCAGCGTGTTCATGAACGTGTTCAACGTGCACAGCAACCGCAGCCCGGTCGACGGCGAAGTGAAGGGCGCGTGGTACCACGCCGGCGCGTTCGTGAACGCGGCGCTCGACAAGGCGTCGACCGCGAACGAGCGCAACGCGCTGCACCTGCGCACGCGCGAGGGCCGCGACGTCACCTGCGTGCAGGTGGCGGGCCTCATCGCGCGGCGCATCCTGTGCTACGTGAAACCGGGCGACGCGCTCGCGCGCGGGCAGCGCTACGGCTTCATCCGCTTCGGCTCGCGGGTCGACGTCTACCTGCCGCCGGACGCGCATCCGCGCGCGGCGGTCGGCGACGTGGTGTACGCCACCACATCGATCCTGGCCGAGTTCCGCTGAGCGCCACGGCCATGGTCGACTTCAACAAGCAGCGCGCGATCGCGAAGAACCGCGTCCGGCGCCGCGGCATCTACATCCTGCCCAACCTGTTCACCGTCGCGGCGCTGTTCGCGGGGTTCTACGCGATCGTGCAGGCGATGAACCAGCGCTTCGACGCCGCGGCGATCGCGATCTTCGTCGCGATGGTCCTCGACGGCCTCGACGGCCGCGTGGCGCGGCTCACGCACACGCAGAGCGCGTTCGGCGCGGAGTTCGACAGCCTCGCCGACATGGTGAGCTTCGGCGCCGCGCCGGCGCTCGTGATCTACGAATGGTCGCTGCGGGGGCTGGGCAAGCTCGGCTGGATCGCGGCGTTCGTCTACTGCGCGTCCGCCGCGCTGCGCCTCGCGCGCTTCAACACGATGCTCGAGGTCGCCGACAAGCGCTGGTTCCAGGGCTTGCCGAGTCCGTCGGCCGCGGCGCTGGTCGCGGGGTTCGTGTTCATCGCGGTCGACTACGGCGTCGCGCCGGACGCCGCCGCATGGTGGGCCTGGGGCGTCACGCTCTTCGCCGGGCTCGTGATGGTCTCGAACCTCAAGTACTGGAGCTTCAAGACGATCAATCTGAAGCGCAGCGTGCCGTTCGTCGCGGTGCTCGCGGCCGTGGTCTTCATCGCGCTCCTGTCCTACCAGCCCGCGGTCGTCCTGTTCGGCGGCTTCGTCGTCTACGCGATCTCCGGTTTCGTGGTGTCGGGCTGGTCGCTGTTGCGGCGGCGCCGCACTCCGCCCCCCGGCGCCTGAGCCGCGGAGGGCCGCCTCTTGCGGCGGTGCGGAAAATCCGGTAGCGTGAACCCCATGAGCAGCACCTCCATCGCCCGCCCCGTCGCGTCCGATCGCCTGCCGATCGCGCTCGCGCTGCGCCTGCCGGGCCTGCTGCTCCTGCGCCCCGCGCGCAGATAACCTTCCCCCTCCCTGCCGAGTCCCGCCCCGTCGCCGTCCCACCCGGACCGGCGGATCGTCGTCCATGACGCGCCACCCCGCGCCCCGAGGAACGTAGCCATGAAGCCGCACCCGAGCCGCAAATACCGACCGTTCGCCCCCGTCGCCCTCGCCGACCGGACCTGGCCGTCGAAGACGATCACCCGTCCTCCGGTCTGGTGCAGCGTCGATCTCCGCGACGGGAACCAGGCGCTGATCGAGCCGATGGACGCCGAGCGCAAGCTCCGCATGTTCAACCTGCTCGTGCGGATGGGCTACAAGGAGATCGAGATCGGGTTTCCGGCGGCCTCGCAGACCGACTTCGACTTCGTGCGGATGCTGATCGAGGAGCGCCGCATCCCCGACGACGTGACGGTACAGGTCCTCACGCAGGCGCGCGAGGCGCTGATCCGGCGCACCTACGAATCGCTGCGCGGGGCGAAGCGCGCGATCATGCACCTCTACAACTCGACCTCGACGACGCAGCGGCGCGTGGTTTTCGGCCTGCCGCGCGAAGGCATCGTCGACATCGCGGTCACCGCGGCGAAGCAGGTGCGCGACTTCGCGCTCGCGCAGCCGGACACCGACTGGACGTTCCAGTACTCGCCGGAGAGCTTCACCGGCACCGAACTCGATTTCGCGAAGGAGATCTGCGACGCGGTGACGGCGGTGTGGGCGCCGGCCACGCGCAACCCGATGATCATCAACCTGCCCGCCACCGTCGAGATGTCGACGCCGAACGTCTACGCCGACCAGATCGAGTGGATGCACCGCCACCTCGCGCGGCGCGAGCGCATCGTGCTGTCGGTCCACCCGCACAACGACCGCGGCTGCGGCGTCGCGGCGGCGGAACTCGCGCAGATGGCGGGCGCCGAGCGCGTCGAGGGGTGTCTCTTCGGCAACGGCGAGCGCACCGGCAACGTCTGCCTCGTCACGCTCGGCCTGAACCTCCACACGCAGGGCATCGACCCGGGCATCGACTTCTCCGACGTGAACGAGATCATCCGCACGGTCGAGCACTGCAACCAGCTCCCGGTGCATCCGCGCCATCCCTACGGCGGCGACCTCGTGTTCACCGCGTTCTCCGGCTCGCACCAGGACGCGATCAAGAAGGGCCTCGCGGCGCGCGCCGACGAACTCGCCCGCGGCAACGCGGTGTGGGACGTGCCCTACCTGCCGATCGACCCGGCGGACGTCGGCCGCACCTACGACGCCGTGATCCGCGTCAACAGCCAGTCGGGCAAGGGCGGCATCGCCTACCTGCTCGAGCGCGACCATGGCCTCGCGCTGCCGCGCCTGTTGCAGATCGAGTTCAGCCAGGTGATCCAGCGCATCGCGGACGCGACCGGCAAGGAACTCTCGTCCGCCGAGATCCGCGCCGCGTTCGATCGCGAATACGTCGTGTCGCTGCCGGTCGCCTACCGCGACCACCGAGCGCAGCACAGCACGACCGACGGCCGGGTCGAGCACCTCGTCGCCCAGCTCTCGATCGACGGGCGCGAGAGCCGGGCCGAGGGCGCGGGAAACGGGCCGGTCGAGGCGTTCGTGCGCGCGTTGCGCGACCGCCTCGGCGTCGACTTCCATGTGCAGAACTACCACGAGCACGCGACCGGCAGCGGCGAGGACGCGACGGCGGTGGCCTACGTGCAACTCCGCGTCGGCACCGAGACGACGGTCTACGGCGTGGGACTCGATGCGAACATCGTGACGGCGACGCTCAAGGCGGTCGTGAGCGCGGTCAATCGCGCGCTCGCGCAGGAGGCGCTCGCCCTGCCCATGTCGACCGTCGCTGCGGCATAGCTTGCGCCCCCCGAAGCGGCCTGCGGCCTCGGCTCGCGCGCGCACCGCGACGCGGCGCGTGCAGCCGCGGCTCTTCCTGCGCTTCGAGTTCGGCGGCGAGGACCGCATCGGGCCGGGCAAGGTCGCTCTGCTCGAGACCATCGAGCGCGAGCGCTCGATCAGCGCCGCCGCGCGCGCGATGGGCATGTCGTACCGACGCGCCTGGCTCCTCGTCGACACGATGAACCGGATGTTCCGCGAGCCGGTCGTCGTCGCGCGCCCGGGGCGGGCGACGGGGCGTTCGGCGGAGGTGACGCCGATGGGCGCGCGGCTGGTCGCGGCCTACCGCGACGCGGAGGAGCGCGCCGAGCGCGCGTCGTCCGCGCTCGTCGACGAGATCGTGAAGGCGCTTCGACCCGACTACCGTCCGCCGCCGGGGCGCAAGCGCGCGCGGTCGTGACCCGCGTCAGGCCGGCGGCGCCGGACTGACCAGCCGATTGTCGAGCGCCACCGTCTTCACCAGGCACCAGATCGGCATGCCGATCGCGAGGCCCATCCGGTCGACCGACTGGCGCGTCACCAACGCCCAGACCGACGCGCTGCCGATGTCGACGCGCACCTCCGCATAGGGTCCGTCGCGCGGAACGATCTCGGCGACGTGGCCGGGCAGCCGGCCGGTGATCGACGAGTCGACCGGCTCGCGGTGCGCGAGTGCGACATCGCGCGCGCGGATGCGCAGCCGCAGCCGGGTGCCCGACGGAGCGTCGACCGCGGGCACCGCGAGCCGCGCGCGGCCGAGCGCGACCTCGGTGAGATGCCACTCCTCGCGGTGCGCGACGACCGTGGCATCGACGATCGAACTCGCCTCGAAGCGGCGCCCGGTGTGCGCGCGCAGGTCGGCGCGGGAGAAGATCTCCTCGACCGGTCCGGTCGCGACCACGCCGCCGCGCGCGACGAGCACGACGTGCGTCGCGAGCCGCACCACCTCGTCGATCGTGTGGCTCACGTAGACCATCGGTACCGAGTAGGCGTCGCGCAGGCCCGTGAGGTAGGGCAGGATCTCGCCGCGGTGTCCGGCATCGAGCGAGGCCAGCGGTTCGTCGAGCACGAGGAGCTTCGGCTGGCCCAGGAGCGCGCGGCCGAGCGCCACGCGCTGGCGTTCGCCGCCGGAGAGCCCGCGCGGCTTCCGGCCGAGGAGCGGCCCGATCGCGAGCAGCGACACCACGTCGTCGAACGCCGCGTATACGGCGCGGTCGCGCGCCCGCTCGAGGCCGAAGCGAAGATTGCGCTCGACCGAGAGGTGCGGGAACAGCCGCGCGTCCTGGAACACGTATCCGATGCCGCGCCGGTGCGGCGGCACGTTCACGCCGCGTGCCGCGTCGAAGAACACGGTGCCGTCGAGGCGCACGTGACCCTCGTCCGGCCGCACGATGCCGGCGATCGCGCTCGCGATGCTCGACTTGCCCGCGCCGCTCGGGCCGAACAGCGCGGTCACGCTTCCCGGCGACGCGAAGGCGACGTCGTACCCGAAGGAACCGAGCCTCCCCCGCAATGCGACGTCGAGGCGCGGCGCGACGCCGCTCATCGGCCGATCGCGCGCTCGACCCGCCGCGCGAGCCACTCGGCGAGCGCGAGCATCGCGATCGCGAGCGCGAAGGCGATCGCCACCAGCCGCGCGGCGATCGCGTCCCCGTCGGGCATCTGGGTCGCGGTGTAGATCGCGAGCGGCAGCGTCCTCGTCTCGCCCTCGATGTTCGAGACGAAGGTGATCGTCGCGCCGAACTCGCCCAAGCTCGCGGCGAACGCGATGACCGCGCCCGACAGGATGCCCGGCAGCATCAGCGGCAGCGTCACCGAACGGAACGTGTCCCACGGCGGCGCGCCGAGCGTGCGCGCCGCCTGCTCGAGGCCGGGATCGACCGCTTCGAGCGCGAGCCGGATCGCGCGCACCATCAGCGGGAACGCCATCACCGCGGCCGCGAGCGCCGCACCGCCGGTCGTGAAGATGAGCCGGACGCCGAAGACCGCGTCGAGCCAGTGGCCGATCGGGCCGCGGGTGCCGAACAGGAGCAGCAGGAAGTAGCCGACGACCACCGGCGGCAGCACGAGCGGCATGTGCACGAGCGCGTTCACCGCCCCGAGCCCGGGCATGCGGCCGCGCGCGAGGATCCAGGCGACGGCGATCGCGAACGGCAGGCTCGCCGCCGTCGCGATCGTCGCGACCTCCAGCGACAGCCGGAGTGCCTCGATCTCGACGTCGGTCACTGGACACCGGGATCGGAGAAGCCGTACCGGCCCAGGATCGCGCGCGCCTCGGCTCCGGTGAGGAACGCCAGCAGCGCGCGGGTTTCGGTGTCCGCGCGGCCCGCGACCGCGGCGATCGGATAGACGATCGCCTTGTGGGCGCGCGCCGGAAACACCCCGGCGACCTTCACCCTGGTCGAGATCGCGGCGTCGGTCGAATAGACGATGCCTCCGGCGACCTCGCCGCGCTCGACCAGCGCGAGCGCCGCGCGGACCGAGTCCGCGCGGACCAGCCGCGGCGCCACCGCATTCCACCCACCGAGACTCCGCAGCGCCTGTTCGGCGTAGCGGCCGACCGGCACGTGCGCCGGGTCGCCGGTGGCGATGCGGCCGCCGCGAAGGAGCGCGGCGAAGTCGGTCGACGCTCCGAGTTCGACGGTGGCCGGCCGGTCCGCCGGGACGACGAGCACGAGGCGGTTCCCCGCGAGGTCGGCTCGCGACGCGACGTCGATCCGGCCGCGCGTGACGAGGTAGTCCATCCACGCCTCGTCGGCGCTCGCGAAGATCGCGGCAGGCGCGCCCTGCTCGATCTGCTTCGCGAGCGTCGAACTCGCGGCGAACGAGAACCTCGGCGCGCGGTGGCCCTGCGCGACCCAGGCGCGGCCGATCTCCTCGAAGGCGTTGACGAGACTCGCGGCGGCGAACACGACGACGGGTTCCGCGCGCGCGGGCACGGCGGCGGCGAGGATCGCGAGCGCGACGAAGGGGGCGGCGAGGCGGCGCATCGGGGATCCTCCTGTATTCGGCGCGATACAGTATATGCCGGAATACAGTTGGCGCCATCGGCGGGGCCGCATGCCGCAGCGCGACGGCCGGGTCCGGTCGGCCACGGCGGGGAATGGCGTAGAATCCTGATTTTCCTGATGACTTTCGACCATCGGCCGGCGTGCTGCACCCGCACGCGCGTGGCCCGACTCCGCGCTGGAATCCCGACATGACCAAGCCCGCCTACGCCCCCGGCATCGACATCACCGGGAGGATCACCTCCGAGTACGCCGAGGTCCTCACGCCTTCCGCCCTCGCGTTCGCCGCGAAACTCGAGCGTGCGTTCGGCCCGCGCCGCGCCGAACTGATGGCGCTGCGCGCCGCGCGTCAGGCGGAGTTCGACGCCGGCAAGCTGCCGGACTTCCTGCCCGAAACGCGGGCGGTCCGCGAGGGGAACTGGACCTGCGCGCCGGTGCCCGCGGACATCGTCGACCGCCGCGTCGAGATCACCGGCCCGGTCGACCGCAAGATGATCGTCAACGCGCTCAACTCGGGCGCGAACGTGTTCATGGCGGACTTCGAGGACGCGAACACGCCGCGCTGGGACAACAACGTGCAGGGGCAGATCAATCTGCGCGACGCGATCCGCCGGCGCATCGACTTCACCACACCCGAGGGCAAGGCCTACAAGCTCGCGGCGAAGACCGCGGTGCTGTTCGTCCGGCCGCGCGGCTGGCACCTTCCCGAGAAGCACGTGACGATCGACGGCAGGGCGATCTCGGGCGGGCTCTTCGACTTCGCGATCTACGCGTTCCACAACGCGAAGGAACTGGTCGCGCGCGGCTCCGGCCCGTACTTCTACCTGCCGAAGCTCGAGAGCCATCTCGAGGCACGCCTGTGGAACGACGTGTTCGTGATGGCGGAGACCGACCTCGGCCTCGCGCCCGGCACGATCAAGGCGACCGTGCTGATCGAGACGATCCTCGCCGCGTTCGAGATGGACGAGATCCTGCACGAACTGCGCGAGCACTCGGCCGGACTCAACGCCGGCCGCTGGGACTACATCTTCTCGTGCATCAAGAAGTTCCGCTCGAACCGCGACTTCTGCCTCGCCGACCGCGCGCTCGTCACGATGACGACGCACTTCATGAAGAGCTACGCCGAACTCCTGGTCAAGACCTGCCACCGCCGGAACATTCACGCGATGGGCGGCATGGCGGCGCAGATCCCAATCAAGAACGACGAGAAGGCCAACGCCGAGGCGTTCGCGAAGGTGAAGGCGGACAAGGAGCGCGAGGCGACCTACGGCCACGACGGCACCTGGGTGGCGCACCCCGGGCTCGTGCCCGTGGCGAAGGAGGCCTTCGACCGCCTGATGCCGACCCCCAACCAGATCGCGACGAAGAAGCGCGAGGACGTGAAGGTCGGCGCTTCCGACCTCCTGCGCTTCGAGCCGGAGCGGCCGATCACCGAGCAGGGGCTGCGGCTCAACATCAACGTCGCGATCCAGTACATCGGCGCGTGGCTCGCCGGACAGGGCGCCGTCCCGATCTTCAACCTGATGGAGGACGCGGCGACCGCCGAGATCTCGCGCTCGCAGGTCTGGCAGTGGATGCGTTCGCCCAAGGGCGTGCTGGACGACGCTCGCAAGGTCACGAAGTCGATGGTCGCCGCGATGATCCCCGAGGAACTCGCGAAGATCCTCGATCTCCTCGGCCCCGCCTACGAGAACGGCAAGTACGACGACGCGGCGAAGATCTTCGCCGCGCTGGTCGACAACGACACCTTCGTCGACTTCCTGACGCTTCCGGCCTACGATCGAATCGACTGACCGGCGCCTTCCGCCGGCAGTCGCGCGTCCCCGTTCCGATGGCGACGATCTTCGGCGAACGGCTGGCGGCGCATGCGGCCGATGCCGGGCGCGGACCCGCCTGGATCGACGGTGACCGCGAAGTCGCGTTCGGGGAAGCGGCCGCAGAAGTCTCGGCGCTCGCCGCCTGGCTCATCGCCGACGGCGTCGCTGCTTCCCGGGTCGTGGGCGTTTCGATGCACGACGACCGCCGCGATCTCGTCGCAGGCCTGGCCCTGCTCGCGCTGGGTGTTCCGCACGTGCTCCTGGCAGCGTCCGATCCGGTCGAGGCCCGCCGCGCGCTGGCGCAGCGGATCGGCGTGGACCGCGTGCTGACCGACGACGCCGCGAACCGGCTCGAGGGCGCGCCCGCGCGCGTCGTGCCCGTGCTTGCGCGCCGTGACGCTCCGATCGAACCGCTGTGCGACGATCCCGATGCGCCGGCCGTGTACTTCACGAGCTCCGGCACGACCGGTCGACCGAAGGTCCTCGCATTCACCCAGCGGGGCATCGCGCTGCGCGCCGCGCGAGCGTCGCGCTACGACGGCCACGCCGCGGGCGAACGCATCTTCGCGCCGATGCGTTCGTGGACGTTCGGGGCGTGCACGACGCGCCTGTACGCGATCCTCGACGGCGCCACGTCGATCCTCCCCGTCGGTGACTCGACGGCCGCGGGCATCGTCGGCCGGTGCGTGCGCACGCGCGCGACCATCCTGCACCTGTCGGCGATGCTGGCGACGAGCCTCGCGACGGCGCGGGGCGCGTGCGGGCGACTCGCCGGCGACGTCAAGGTATTCTCGACGGCGTCGCGCCTGCCTGCCGGCACCGCCGCCGAGTTCGAGCGCCGCATCGGCGGCCGCCTCTACGACCGCTACGGCACCACCGAGGTCGGGTTGGTCGCGACGACGTTCCCGCGCGGCGACGAGGGCTTGCCCGACTCGGTCGGCAGGATCCTGCCTGGCGTCGAGGTCGAGATCGTCGACGCGCGGGGCGTGCGCCTGCCGGCGGGTGAGATCGGCGAGATCCGCGCGCGCACGCCGCAGATGACGACCGGTTACGTCGATGATCCCGAGCTCGACGCGCGCCACTTTCGCGATGGCTGGTTCCACCCGGGCGACGCGGGCGCGATCACCGCGGAGGGTGTGCTGCGCTTCCTCGGCCGGAGCGACGACATGATGTCGCTCGGCGGCTTCAACATCTTTCCCTCGGAGATCGAGCATGTGCTCGACGACCATCCCGCAGTCCGGGCCTCCGCGGCGTTTCCGCTGCGATCGGCGGCCTTCGGCGAGATTCCGGCGGCAGCCGTCGAGCTCGAATCGCCCGGCGCCGTTACCGCCGCGGAGCTGCTCGCCTACGCGCGGAGCCGGTTGGGGGTCCGCGCGCCGCGACGGATCGAGATCGTGGGCGCGATGCCTCGCAACGCCGCGGGCAAGGTGCTGAAGCGCGAGCTCGCGCGGCGCCACGACGCGGACGCCGGACATTGACGACAGCGGAGCCGTTCGGCTCCGGCGCGGCAGCCCGGCGCCGCCATCGCGTAGGCTCGACCGAAACGACACCATGACCCTCGCCATGAACCCCGATCGCGACCTCGCGCGCATCGCGTTGCAGGAGGAGCGGCTCGTCTTCTCGCGCTTCGGCGCCGACACCGCGTGGACGCTCGGCACGCGCCTCGAGGCCACGGCGAAGGCGCGGGGCGCGGGACTCGCGATCCTCGTGCGGCTCGCGCGCCGCGACGTGTTCTTCCATGCGATGCCCGGCAGCACGCCCGCCCACGCGGACTGGGCGCGGCGCAAGTGCAACACGGTCGAACTGCTCGCGCGGAGCTCCTACGCTGCGACGCTCGAGCCCCCGCGCGACGGTCAGTCGATCGCGGAACGGATGGCCCTCGACCTGCGCGACTACGGATTCGCCGGCGGCGGATTCCCGCTCTCGGTCGAAGGCCCTGGCGTCATCGGCGCGGTCGCGGTCTCGGGCCTGCCGCAGCGCGAGGACCACGAACGGGTCGTCGAGTCGCTCGCGGGGCTCATCGGCGTGCCACTGGCGGAGGTCGCGCTCGACTGAGCCCTGTTGCGGCCAGACGATGTAAAGTCGGAACCGGAAACGCGACTAATACGAACGCATTAAATAAAGTGACGAATGTGACTGAGCGGGGGTACACTGCCGAGACGTCGGTTCTTTGGGAGCGTAGGCATGCGGCCTCCAAGTCTGAATGTCGAGAGTCCTAAGGCGCGGCAGGAGTTGCTGGCGTTGGTCGAGCAGGTACCGGGAGCTTGGATCGGCATGAAGGTGGCGGCGCTGCTACTGGTTATGGAGGGACAACGCCCCAGCTGGATCGCCGAAGTTCTCGGACTGACCCGAATGAGCCTGTCGCGGTGGATTCATGCGGTCAATGAACAAGGGCCGCGGAGCTTGGTGCCCCGACCGAAGCCCGGCCGCCCCGCCGCACTGACCGCCGACGTGCGCCGCGAGTTGGAAACTCATCTGGAGCGTTCGCCCCAAGAGTTCGGGCTGAACCGACTGCAATGGGACGGGCCGACGTTGGTGACCCACCTGAGGCGACGCTTCGGCATCGCGCTGAAGGTGCGGCAGGCGCAGATCTGGATGCATCAACTCGGCTACAGCATGAAGCGCGCCAGCCACGCCTACTTACAAGCCCACGCCGAAGACGCACAACGTTTCCAGCGGGCTCTAAAAAAAACTGCAGCGCCTTGAACCCGACGAGACCATCGTGTTCCAGGACGAGACCGGCTTCACCTTGCACCCACGCCTGGGCTTCGGCTGGGCTCGGCGCGGAGAACGATTGCGCGTTCCCACCACCAGCCAGCATCACACCCGTCTCAACCTTTCCGGATGGGTGGCGCCGTTGCTCGGTCGCCACGGCATGATCCGCACCGAACACGGCAATCGCGAGGGATTCCTCGACGTATTGCGTGATCTCCATCGTCGCTTGCGGCAGCGCCGCATCACGTTGTACGTGGATGGCGCTGGCTGGCACAAGGGGGAACCGGTCCGCGAGTTCCTGCGCACTCACCCGCGCCTGCAACTGCAATACCTTCCGCCGTACCAACCGGCCCTGAACATGCAGGAGCGCATCTGGCGCCGGATTCGCTACGAGGCGACGACCAACTGCTGGTTTGCCACTCTCGACGACATCTGGGCTACGGCACAACGCACCACCGACGCCTGGACGCCACGCAAGCTCCAACGACTTTGCAACATTACTTAACACGTTCGTATTAGTGGGCAGTAACGGGGGAATCGAAAGTGCCTGACTTGCTCTTCGCTCCGATGGCGTCGTTGCCCTTGCGTGCAAGGGGAGGGGCCCTAGCTGCGCAAGGGCGCCTCCCGCTCGGCGCGAATGGCGGCGTCAGAACGCATTCGCTCACTCCCGATTCCCCCGTTGCAGCCCACTGGCTGTCATGACGAGCGACGACACCCGAATCGAGGTCCCGGGAGGCTACCTCTACAGGAGGCACGGGCTCGCGGTCCGCGTCGTGCACTGGGTCAACGTGCTCGCGGTGACGATCCTCTTCATGAGCGGGCTCGCGATCTTCAACGCCCACCCGGCGCTCTACTGGGGGAAGTCCTCGTACAGCGGCGCGCCGCCGTTCGTCTCGATCGGGCTCGCCGAAGGGCCGGACGACGGCTATCGGGGCGTGACGACGATCGCCGGCCGGACCTTCGACACGACCGGATTCCTGGGGCTCTCGAACGATCGCCGCGGCCGGCCCTCCGCGCGCGCGTTTCCCTGGTGGATCACGGTCCCCGACGACCAGTGGCTCTCGATGGCGCGCTCCTGGCACTTCTTCTTCGCATGGATGCTCGTGCTGAACGGACTCTTCTATCTGGTGCACGGCTTCGCGAGCCGGCATTTCGCGCGCGACGTCGTGCCGACCGGCACCGAGATGCGCGGCATCGGCGGCTCGATCGTCGACCATCTGCGCTTCCGTCACGCGCGCGGCGAGGCGGCGGCGCGCTACAACGTGCTGCAGAAGCTCGCCTATCTCGTGGTCGTCTTCGTGCTGCTGCCGCTCACGGTCCTCGCCGGGCTCGGCATGTCGCCCTGGGCCAATGCGCTGTGGCCGGGCTGGGTCGATCTCCTCGGTGGCCGGCAGTCGGCGCGCACGATCCACTTCCTCTGCGCGTGGGCGATCGTGCTCTTCGCGCTCGTGCACGTATTCATGCTGCTGGTTTCGGGTCCCTGGAACCACCTGCGCTCGATGATCAGCGGGCGGTTCCGGGTCGAGGGCGCGCCGGGAGGAAAGCCATGAACGCCAACGATCGCCGCACGCGCCGCCGTTTCCTCGCCCGCGCGGCGGGCGCGATCGCCGCGGCGACGCTCGCCGGCTGCCAGAGGCTCTCGACCTCCGAGTGGTTCCCGAAGGTGCTCGGCGTCGCGGAGCCGCTCTCGGAGCAGGCGGCGAAGCTCGTGGGCCGAAGCGCGATGGCGCAGGAGTTCTCGCCCGCCGACCTGTCGCCCACGTTCCGCAGCAACGGCACGGCGATGCCGGGCACCGACGCCTACCGGGCGCTCGTCGAGGGAGGCTTCGCCGACTGGCGGCTCGTCGTCGACGGCCTCGTCGCGACGCCGCGGAGCTATTCGCTCGCGGACCTCCACGCGATGCCGTCGCGCACGCAGATCACGCGCCACGACTGCGTCGAGGGCTGGAGCGCGATCGGCAAATGGAAGGGCGCGCGCCTGTCGCCGATCCTCGCCGCGGCCGCGCCGAAGCCGAACGCGCGCTACGTCGTGTTCCACTGCGCCGACCCGATGGAATCCGACGGGACCGACCTCTACTACGAGAGCATCGACCTCGACGACGCGTATCACGAGCAGACGATCCTCGCCTACGAACTCAACGGCGCGCCGCTCCCGATCGCGAACGGCGCACCGCTGCGGCTGCGCGTCGAGCGGCAGCTCGGCTACAAGCACGCGAAGTACCTGATGCGCGTCGAACTGGTCGAGAGCTTCGCGCACATCGCCGGCGGGCGCGGCGGCTACTGGGAGGACCAGGGTTACCAGTGGTACGCCGGCATCTGACCGGCAGTCACGGCCTCCGCGCGACGTCGAGCAGGTGGTAGGGCAGGTTGAGGTAGGGGTGCGGCACGAAGCCGCGCACCGCGGGCCCGAACAGGTAGACGTCGTCCGCGGCCGGCAGCACCCGCGCCGGCGCGTGCGCGTCCAGCAGCGCGGTCAGTTGCGCGAACTGCGGCGTCCGCTCGGGACCCGCCTTCATCAGCCGGAGCTTCTCGTAGATCGCGTCGTACTCGGCGAAGCTGTAGCACGACAGGTTCACCGTGCCGACGTGCTTGCCGTAGAAGTTCTCCATCGCGGAGACGCCGTCGGGCGCGCCGCCGCCGAAGCTCATCGTCGTCAGCTGGTACTTGCAGTTGAACATCTGCTTGAGGCGATCGCCCGGCGGCATCGAATCGAATTCGAGTCGCACGCCGATGCGGTCGAAGCCGCGCTTCATGAACTCGGATACGCGCCGGCCCGCCGACGACGTGCTGACGATCATGTGCAGCACCAGCGGCGAGCCGTCGGGCGAGAGGCGCTTTCCGTCGGCGCCCCGCCGGTAGCCGAACCGGTCGAGGAGCGCGTTCGCGGTCTTCGGATCGAAGCTGTTGGGGTTGCGGTAGGCCGGATCGTAGCCGACGACGTCGGGGCCGATCAGGTGCTGCTGCGCGTAGCCCATCCCCTGGTCGAACACGCGCATCCACTCGGCGTCGTCGAACGACATCGAGATCGCGCGGCGCAGCGCGACCTTCGCCGGATCGAAGCCGCCGACGACCGGATCCTTCATGTCGAACATCAGCAGCAGGAACCCTTGCGCGCGGACGCGGGCCGACCGGATGCCGGCGGCGGCGAGCGCGGGCTTGAGCGTCGTGCCGTCGAAGGCGACCGGCGGGTCGACGAACGCGATGAAATCGATCTCGCCTTTCTGCAGCGAGAGCACCGCGGTCGACGGTTCGGGGATGCGCGTCATCTCGATCCGGTCGGCCGCCGGCACCCTGACGTCGCGCATGGCGATGAGCACCGGGTCGTCGGGCGGCGCGTTCGGCGCGAAGAACGACCACGGCAGGCGCGTGAACGAAGGATTGCGCTTGAGCGTGAGCTTCGTGCCGGGCTGGAAATGCTCGACGGCGAACGGTCCGCTGCCGATCGGGTGCCGGGCGAACTCGGCGCCCTCGGCCTCGACGACCTCGCGCGGAACCGCGCTCCATCCCGCGTACGCGAGTCCATAGATGAACGTCGGATCGGGCCGCGTGAGCCGGATCCGGAGCGTCCGGGCATCGAGCGCCTTGAGCCCCGCGATCGGCGCCGCGTAGTCGAGGCCGCGCTTCTCACGCCGGGCGGCGGCGACGAGGTCGTCCAGGCCCTCGATCAAGCCCTCGAACTGGGCGAAGCTCATCGAGATCGACGCCGGATCGGCGATCCGCTGCACGCTGTAGACGAAGTCCTGCGCCGTGACCTCGCGCGGCTTGCCGCCGAACGCGGGATGGGGCGCGTAGCGGAGCCCGGGGCGCACCCGCAGCGTGTAGGTGCGTCCGTCGGAGGAAACCTGAGGCAGCGTCTCGGCTGCGTAGGGAATGAGCTTGACCGGCCGCGCCAGGTAGTCGTAGGTGAGGAGTTGCTGGTAGAGCGGCGCGATGGTGTTGAGCGTCGACAGGCTTCCAGCCCGCGCCGGATCGAGCACGTCGACGTCGGCGAGCATCTGCAGCCGCAGCACCTTCTCCGCGGCGAGCGCCTGCCCGGCCAGTGCCAGCGCGAGCGCCGCGGCGATCATGCGGGCGGCCAACCACGTGATCGCGCGCTTCCCGGTGTCAGGTACGCGCCCGGCAGCGGGGAGTTGCGTTTCGCGACTGGCGTTCATCCCAAGGCTTACATTCCGCACATCGGCAGACGCATTTCTCGGTAATTTCCCGATCGCACGTCGGAGTCAGTGATCGCGAGGTTGTTCGGCTTCGATGAGTCGCGCGGATTCTCTCTCCCATTCGCGTAGCAGTTTCTTGAGCTTGCGGTAGTTGGCGATCGCCAGGCGCATGCTCGCCGGGCCTGCACTGCTCGAAGAGTCGCGGCGACGCACGCAGCGCCTTGCCGTCCATGCATGACCCCCAGTCGTAGTACGGCCCGTGGCGAGCCAGCCAGGTCGGGCGGCGCAGCGCGACAGCCAGCCTTGCCGGCGCTCGGCGATGCCCGTAGAGCGTGCCGAAGGCGCCACAGGTAGTCGATCGTGCCGACGGCAGCGCGCAGATCTTCTCGATGCGCCGCCGCGACCGTCTGGCCTGGGTGGCGAGGGATCGCTTGGATGGGGGCTCGCGATGAGGCGGCAAGTAGGCGTCTGGCGATCAACTATCGTCAGGTTGAAGAAACCACAAGTCTACCCGCAGAACGCTTCGCCCTGAACAGCGAGCGACTGGGACCGCTACCCTGGTCAATCAGCCCTCCGGCGCATGGGGCCTGCCGGCGCTGCCGAGAAGTTCGTGCCCACCGCCGATCGACGCCGTGCCGTCAGCCACGCGCAGGCACTCGGCGTGCTGCTGCGCTCGATCCTGGTCGAGCGCGCGGCCCGTCGCATCGCCAGCAGGAGATCGTTCACGGCGTGATGCGCTGATGCTTCGGCATCGACGCGGCGCAGATGGCGCCGGCTGACCGACGACCGGATCGGCGTCCGCGCGATCGTCTCTGCGATGCCGATCGGCGGCGCCGCGCTCACCGCGGTGGTGGTCGCGGTGGGGCAACGCGCAGGCGACTCTTCGGTGCGGCTGCGCGCATCCGCGGCGACCTCGATCGCCTTCTGCCAGCCAGTACCGGCGGCGACCGGCCGCGAGCTGCGCGGGCGCACCGCACGCAGGCGATCGCCTTCGTGCTTTTCGGTTGATGCCCGCCGCGGATTTGCGGCAGTTGCTGTTCATCCTCACCATCACCGCCGAGGGTGTTCCGGCGTCGTTCGGTCTGTGCCGACGCAATGCCAGCGACTCGGTCACCCACGTCCAGACGCGGAGGCACTGCGGGCGCTGGCCGGCCGTGCCGACTTCCCGTATGTCGCCGATTCCAGCTGTGCTCCACCGAGCTGCATGCGTCACTCATCGATGCCGCGGCATCGGGCGTTTCGTCACCGTGATGCCAGCAGAGCGCCAGGAGGATGCACGCTCGTCGCCAGTGGATCCAGACCCGACCCGACCTGGGAACAAGTCTGGGATCGGCCGAATACTTCGGCACCGTGACGGACCACCGGACTGCTGGTACGTCTATCGCCAGCCGCTGCCCTCGATGGAGGTCTGGCCCATCACCTGGGTGTGGAGCACGCCGCTCACGCTGCACCAGCGCGCCCGACGCGACCGCCAGCTCGCCGCGGCCAGCGGCGCGCCGAACAGTTGCACCGGCGCCGAACGATCGCAACCCCGCGCGCGCGGCTGCGCGGTGCTGCCGAGATCGATCAGCGCGTGGCCGAGATCCTCGAGCAGTACCGGCGTCACCCGCTACGCCAAGGTCAAACGCGTGGTGCGCGCGAGCATCACAACTTCAACAGGTCCGCCGTGGTCGTCCTGGCCCCGACACCGCGTACCGCAGATCACGATCACCCGGCGCTTCGACATCGAATGGTCGATCGACGCCGCCGCCGTGGCCGTAAGACGACCAGAAGAGCGATGGCGCGAGCGCCGTTGCTCAGCAACGACCGGACCCACGAAAGCCGCCGCCCATCCTCGAGGGCCCACAAGGGGCCAGCCCACCATCGCGCGGAGCGTTTCGATGCAGGTGAAGACCGTCCAGATCGCCCTCCGATCTTCCTCAAGAACCCCGAGAACGCTTCGAGGCCGCTGTTCACGCTGTACTTCCTGGCCTGCTCGTGCAGGCGCTCATCGAGCGTGCGAATTACGCGGCGCGATGCGCCACGCAGGATTGATCGCCGAGCTACCGCTGTATCCGGAGCAGCGTCAATGTCGGCGGCCTACCACCGAGCAGGTGCTGCGCCTGTTCAGCCTCGCCCAACGCCACCGCCTGTTGCGCGACGGCCGTCCGTCCGGTGAGACCTTTGACGCCGACCTCACCGACCTGCCGCCAGCGCCGGCGCCGCTACGTGCGGCGAGCATCCTCGCGTTGCTCGGAGTTCCCGCACACGCCTACCGCGTCTGCGCGTGACGCCCCAGCCTTCCGGCCTCGCCTCCGGAAATCGCGCTCGTCAGGTCACGCCGCGTCCGGCGATGTGCGGAATGAAATGCGTGTTAACGGCGTGGACCAAGGCTCCCTCTCCCGCGGCGCCCGGCGCCGGATAGACCGGAATTATCGTCCGGATTGATTCGGTCAATTGGACGCCTCGCTGCCGGGCGGGTACGATCGAATCGCAGGCCGGCAGCGAGCGTCGAAGAGCGAGGTTCGCTGCCACGTGGATCAACGCGACGCCGGACGCGAATGCGCCGGCGCCGACCCGAGGAGAGAGAGTCCCATGAAGCCGCTGAAGGGTACCAAGACGCACCAGAACCTGAAGGACGCGTTCGCGGGCGAATCGCAGGCGAACCGCCGCTACCTGTATTTCGCGAACAAGGCCGACGTCGAAGGTCAGAACGACGTCGCTGCGCTGTTCCGCTCGACCGCCGAAGGCGAGACCGGCCATGCGCACGGTCACCTCGACTACCTCGCCCAGGTGGGCGACCCGGCGACCGACCTGCCGATCGGCAACTCGCGTCAGAACCTCAAGGCCGCGGTCGCCGGCGAGACGCACGAGTACACCGACATGTACCCGGGCATGGCGAAGGCGGCGCGCGACGAGCACTTCGACGAGATCGCCGACTGGTTCGAGACGTTGGCGAAGGCGGAGCGGTCGCACGCGAATCGCTTCCAGAAGGCCCTGGACTCGTTGGCTGACTGAGTTGCGCCTGGCTCGAGCGGACGCCGGCGGATGCCGGCGCCGCTCAGCGCGGCGAGAGCCCCTTCGGTGATGCGTGGGGGTGATGCCGGCGCCGTTCAGCGCGGCGAAAGCCCCTTCGTCGAACGGCGGCGGGGCGCGCGTGATGTCGCCGCAATGTGCCTGGGCGTCGTGCGCGAACATTCCTCGCGCTCTTGGCCCGCGGGCGGGGCATCCCGGTCCGCCGATCACTCCTCGTCGAACATCGACCGCCACCTACTGATCCGATGACCACTGCCGCCGCCCCCAAGCAGGAAGGCAACCTCGCCGCCCCGACACGCCATGCGATCGCGTGGCGCGACCCGGAATTCTACGACGAAGCCGCGTTCCTGAAGGAAGCGGAGCGGATCTTCGACATCTGCCACGGCTGCCGCCGCTGCGTGAGCCTGTGCGGCGCTTTCCCCACGCTCTTCGACCTGGTCGACGCGAGCACGACGCTCGAGGTCGACGGCGTGGCGAAGGCCGACTACGCGAAGGTGGTCGACCAGTGCTACCTGTGCGACCTCTGCTACATGACGAAGTGCCCGTACGTGCCGCCGCATCCGTGGAACGTCGACTTCCCGCACACGATGCTGCGCGGGAAGGCGATCCGCTTCCGCCAGCGCGGCGCGTCGTTCCGCGACGGGCTCCTCTCCGGCACCGACCGGCTGGGCAGGCTCGCGACCATTCCGATCGTGGTCAAGGCGGTGAACTGGGCGAACGGCAACGGCGCGATGCGCACGCTGATGGACCGCACGCTCGGCGTCGCGGCCGGCGCGGCGCTGCCGCCCTACGACGCCGATGGCTTCCGCGCCACCGCGCAGTCGTCGCTCGCCTGGCCGGTGCGCGACGGCGAGCGCACGCCGGGCAAGGTCGCGCTGTTCGCGACCTGCTACGTCGAATACAACGAGCCGGGCATCGGCCGCGACCTGTGCAAGGTGCTCGCGCACAACGAGGTGCCGTACCGGATCGTCGAGAAGGAGGCGTGCTGCGGCATGCCCAAGCTCGAACTGGGCGACCTCGATACGGTCGAACGGCTGAAGGAGGTCAACATCCCGCCGCTCGCGAAGCTCGCCCGCGAGGGTTACGCGATCCTGACGGCCGTCCCGTCGTGCACGCTCATGTTCAAGCAGGAACTCCCGCTCCTCTTCCCCGACGAACCCGACGTGGCGCTCGTGGCCAACGCGATGTTCGACCCGTTCGAGTATCTCGTGCTGCGCGACCGCGACGGGCTCTTGCGGAAGGACTTCAAGCAGCCGCTCGGCAAGGTGAGCTACCACATCCCCTGCCACTCGCGCGTCCAGAACGTCGGCCAGAAGACGCGCGAGGTCCTCGAATGGGTGCCCGGCACCGAGGTGAACACGGTCGAGCGCTGCGCCGGCCACGACGGCACCTGGGGCGTGAAGAGCGAGTTCTTCGAGATGTCGATGAAGATCGGCAAGCCCGTCTTCCGGCAGATGGCGTCGACGGCGCCCGACGTCATCGCCTCCGACTGTCCGATCGCCGGCCGGCGCATCGAGCAGGGCATCGACGCGCTGGGCGAGCGCGCGGGCCGCAAGGAACACCCGATCACGCTCGTCCGCCGCGCCTACGGACTCGACTGACATGCCCGGCAACGTGCCGATCCATCCGAAGCCGGCGGGCGCGGCGCGTCCGCGTCCCGCGCGCATCACGCCCGCGTCGCTCTTGACGCTCGAGGCCTACGCGAAGGCGCGCAAGGACTTCCGCGCGAAGGTGATCGCGCACAAGAAGGCGCGCACCGTCCACCTCGCGGAGCACCTGACGCTGCAGTTCGAGGACGAGCTCACGATGCGCTACCAGATCCAGGAGATGCTGCGCATCGAGCGGATCTTCGAGGAGGAGGGCATCCGCGGCGAGATCGACGTCTACGACCCGCTCGTGCCCGACGGGTCGAACCTCAAGGCGACGATGCTGATCGAATACGAGGACGCCGACGAGCGCAAGCGCGCGCTCGCCCGCCTGAAGGGCGTCGAGGATCGCGTGTGGGTCGCGGTGGACGGCCACGAGCGCGTCTTCGCCGTCGCCGACGAGGACCTCGACCGCGAGACCGACGAGAAGACCTCGTCGGTGCATTTCCTGCGCTTCGAGTTCACGCCCGCGATGGTCGCGGCCGTCAAGCACGGGGCGGCGCTCGCGATGGGCGTCGACCATCCGGCGATGTCCGCGTCGATCGCTGCGGTCGGAAGCGCGACGCGCGAATCGCTCGTGCGCGATTTCGCCTGACGCGGGCCGCGTGCACCCGCGGGTGCACGCCGCGCAGACCCCGGGACGAAGTCCGCAGGCCCGCCGGTCACTCCAGTTCGAGGTCGTCGACCCACGCGATCTCGCAGTCGTGGTCGCCCAATGCGAGCGAACTCGCGTAGACGCCTCCCGACGGCGCGACCGCCCGCACCAGCGTCGCCTTGAACCGGATGACCTGACCGGGCCGGATGCCGGAGAGCGTGCTGCGGATCGCCGGGTCGCCGGGAATCGTGTGCACGTGGGTGAAGTCGACGAACAGCGCATCGAGTTCGCGCCAGCCGCGCTTCGAGAGCTCGCTGCCCGAGCGGAGTTCGGGCACGACGAACCGGGACGAGAACGACTTGTACTGCGGGAACTTCAACTGGTCGATCACGCGCGGGTCGGAGAGCGCCTTCCAGCCGAGCGCGAGGTCGGTGGGCGCGAGCGCGGCGAACTCGCCGACGTCGTAGTTGCGGCGCGCGAGCACCATCGCGCGGCCGTCGAAGCGCCCGAGCGACACGTAGCGGAAGCCCTGGTCGTCCGACCACGGCGCGCGCGTCTCGCCGGGCGTGATCGTGGGACCGGCCTCGACGGCGACGCCGGGCGGGTGCGTCACCCGCCGCTCGTGCCAGAACCAGTTCCAGCCGCCCCACAACGACAGGGCGGTCAGGACGACGAGGAGCCAGTGCATCGTCGCGCGCGCGCTCCCGGCCGGTCAATCGCGGAAATTCTGGTACTGGAGCGGGAAGTCGGTGACGGACTTGCGCACCAGCGCGATCGCCGCCTGCAGGTCGTCGCGCTTGGCGCCCGCGACGCGCACCGCGTCGCCCTGGATCGACGCCTGGACCTTGAGCTTGCTGTCCTTGATCGTGCGCTGGATCTTCTTCGCGAGCTCCTGCTCGATGCCGGTGCGCACGGTGACCACCTGCTTGACCTTGTTGCCCGAGATCTTCTCCGCATCCTTCGATTCGAGCGCGCGCGTGTCGACGCCGCGCTTCGCGAGCTTCCCGACCAGGATGTCGGTGACCTGCTTCAGCTTGAACTCGTCGTCGGCGAAGAGCGTCAGCACCTTGTCGGCGAGTTCGACCCGGGCGTCGGAGCCCTTGAAGTCGAAGCGGTTGGTGATCTCCTTGTTGGCCTGGTCCATCGCGTTGCGGACCTCGACCGTGTTGACTTCCGAGACGATGTCGAAACTGGGCATGGCGCGGTTCTCCTGGACGAACGAAAAGTTAGCACGCGGGCGATGACGGGCGCAAACCGCCTTGCAGCGTCACGGGAACAGCGGTGCCGGGCGCGCTTCCGGGTCCCGGGTGTGTCGCGCCTGCCACGCCCGGGCCGGGGCAGGGCAGCGGAAGGGCGGTCGCGCTTGCGCGGCGACGCCGCCGTTTGGCACGCTGTATGCATCGCGCTCTCCAGGAGGTCCGACGGATGGACACCGTGATCCCGATCGCCGACCTGCAGCCCATCTATTCGGTCGCGGAGGTCGAGCGCGCGTCCGAGGACGGCGCGGCGAAGCGCAACGAGGGACTGAAGAGCTGGTACGAGCGCATGCGCGAACTCGGCGGCTCGCGCTACATCATCAAGCCGTCCACGACCGCGGCGGTCGACGACCTGGCGGAGGGGTCGCCCAACTTCACCGGGGTGATCGACGACCTCCGCAAGTCGCTCGCGCTCGCGATCGCCGGGCACGAGGCGGTGCAGTTCCTGCCGCTGCTGCTCCTCGGAGAGCCGGGACTCGGCAAGACCCATTTCGCGAAGCGCCTCGCGCAGGCGCTCGGGACGGGCTACGAATTCGTCTCGATGAATTCGCTGACCGCCGGCTGGGTCCTCACCGGCGCCTCGTCGCAGTGGAACCACGCGCGCCCCGGCCGTGTCGCACAGACGCTGGTCGAAGGCGAGTACGCGAACCCGGTGATCGTGCTGGACGAGATCGACAAGGCCGGCGGCGACCAACGCTACGACCCGATGGGCGCGCTCTACGCGCTCCTCGAACGCGACACCGCGGCGCACTTCAAGGACGAGTTCGTCGACGTCGACATGGACGCCTCGCACATCCTGTGGGTCGCGACGGCGAACGACGAGAGCGCGATCCCGGAGCCGATCCTCAACCGGATGAACGTCTACGCGATCGAACGGCCGGACGCCGCCGGATCACGGCGCATCGCGCTCTCGGTCTACCGCGAGATCCTGGACGCGCATCACTGGTCGTTTCCGCCCGAGCCGTCGGAAGGCGTGGTGGAGCGCCTGGCGGCGATTCCGCCGCGCGACATGAAGAAGCTGCTGCTCGACGCGTTCGGCACCGCGCAGCTCGCCGGCCGCGACCACCTGGTTCCCGAGGACATCGACGCGAAGAAGCTCTGCGGACGGCGGGCGCGCGTCGGCTTCTGATCGTCGGGTTCACGCGCACCGGAGGGCGCTGCCGGTCCGGGGATTCTTCAGGCGCGAGCGTAGCGCTCGACGAGCGCGCGCTCGACGGCGAGCGCGGGGTGGCTCCAGTCGCGCATCTTCTGCTGGCGGAAGATGCGCATCGTCGGGTACCACGGCGTCGACTCCGCCGACGGACGGAAGCGCCAGTCCGCGTTGGCCCGATCGACGAGCCACACCGGCTTCCCCAGCGCGCCGGCGAGGTGCGCGACCGCCGTGTCCGCGCTCACCACGAGGTCCAGGCGTTCGACGAGCGCCGCGGTCGCGTCGAAGTCGCGCAATTCGGTCGCGTGCGACACGACCCGCCCCGGATCGAGTCCATGCAGCGCCGGATCTCCCGCGTCACCCGGCTGGATCGAGTGCCACTCGACCTGCGGCGTTGCCGCGATCCAGCCCGCGACGATCGAGGGCGGCAACGACTTTTGCCGTGGAACGAACGGCACCTCGTCGCGTGCGGCCACCGACCATGCGACACCGACGCGCGGCCGTGGCCCGGACGCTTCGAGCGTGTCGAACGCCCGGCGGCTCGCCTCGCTCGCCCGAAGGTACGGGATCCGGTGTGCGTCGAACGGCGGCGTCGCGCGCGCGTGATGCGCGAGCGAGGTGAGCGATGCGACCGCGGCCGGCGCTTCGTCCACGAGCGCGCGGTCCTCGACGAGGACACGGTCGACGCCGGCGACGGCTTCGAAGGTGCGCGTGAGGCTCGCCCCGTAGCCTTCGAGCAGCACGACGACCCGGCCGACACGCGGGCGGATCGACGCGATGAAGCGCGCCTGCATCAGCATGTCGCCGTATCCCTGATCGGCGTGCAGCACGAGCGTCCCGGCGAGCGGCTCGCCGGTCCACACCGCCACGCCGGGCAGTCGCGTCGCCGGGGCGTGGCAGCCGTGCCGGCGATGCTCCAACGCCGCGAAGCCTTCTTCCCAGCGGCCGGTCGCGAGGAGCGCCGCGCCGATGCCTGCCCAGGCGCGCGCGCTGTCGGGAACCAGCGCCTGCATCCGGCGGAACGCGTCGAGCGCCTCGTCGTGGCGCCACGCCCACTCGCAGAGCTGGCCCAGCACCTGCCAAGCCCGAGGATTGCGGGGGTCCGCCGCCGCGGCGCTGCGCGCGAGTTCGAGCGCGGGATCGAGTTCGCCGCGCTGCCCGATCGCCATCGCGAGTCCGGCGATCGGCCTGGGATCGTCCGGCGCGAGGCGCATGGCGTCCCGCCACAGCGCCTCGGACCGGTCGACCTCGTCGAGCAGCGTGCGCTCCTCGGCCTCGTTCACGAGCGGCACCAGCCAGTTCGGCGCGAGTTCGCGCGCCCGCGCGAACGCCCCGGCGGCCTGCGGGTGGCGCAGCGTCGTCGCGCACACGACGCCCCATCCGTTGTGGAGCCGCGGGTCGTGCGGCGCACGGCGCACGGCGCAGGCGAACACGCCGTCGGCGAGGTCCGCGCGTCGCGCGGAGCGCATCGCGTTGCCGATCGCGAGCAGCGCGTCGGCTTCCTCCACGGCGGGCAACGCGGGCTCGAGGCCGCGCGCGAGCGCGTCGGCGAGCTGCGGTGCCGCGCCGGCGGCGCGGCCCGAGACGGGCTGACGCGCGAGCACCGAAGCGACGTCCCGCCACAATGCCGCATCGGGCGAGGGTCGCGTCACGCGGTCCCGCTCCGCGAGGGGCGGGGAGCGCATCGGCTAGAATGCGACCCTTCCGCTTCGTCCCCGCACGCTGCCATGTCGCGCATCCTTCCCTCGCTCCCCGTCGGCCAGAAAGTGGGCATCGCCTTCTCGGGCGGGCTCGACACGAGCGCGGCGCTGCACTGGATGCGCGCGCGCGGTGCGATCCCCTACGCCTACACCGCGAACCTGGGACAGCCGGACGAGCCCGACTACGATGACATTCCCCGCCGCGCGTTGCAATACGGCGCGGAGGTCGCGCGCCTCGTCGACTGCCGCGCGGCGCTCGTCGCCGAGGGCATCGCCGCGATCCAGGCGGGCGCGTTCCACATCTCGACCGCCGGCGCGACGTACTTCAACACGACGCCGCTCGGTCGCGCGGTCACCGGCACGATGCTCGTCGTCGCGATGCGCGAGGACGACGTGCACATCTGGGGCGACGGCAGCACGTACAAGGGCAACGACATCGAGCGCTTCTACCGCTACGGACTCCTCGCGAATCCGGGCCTGCGCATCTACAAGCCCTGGCTCGACGCGCGGTTCATCGACGAACTGGGCGGCCGCAAGGAGATGTCCGAGTACCTCACCCGCGCGGGCTTCGCCTACAAGATGAGCGTGGAGAAGGCGTACTCGACCGACTCGAACCTGCTCGGCGCGACCCACGAGGCGAAGGACCTCGAGTTCCTCGACCGCGGCATCCGCATCGTGCAGCCGATCATGGGCGTCGCGTTCTGGCGCGACGAGGTCGCGGTGAAGGCGGAGACCGTCAGCGTGCGCTTCGACGAGGGCCGGCCGGTCGCGCTGAACGGCCAGACGTTCGCCGACGAGGTCGCGCTCCTGCTCGAGGCCAACGCGATCGGCGGCCGGCACGGGCTCGGCATGAGCGACCAGATCGAGAACCGCATCATCGAGGCGAAGAGCCGCGGCGTCTACGAGGCGCCCGGAATGGCGCTGCTGCACATCGCCTACGAGCGGCTCGTCACCGGCATCCACAACGAGGACACGATCGAGCAGTACCGCGACCACGGGCGCCGGCTCGGCCGGCTGCTCTACCAGGGCCGCTGGTTCGACCCGCAGGCGATGATGCTGCGCGAGACCGCGCAGCGCTGGATCGCGCGCGCGGTGACGGGCGAGGTGACGCTGGAACTGCGCCGCGGCAACGATTACTCGATCCTGAACACCGAGAGCCCCAACCTCACCTACAAGCCCGAGCGGCTCACGATGGAGAAGGGCGAAGAGGTGTTCTTCACGCCGGCCGACCGCATCGGGCAGCTCACGATGCGCAATCTCGACATCGCCGACACGCGCGAGAAGCTCATCACCTACGCCAAGACCGGCCTCATCGCGCCGACCGGCTCGTCGCCGCTGCCGCGCCTGTCCGACGGCGGCAAGCCGAAGTAGCCGCCGACCCTGCCGCCGGACACGCTTCCGGAGCCAGGGATGATCAGTCGACCTTGATGCCGAGCTTCTTCACGACCGGCGTCCAGCGCGCGGCCTCGCCCTCGATGAGCGCGGCGAAATCGGCGGGCGTGCCGCCGACGAGGTCGAAGCCGAACGCGTTCATCTTCTTCACGATCTCCGGATCCTTGAGGATCGCGCCGACTTCCGCGTTGATCTTCTGGACCACGGCGGGCGGGGTCGCGGCGGGCACGACCAACCCGTTCCACGCGAGCGCCTCGAATCCGGGATAGGTCTCCGCGATCGCGGGCAGGTCGGGCAGCAGCGGGAAGCGCTTGGGCGTCGTCACCGCGATCGCGCGGAGCTTGCCCGCCTTGACCTGCGCCTGCAGCGGCTGCATCACCGCGAAGATCATCTGCGTCTCGCCCTGCACGGTCGCGAGCACGGCGGGCGGCGACCCGTTGAACGGGATGTGCACGGCCTCGAAGCCGCCCATCGACTTCAGGAGCTCCGCGTTCAGGTGCGACGAGCTGCCGTTGCCGACCGACGCGAAGTTGAGCTTGCCGGGATTCGCCTTCGCCCACGCGGCCAGTTCGGGCACCGTCGTCACCGGCAGGCTCGCGTTGACCGCGAGCACGTTCGGCTGGCTCGACGTGATGATGACCGGCGCGAGGTCCTTCCGGACGTCGTAGGGCACCTTGGCGATCAGCGGGCCGGTCGCGAGCGGGCCGTTGAACCCGAGCAGCATCACGCTGCCGTCCGCCGGGGCGCGCACGACCTCCCCGGTCGCCACCGCGCCGCCGGCGCCGGGCTTGTTCTCGACGACGACCGGCTGGCCGAACCTGGCGGTCAGCTTCTCGCCGATCGCGCGCGCGAGCACGTCGAGCGAACTGCCCGCCGGGGCCGGCACGAGGATGTGGACCGGCTTGTCGGGCCAGGATTGGGCCTGCGCCATGCCTGCGCACAGGGCGAGCGCGACGAGGACGCTGCGGAGGGATATCGATCCGATCATGGCCGGGGGGTCCTGTTCATCGAGGTCGAGGTCATGTGCCGTGGAGCGCGATCGGCGCGCGCGCCGATCGCAGCGCACACCAATCGGCGAACGCGTCGTCGCGCACGATCCTGCCGGCATCGATCCGGGCCGGAAGCCCGGACGACGGCACGACGTAGGTCGAGCGATAGTACTCTCGAAGCGCCGCCTCGCCGCCTTCCCGGTAGATCCGCCACCAGAGCTTCTTGGTTTCGCCCAGTCGGTCGTTCGCGGCCTGCGGCTGGCCGGACGCCGTCGGCTCGAGCACCATGCCCCAGCGATCCAGCGACGTGACCGTCTTCACGAAGTCTTCCGCGCCGTCGATCGGGTAATGATGCACGATCGGCGCGCTCGTCTGCCGCCGACGCGGATGCGGAACCTCCGGACACCAATGGGCGTCCGTCACTCGATGCTCGAGTACCCAGGCGGCCCGATACAGCGACTTCCCGTTCGTGTAGCCCGCGTACGGCGGCGCGTCCGGTTCGGTGGCGCGGTGGCGCATCCTCGTGTACACGGGACCGGTGGCCGCGTCGATTTCCGTCGGGACGTAGTGTTTCGCCGGCGAATTGACGAGCGCGATCTCGGGCGACACGCGGTCGAGCAGCGCTCGCAGCGACGGTTTCGGCGCCCACCAGAATTCGTCGGTATCGGAGAAGGCGATCCACGAGTCGTGTGCAAGCCTGGACTCGATCCGCCGCGCGAGCAGGCCCAGCGCCTCGTATCGGTCATTGGGCCGGACCACGGTCATCGAGGTCACCGCGCTCCCGAACGATGCGATGACGTCCCGAGTGCCGTCGGTACTCTCGTTGTCGGCGATCAGGACGTGGTCGAAGCCGCTTCGCAGATGATGGTCGAGGTTCAACCGGAGCAGTTCACCTTCGTTGCGCGTCACGATGAACAGGGCGAGCACGACGGTCGGGCTCCGTGGCGGAGGCGGGCTCGTGTGGCGGTCCGAGGCCGGGCAGGCATTCTACGCCCCCGGCCGGACTCTGCGCCGACCGTTCCGGCCGGTGCCGACCAGGGGCCCGGCGGTGCGCCCGCCCGGGCGGCGCAATCGCCGGGCACGATCATTCATTCGACGCGTCCGCAGACGAGGTACTCGAGCAGCGCCTTCTGCGCGTGCAGGCGGTTCTCCGCCTCGTCCCACACGACGCTCTGCGGACCGTCGATCACCTCGGCGGCGACTTCCTCGCCGCGGTGCGCGGGCAGGCAGTGCATGAACAGCGCGTCGGGCTTCGCCGCGCGCATCATGCCGGCGTCGACCTGCCAGTCGGCGAAGGCGCGGCGGCGCGCGTCGTTCTCGGCTTCGAAGCCCATGCTCGTCCACACGTCGGTGGTGACGAGGTCCGCGCCGCGGCACGCGTCGCGCGGATCGGCGAACGACTCGCAGCGCTCGGCGATCGGCGCCGGCAGCTCGGAGCGCTTCACTTCGTAGCCGACCGGCGAGCTCACGTGCACGCGGAAGTCGAGCGCGGCGGCGGCCTGCAGCCAGCTCGTCAGCATGTTGTTCGCGTCGCCGATCCACGCGACCGTGCGCCCGCGGAGGTCGCCGCGGTGCTCGATGAACGTGTACACGTCCGCCAGGATCTGGCAGGGGTGGTGCTCGTTGGTGAGCCCGTTGATGACCGGCACGCGCGAGTGCGCGGCGAAGCGCTCGATGATGTCCTGCCCGAAGGTGCGGATCATCACGACGTCGACCATGCGGCTGATCACGCGTGCGACGTCCTCGATCGGCTCGCCGCGCGAGAGCTGGGTGTCGTGGCGGTTCAGGTTGATCGCGATGCCGCCCAGTTGGTTCATGCCGGCCTCGAACGACACGCGCGTGCGCGTGCTCGCCTTCTCGAACACCATCGCCAGCGTGCGGTCGCGAAGCGGCTGATAGAGCTCGTAGCGTTTGAACCGGTCCTTGATCCAGCGCGTGCGCGCGAACAGGTGCGCGAGCTCCGCGGCCGAGAAATCGGAGAACTGCAGGAAATGTCGGGTCGGGACCGGGGGCATCGTGCGGACCGCGGCGCGCCGCCCCGGGGACGAGCGACTTCGGCCGAAAAGGGAATGCTAGCACGTGCGAAATGGCGGCTTGACCCGGATCAACGCCGCCTTCGGGGACCGCCGGTAGCCTTGCGGCGTGACCGCCACGGCCGCAACGGCGACGTTTCCGACCGACCTTCCGCCGTGGGTGCTGAAGGGCCGTCTGCTGCTGCCGGTCGTGCAGGGCGGCATGGGCGTCGGCGTCTCCGCGCACCGGCTCGCCGGCGCCGTCGCATCGCTCGGCGCGACCGGCACCATCGCCTCGGTCGACCTGCGGCGCCACCACGACGACCTGATGGCGGCAAGCCGCAACGCGGCGAAGGACATCGTCGACCGCGCGAACCTCGAGGCGCTCGATCGCGAGATCCGCAACGCGAAGGCGATCGCGCAGGGACGCGGCTCGATCGCCGTGAACGTCATGCGCGCGGTGTCCGAGTATCCGGCCTACGTGCGCCGCGCCTGCGAGAGCGGCGCCGACGCGATCGTCGTCGGCGCCGGCCTGCCGCTCGACCTGCCGGAACTCGCCGCGGACTGGCCCGGTGTCGCGCTCGTCCCGATCCTCTCCGACGCGCGCGGCGTCGCGCTCGTCGTGCGCAAGTGGATGCGCAAGGGGCGGTTGCCCGACGCGATCGTGATCGAGCATCCGCGCCATGCGGGCGGGCACCTCGGCGCGGCGAGGATCGAGGACCTCGGCGACCCGCGCTACGAGTTCGAGCGCGTGCTGCCCGAGGTGCTCGCGTTCTTCCGCGCGGAAGGCATCGGCGAACGCGCGATCCCGCTCGTCCCCGCGGGCGGCATCAACAGCCACGAGCGCGTGCGCGAACTGATCGGCTTGGGCGCGTCCGCCGTCCAGGTCGGCACGGCGTTCGCGGTGACCGAGGAAGGCGACGCAGCGCCGGCGTTCAAGCGCGTGCTCGCCGACGCGGGTCCCTCGGACATCGTCGAGTTCGTGAGCGTCGCCGGACTCCCGGCGCGCGCGGTGCGCACGCCCTGGCTCGAGCGCTACCTCGCGATGCTGCCGAAACTGACCGAGGCCGCGCGCAGGAAGCCGCGCTGCACGCTCAAGTTCGACTGCCTGATCCAGTGCGGTCTGCGCGACGGCATCGCGAAGATCGGCCAGTTCTGCATCGACACGCAGCTCGCCTCCGCGCTCAAGGGCGATCTCGCGCGCGGACTCTTCTTTCGCGGCGCGGGCGCGCTGCCGTTCGGGAAGGAGATCCGTCCGGTCCGCGACCTGGTCGAGTACCTGCTCACCGGCGTGCGCCGCCCGGCTCCCGTGCTACCGTAGCCGGGTCCATGAGACGCACGATGCAAGACGCCCGCGCCACCGCCGAATCCGCTCCGGGCCCGATCCAACTTCTCGCCACGGTTCCGCACCGGTTCTTCTTCCTCTCCGGGGTGACCGCGCTCGCCGTCGACGCGCTGTGGTGGACCTGGACGCTCGTCGCACGCACCGGATGGCCCGCGCCGCCGGTGTCGGTCTCGCCGACCGCGTTGCATGCGTTCGTGATGCTGTTCGGCTTCGCGCCGCTCTTCATGTTCGGCTTCCTGTTCACCGCCGGACCGCGCTGGCTCGGCATCGGGCCGCCGCCGCCCGGCGCCTGGCGACCGGCGGGCATCGCCGCGGCGCTGGCCTCGATCGCGATCGTGCCGCTGCAGGCGCTGCCGCCGATCGCGACGCAGATCGCCGCGGGCGTCTACGCGCTCGCGTGGGCGGCGCTGCTCGCGCAGTTCGTCCGCCTGATCCGCCGGAGCATCGTTCCCGACAAGGTGCATACCCGGCTCATCGCCGTCGCGTTCGCGGCGGGGATTGCGGGCGTCGCGTCGTTCGCGCTCGCCGGCGCCGCGGCGCACGCGTTCGTGAAACTCGCCGGACTGTGGTTCTTCCTGCTGCCGGTGTTCGTCGTCGTCTGCCACCGGATGATTCCGTTCTTCACCGCGAACGTCGTTCCGTTCGTCACGGCGTTTCGTCCGTGGTGGCTGCTCGCCGCGATGGCGGCGGCGCCGGCCGCGCACGGCGTCATCGAGGCGCTGGGCCTCGGAGCATGGACGCTCGTCGTCGACCTGCCGGCCGCCGTGCTGCTCTTCGGCGTGACCGCTCGCTGGGGCATCGCGCGGAGCCTCTCGAACCGCCTGCTCGCGATGCTGCACCTGGGCTTCGTCTGGTACGGCATCGGGTTCGCGCTGTACACGGTCGCGGCGATCATGGTGCTCGCGGGCGGCGCGAGCCTGGGATTCGCGCCGATGCATGCGCTGACGATGGGGTTCGCGTCGTCGCTCGTGCTCGCGATGGTGACGCGGGTGAGCTGCGGCCACACCGGCCGGCCGCTCGTGGCGGACGGCACGACCTGGGCGCTCTTCCTGCTGCTCCAGGTCGCGACGGTCGCGCGCATCGCGTCGGAGTTCCTCCCCGGCGGCGTCGCGCTCGCGATCGCCGCGGTGCTCTTCGCATTGAGCGTGGTCCCGTGGTCGTTCAAGTACGCGCCGCTCTACTGGCGAGCGCGCGAGGACGGAGCGCCGGGCTGAACCGGCGCGGCGGATCCGGGATCAGCCTTCGCCGTCGGGACGATCGTCGGGCGTTCCCGCGAGTACGACGCGCTCGCGGCCCTGCGCCTTCGCGTGGTAGAGCGCGCGGTCGGCCGCGGACATGAGTTCGGCCTGCGTCGCGCCGTCGTCCGGCGCGACCGCGATGCCGGCGGAGAACGTGAAGCCGGAGATCGACTCGCCGCCCCAGGGCACGACGAGTTCGCGCAGGCGCGAGGCGAGCGTGGCGAGGGCGGTGCGCGCGCCGCTCGCGTCGGTGTCGGGCAGCACGACGCAGAATTCCTCGCCGCCGTAGCGGCACAGCACGTCCGCCGGGCGAAGCGACGTCGCGAGGACGCGGCCGATCTGCATCAGCACGCGGTCGCCCGCGAGGTGGCCGTGCCGGTCGTTCACGCCCTTGAAGAAGTCGAGGTCGAGGAGCGCGAGCGCGAGCGGGGCGTTGCGGCGGTTCGCGCCCGACAGGAGCGCGGGCACGACCGAGTCGAGGTAGCGCCGGTTGAAGAGCTGGGTCAGCGGATCGTGCACCGCCTCGGCCGCGAGCCGGGCCTGAAGTTCCTCGACCTCGCGCACCTTGCGTTCGAGCTCCCGGTTGAGGCGCTCGAGCTGGCGGTTCATCGCGAGGCTCTCCTGGCGCTCGCGCTCGGCGCGGTCGCGCTCCTCGCGCGCGTGCCGCAGTTCGTGCTCGGCCCGCAGCAGGTAGTACTTGGCGCTCGCGCGGCTCGTGAGCCGCTCCGCGGTCACGTCGTTCAGCCGCTGCTGGTGCCGGTACGCCTGCTCGAAGCGGCCGAGCCCCGCGCAGCGCTTCGCCGCGGCGGCACGCGCCTTGCACAACGTCGGCACGTGGTGGACGCGCTCCGCGGCCTCGATCGCGCGGTCGAGCGCTTCGATGGCGGCTTCGGTGTCGTCGCGCGCGTCGGCGAGCGCGGCCGCGGACCAGCGCGCGTGGACCTCGTTGTGCCCGCCGGGGTAGTTGGCGTAGATCGCTTCCGCCTCGCGCAGGCAGCGCTCCGCGTCGGCGAGCCGCCCGTGCATCGCGAGGACCTCGGTCGACACCGCGAGGTAGTGCGCCTGCGCGGCGCTGCGCGGCACGCCGTCGGGACCGTCCAGCATCGCGTCGATGGTCGCGAGCGCGCCGGCGTGGTCGCCGGTGCCCAGTTGCGCCTCCGCGAGGTTCGAGCGCACGAAGAGCCACAACTGCGGATTGTCGTAGCGCGGGAGCATGCCGAGCGCGTCCTGCGCGAGTTCACGCGCCGGCGCGTAGTCGCCGACCGTGACGAGCGTCGCCGCGAGGTTCGACATCGCGGTCGGCAGGTGCGGCGAGACGTCGATCGTGCGCAGCGTCTCCAGCGCGTGGTGCATGTGTCGGATCGTCTCGTCGATCCGGTCCTCGTAGTAGTAGGTGGCGGCGAGCGCGTTGATCGCCCAGAAGCGGTCCTGCGGCGAGAGCGTGGCCATCGCCTCGTCGTAGTACTCGAGGAGCCCGGCGCGGGCGGCGGCCGGCTGCTGGCGCACGAGGTCGAGCCGCGCGAGGCCGATGCGCGCGAGGAGTTCGCCGCGGCGCTCGGAGAGCCGCGCGAAGCGCTCGCGCGCGAGCGGGAGCGTCTCGCCCGCGGCGCCCGGGTCGGCGGTGAAGTAGAGCTGGTGCCAGCCGATCGTGAGTTCGGACCACGCGCGGGCGAGTTCCCCGGTCGCGGGATCGTCGAGCTTCGCGCGGGCGCGCGCGACCGACGCCGCCGGTTCGCGGAAATGCGACTCCCAGACGGCGGCGATGGCGTCGTCCCGGGGCGAGGCCCCGGGCAGCTGGCGTTCGGCGGTCACCGGCGCGATCCTGCCCCTGGCGTGGAGGATGCGCGCATCGTAGCAACGGTCATGCCGCGCGTCCGTCCGGACCGTCCGCCGGCCGGGCGTGCCCACGGGACCCTGCGCGGCAGGCGCTCCGAAACGACGAGAGCGCCACGCGGGCGCTCTCGGTTCACGGCACCGTCCTCCCCGCCGACGTCAGGCCATCGCCTTGATGGCCTGGGCGAGGCGCGACTTGGTGCGCGAGGCGAGGTTCTTGTGCACCACCTTCTTGTCGGAGATGCGGTCGATCGTCGCCTGCGAAGCCTGCAGCGTCTTCGCCGCCGCCGCCTTGTCGCCGGAGGAGATCGCCTTCTTCACCTTCTTGACCGCGGTGCGGAGCTCGGACTTGAGGCTCGCGTTGCGCTTGCGCGTCGCTTCCGCCTGCCGGGCGCGCTTGCGGGCTTGCGCCGTGTTGGCCATGACTGTCGTTTCCCGTGGGCTGGGCCTCGCGGGGGACCGCAAGGCAAAGACTTGAAATATTATCGCATTTTGCCGGTCCCGGCAAGGTCGGCGGCGGGTGCGCCGGCCGGCGGCCGCGCCCGGGCGCATCTTCGGCGACGACCCGTCGGTACACTGCGCCCGCCGCCGCCCGGAATGCCGGCCATGTCCCGATGAACCTCCTTCGCGCCGTCTTCACCGTCTCCGGCATGACGCTCGCCTCCCGGGTGACCGGGCTCGTGCGCGAGAGCGTCAAGGCGGCCGTGTTCGGCGCGGGCCCGGCGATGGACGCGTTCGAGGCCGCGTTCCGGCTGCCGAACCTCTTGCGGCGGCTGTTCGCCGAGGGCGCGTTCTCGCAGGCGTTCGTCCCGATCCTCGCCGAGTACCGCCGCACCCGGGGGGACGGCGAGACGCGCGACCTCGCCTCGCGCGTCGCGACGCTGCTCGCGCTCGTGCTCCTCGCCGTCACGGTGGCGGGCGTGCTCGCCGCGCCCTGGCTCGTCTATCTGCTGGCCGGGGCCTTCGCGCGCGATCCGGCGAAGGCCACGCTGACCGCGGACCTGATCCGCATCGTGTTCCCGTACGTGCTGTTCGTCTCGCTCACCTCGCTCGCCGGCGGCGTGCTGAACGTCTACCGGCGTTTCGCGATCCCGGCGTTCACGCCGGTGTTGCTCAACCTGTCGATGATCGCGGCGGCGCTCTTCGTCGCGCCGCACGTCGACCCGCCGGTGCTCGCGCTCGCCTGGGGCGTGTTCGCCGGGGGCATCGCGCAACTCGCGCTGCAGGTGGTCCCGCTCGTGCGCATCGGCATGCTGCCGCGCCCGCGCGTCGACTGGCGCCACGAGGGGGTGCGCCGGGTGCTGCGCAACATGGCGCCGGCGATCGTCGGCGTGTCGGCGGCCCAGGTGTCGATCCTCGTCAACACCCAGCTCGCCGCCTCGCTCGGCGACGGCCGCATCGCGTGGATCAGCTACGCCGACCGCCTGATGGAGTTCCCGAGCGCGCTCCTCGGCGTGGCGGTCGGCACCGTGCTCTTGCCGACGCTCGCGCGCCACGGCGGCGAAGGCGACGAGGCACGCTACTCGTCGCTGCTCGACTGGGGCCTGAGGCTCGTGCTCCTGCTCTCGGTGCCGGCCGCGATCGCGCTGTGGCTGCTCGCGCTGCCGCTCGTCGCGACGCTCTACCAGTACGGCCACTTCGCGGCGTCCGACGCGCTCGCGACGCGCACCGCGCTCATCGGCTACAGCGTCGGGCTCGTCGGCATCGTGTCGGTCAAGATCCTGGCGCCGGGGTTCTACGCGCGGCAGGACTTGAAGACGCCCGCGCGGATCGCGGTGATCACGGTCGTCGTGATGGCCACGCTGGCGCTCTTCCTGATGCGGACCCCGCTCGGCCACGCGGGCCTCACGCTCGCGACGAGCATCGGCGCGCTGTTCAACGCGACGGTCCTCTTCGTGCTCCTGCGCCGCCGGCGCCGCTACGTGCCCGGGCCGGGCTGGCCGATGTTCGTCGCCAGGATCGTCGTCGCGGGCGGCGTGCTCGCGGCCGTGCTCTCCGCCACCGTCGGCCCGGCATCGGCCTGGCTCGAGGCGACGCTCGCCATGCGCGTCGTCCGCCTAGCGCTGATCGTCGCGGCGGGCGCCCTGGCGTACTTCGCCGCCCTGGCGCTCCTCGGATTCCGTCCGCGGGACTTCAGCCGCCGCGAGGGCGTGCCGCACGAGGCTCCTCCGCCGCAGGACGAATAGGCGCGGCGGGTTCAGGCCTTGCGGTGCGGACAGCGCGCCTTGGTGCAGTCGGCGTACAGGTAGAGCGCGTGCTCGGTGATCTCGAAGCCGCGGTCGCGCGCGATCTTCGCCTGCCGCTTCTCGATGTCGGCGTCGTAGAACTCCTCGACACGGCCGCACTGCATGCACACGAGGTGGTCGTGGTGCTTCCCCTCGTTCAGTTCGAACACCGCCTTGCCGGATTCGAAGTGGTGGCGCACCAGGAGGCCGGCCTGCTCGAACTGGGTGAGCACGCGGTAGACGGTCGCGAGGCCGACGTCGAGGCCGTCGGTCAGGAGCTGCTTGTAGACGTCCTCGGCGGTGAGATGGCGCACGCGCGACTGCTCGAAGACGTTGATGATCTTGAGCCGCGGCAAGGTCGCCTTGAGGCCGGCGCTGCGCAGATCGTGGGGCTGGTTCATCGGCGGGGCTCCCGGTCCCGGGGAAACCGGGTGGCCCGGCTATAATAACGAGTCCCGCGCGCCGCGCCCATCGACCCCGACGTGACGATCCTCCGCCGATTCCTCGCCTGCGCTGCGGCGACGCTCGCGCTCGCGGGTTGCCAGACGATGGAAACGTACCTGCCGGCGATCCAGTCGTTCGGCGTGTACAAGATGGACATCAACCAGGGCAACTACGTCACGCAGGACATGGTCGACCGGCTGAAGCAGGGCCAGACGCGCCAGCAGGTGCGCGTGGCGCTCGGCACGCCGCTCGTGCAGAGCGCGTTCCGCGACAACCGCTGGGACTACGTCTACGAGTTCTCGCGCAACGGCAAGGTCGTCGAGCACCGCCAGTTCACCGTCTACTTCGTCGACGACAGGCTCGCGCGCTGGGAGGGCGACGAGATGCCGAAGTCGGTCGCCGACCTCAACAAGGCCGCGGCCGAGCGCACGCTCGGCCACATCCCGGCCGCCGACGACCCGGGCATCTTCAACTGGTTCTTCGAGTGGCTGAAGAAGGTCCAGCAGTGACGCGTCGCGCATGACCGCCCGCATCCGCATCGCCATCGCGGGCACGGGGGGGCGCATGGGCCAGGCGCTCGTCGCGCGCGTGCTGGAGGCCGACGACCTCGCGCTCGCCTCGGCGCTCGATGTCGCCGGGGCCGCCACGGTCGGCCGCGACGCCGGTGCAGCGCTCGGCAGGTCCTCCGGCGTGGCCGTGACGAGCGAGGTGGATGCGGCGCTCGCGGGCGCGGACGTGCTGATCGATTTCACCCGGCCGGAAGGCACGCTCGCCCACGCGGCGGCCTGCGCGCGCGCCGGTGTCGCGCTCGTCGCCGGCACGACCGGGCTCACGGCCGCGCACAAGTCGGCGATCGCCGATCACGCGCGCACGGTGCCGATCGTCCTGTCGGCGAACATGAGCGTCGGCGTCAACGTGCTCGCGGAACTCGTCACGCGCGCCGCGCGCGCGCTGGGCAGTGCCTACGACATCGAGGTGGTCGAGATGCACCACCGCCACAAGGTCGATGCGCCCTCGGGCACCGCGCTCATGCTGGGCGAGGCCGCGGCGCGGGGAGCGGGCATCGACCTCGCGAGCGCGGGGGTCTACGCGCGCGAGGGCGTGACCGGCGAGCGCAAGCCGGGGACCATCGGCTTCGCGACGCTGCGCGGCGGCGACGTCGTCGGCGAGCACGTCGTCGTGTTCGCCGGGACCGGCGAGCGGGTCGAACTCGCGCACCGCGCGACCTCGCGCCAGATGTTCGCCGACGGCGCACTGCGCGCGGCACGCTTCGCCGCCGCCGCCCGACGCGAGCGCCGCGCCGGTCTCTTCGACATGCGCGACGTGCTGGGCCTCGCCTGACCGGGCGTCCGGGCGCCGGACCGCCGCCGCCGCGGTTGCCCGGGAGGACTGTTTTCCGGTAGAATTCAGGGCCTTGGCGGGAGCGTCCCGGACGATGCGGGCGGCTCCCGCTTCGCACGTCCGGCCTCCGGATCGACGCCGGGCCCGCCCGCCATGACCGACTCCGCGCTCTTTCCTCCGCGCACCCCGGCGATCCTCGCGCTCGCCGACGGCACGCTCTTCCACGGCCGCTCGATCGGCGCGGTCGGGCAGGCATCGGGCGAGGTCGTGTTCAACACGTCGATGTCCGGCTACCAGGAGATCCTGACCGATCCTTCGTACGCGGGCCAGGTGATCACCTTCACCCACCCGCACATCGGTAACGTCGGCGTGACGCGCGAGGACGACGAGGCGCGGCGGACTTTCGCGGCGGGGCTCGTCGTGCGCGACCTGCCCGCGCTCGCGTCGAACTGGCGCAGCGAAGGCGACCTGGGCGCCTGGCTCGCGCGGCACGGCATCGTGGGCATCGCGGACATCGACACGCGCGCGCTGACGCGCATCCTGCGCGAGAAGGGCGCGCAGAACGGCGCGATCGTCGCCGCGTCCGCGATCGGGTCGGTCGAGGTCGAACAGGCGAAGGGCGCGGCGCGCGAGGCGCCGTCGATGACCGGGCAGGACCTCGCGAAGGTCGTCTCGACGCGCGAGGCGTACGACTGGCAGGGGTCGACCTGGGCGATGGGCCGCGGCTACACCGAGGCGCCGCCCGCGCGTCATTCGGTGGTCGCCTACGATTTCGGCGTCAAGCACAACATCCTGCGGATGCTCGTCGCGCGCGGCTGCCGCGTGCACGTCGTGCCGGCGCAGACGCCCGCGCGCGAGGTGCTCGCGCGCCGGCCCGACGGCGTGTTCCTGTCGAACGGCCCGGGCGACCCGGAGCCCTGCGACTACGCGATCGACGCGATCCGGTCGATCCTCGGCGCGGGCGTGCCCACGTTCGGCATCTGCCTCGGGCATCAACTGCTCGGGCTCGCCGCGGGCGCGCGCACGATGAAGATGAAGTTCGGCCACCACGGCGCGAACCATCCGGTGCTCGACCTCGACAGCGGGCAGGTGATGATCACGAGCCAGAACCACGGCTTCGCCATCGAGCCGTCGTCGCTGCCTTCGAACCTGCGCGTGACGCACGTCTCGCTGTTCGACCGCTCGCTGCAGGGCGTCGCGTTCACCGACCGCCCGGCGTTCGGGTTCCAGGGCCATCCCGAGGCGAGTCCCGGTCCGCACGACGTGGGGCCGCTGTTCGACCGTTTCGTCGCGATGATGCGCAAGGCCTGACCTCCGGTCGCGCCGGCGCGCCGCGCGCGCGAAGGCGCCGGACGATCCCCGCGAGACCGACCCGACCCTCCACGGAATCCGCATGCCACGCCGCACCGACCTCCAGTCCGTCCTCATCATCGGCGCCGGCCCGATCGTGATCGGGCAGGCCTGCGAATTCGACTACTCGGGCGCGCAGGCGTGCAAGGCGCTGCGCGAGGAGGGCTACAAGGTCATCCTCGTCAACAGCAACCCGGCGACGATCATGACCGACCCGGAGATGGCCGACGTCACCTACATCGAGCCGATCACCTGGCCGATGGTGGCGACGATCATCGAGCGCGAGCGCCCCGACGCCCTGCTGCCGACGATGGGCGGGCAGACCGCGCTCAACTGCGCGCTCGACCTCGCGCGCGAGGGCGTGCTGACGAAGTTCGACGTCGAACTGATCGGCGCGTCGAAGAAGGCGATCGACAAGGCCGAGGACCGCGAGAAGTTCAAGGCCGCGATGAACCGCATCGGGCTCGGCAGCGCGCGAAGCGGCATCGCGCACTCGCTCGAGGAGGCGCACCGGGCGCAGGCCCAGGTCGGCTTCCCCTGCATCATCCGGCCGTCGTTCACGCTCGGCGGCACCGGCGGCGGCATCGCGTACAACAAGGACGAGTTCGACGAGATCTGCAAGCGCGGCCTCGCGATGAGCCCGACGCACGAACTCCTGATCGAGGAATCCCTCCTCGGCTGGAAGGAGTTCGAGATGGAGGTGGTGCGCGACCGCAAGGACAACTGCATCATCGTGTGCTCGATCGAGAACCTCGACCCGATGGGCGTGCACACCGGGGACTCGATCACGGTGGCGCCCGCGCAGACGCTGACCGACAAGGAGTACCAGGTCATGCGCGACGCCTCGATCGCGGTGCTCCGCGAGATCGGCGTCGACACCGGCGGCTCGAACGTCCAGTTCGCGATCGACCCGCACGATGGCCGCATGATCGTGATCGAGATGAATCCGCGCGTGTCGCGCAGCTCGGCGCTCGCCTCGAAGGCGACCGGCTTCCCGATCGCGAAGATCGCGGCGAAGCTCGCGGTCGGCTACACGCTGGACGAACTCGCGAACGACATCACCGGAGGCGCGACTCCGGCGTCGTTCGAGCCGTCGATCGACTACATCGTCACCAAGGTCCCGCGCTTCGCGTTCGAGAAGTTCCGGCAGGCCGACGACCGGCTGACCACGCAGATGAAGTCGGTCGGCGAGGTGATGGCGATCGGGCGCACGTTCCAGGAGTCGCTGCAGAAGGCGCTGCGCGGGCTCGAGGTCGGCGTCGACGGCTTCAACCTGAAGACCGTCGACCCCGACCGGATCGGCGACGAGCTCGCCTATCCGCGCGCCGAGCGCCTGTGGTACGTCGCCGACGCGTTCGGCATCGGCATGACGCTCGAGGAATTGCACGGCTACACGAAGATCGACCGCTGGTTCCTCGCGCAGATCGAGGAGATCGTGAAACTGGAACTCGCGGTCGAGAAGCGCACGCTCGAATCGCTCACGAAGGACGAGTTCCGCGAGCTGAAGCGCAAGGGATTCGCCGACCGGCGGCTCGCGCACCTCTTGAAGCGGAGCGAGGACGAGGTGCGGACGCGGCGGCACGCGCTCGGCCTGCGTCCGGTCTACAAGCGGGTGGACACCTGCGCGGCGGAGTTCGCGACCCAGACCGCGTACCTGTATTCGACCTGGGAGGAGGAGTGCGAGGCGCGGCCGACCGACCGGAAGAAGGTGATGGTGCTGGGCGGCGGGCCGAACCGGATCGGGCAGGGGATCGAGTTCGACTACTGCTGCGTGCACGCGGCGATGGCGCTCCGCGAGGACGGGTTCGAGACCATCATGGTCAACTGCAACCCGGAGACCGTGTCGACCGACTATGACACCTCCGACCGCCTGTACTTCGAGCCGCTGACCCTCGAGGACGTGCTCGAGATCGTGCACGTCGAGAAGCCCTGGGGCGTCATCGTGCAGTTCGGCGGACAGACGCCGTTGAAGCTCGCGCGCGACCTCGAGCGCAATGGTGTGCCGATCATCGGGACCACGCCCGACATGATCGACATGGCCGAGGACCGCGAACGCTTCCAGCAGATGCTGCACCGGCTGGGACTGAAGCAGCCGCCCAACCGCACGGCGCGCACCGAGGAAGCGGCGATCGCCGCCGCCGGCGAGATCGGCTATCCGCTCGTCGTGCGGCCCTCCTACGTGCTCGGCGGACGCGCGATGGAGATCGTGCACGAGCAGCGCGAGCTCGAACGCTACATGCGCGAGGCCGTGAAGGTCAGCAACGACAGCCCGGTGCTGCTCGACCGCTTCCTGAACGACGCGATCGAGGTCGACGTCGACGCGGTGTCCGATGGTGCCCGCGTGGTCATCGGCGGCATCATGGAGCACATCGAGCAGGCTGGCGTGCACTCGGGCGATTCGGCCTGTTCGCTGCCGCCGTACTCGCTGTCGAAGGAACTGCAGGACGAACTGCGCCGCCAGACCGTGGCGATGGCGAAGGCGCTCGACGTCGTCGGACTGATGAACGTGCAGTTCGCGATCCAGGACGGCGTCGTCTACGTGCTCGAGGTGAACCCGCGCGCGTCGCGCACCGTGCCCTACGTGTCGAAGGCCACCGGACGTCCGCTCGCGAAGATCGCCGCGCGCTGCATGGCCGGCAAATCGCTCGACGAGCAGGGCGTCGAGGGCGAGATCGTGCCGCCGTACTGCTCGGTCAAGGAGGCGGTGTTCCCGTTCATCAAGTTCCAGGGCGTCGACACGATCCTCGGGCCCGAGATGAAATCGACCGGCGAGGTGATGGGCGTGGGCGAGACCTTCGGCGAGGCCTTCGTCAAGAGCCAGCTCGGCGCGGGCGTGCGGCTCCCCGACAAGGGCCGGGTGTTCGTGAGCGTGAAGGACGCGGACAAGGCGCGCGCAGTGGACTCCGCGCGCATGCTGCACGCGTTGGGCTTCGAGATCGTCGCGACCCGCGGGACCGCGGCCTCGCTGGCCGCGGCGGGCGTGCCGGCGGCCCCGGTGAACAAGGTGGCCGAGGGCCGGCCGCACATCGTCGACATGATCGTGAACGACGAGATCGCGATGGTCGTGAACACGGTCGAGGAGAAGCGCAGCGCGATCCACGACAGCCAGGCGATCCGCCGGGCCGCGCTCGCGGGCGAAGTGCCGACGTTCACGACGATCGCCGGGTTCCGCGCCGCCGCGATCGGCATGAAAGGGATGCGCGCACTCGACGCGGCGTCGATCCAGGAGTTGCACCGCAGGCTTTCGGGAGGACGGACGTGAGCAAAGTGCCGATGACGGTGGCGGGCGCCGGGAAGCTCAAGGCGGAACTGCAGCGCCTGAAGTCGGTCGAGCGCCCGGCGGTGATCCAGGCGATCGCGGACGCGCGCTCGCACGGCGACCTCTCGGAGAACGCCGACTACGACGCGGCGCGCGAACGCCAGGGCTTCATCGAGGGCCGGATCGCCGAGATCGAGCACAAGCTCGCCGGCGCGCAGGTGATCGATCCGGCGTCGATCGAGGCGGACGGCCGCGTGGTGTTCGGCGCGATCGTCGAGATCGAGGACGAGGATTCCGGCGAGCAGCGCCTCTGGCAGATCGTCGGCGACGACGAGGCGGACGTCCGCGACCGCAAGGTGTCGGTGTCCTCGCCGCTCGCGCGCGCGCTGATCGGCAAGCGCGAAGGCGACAGCGTCGTGGTCGAGGCCCCCGGCGGTTCGCGCGCCTACGCGATCGTCGCCGTTCGCTACGGCTGAACCGGGCCTGGACGCGCCGGCCGCAAACCGGGGAGGTGACCGAATGCTGCGCAGGGTACTCACGTCGAGCCGATTCTTCACGCTGATCGCGGTCGCCGGAACCTTCATCGGATCCTCCGCGTTGATCGTCTACGAGGCGATCGTCATCGGAGCCTCGGTCGGCGGCGCGTGGCGGGCCGCCGATTTCTCGGCGAAGGCCGCGAAGCTCTTCGCCGTCGGGTTGATCGAGGCGGTCGACGTCTTCCTGATCGCGATCGCGCTCTACATCATCAGCCTCGGCCTCTATGCGCTGTTCGTCGACGACAAGCTTCCGCTGCCGAAATGGCTGCGCATCGAGAACCTGGACGACCTCAAGGGGCACCTCGTGAGCGTGGTGATCGCCGTGCTCGCGGTGCTGTTCCTGCGCGAGGCGGTCGCCTGGGACGGCTCGAGCGACCTCCTGTCGTTCGGCGCCGCGCTCGCGCTCATGATCGTCGCGCTGACCTTCTACCTCGGCAGGCTGGGCACGCACGGGCAGGAGCCGTCCGAGGACGCCTAGGGGCGCCGGACGTTCCGGCGCTCGCCGCTCACCCGCTGCGCTGCGCGAGCGCGGCCACGGTATCGACGAACGCGCTCGCCGCCGGCGCGAGGCCGCGACCTTCGCGCGTCATGATCTCGTAGCGTGTTCCGGCGCCGGTGAGCGGCACCGCGAGCCGCGCGATCATGCCCGGCGCCTCGTAGTGCCGCGCGAGTCCGAGCGGCAGGAGCGACAGCGCGTCGGTCGCCTGCAGCAACGCGAGCGTCGCCACGATCGACACGGTCTCGATCAGGTCGGTCGGCGGACGGTTGCCGGCCGCCGCGTGCAGCGTGTCGAAGTCCCGGCGCAGCGGGCTTCCCGCCGGCGGCACGATCCAGGTGGCCCCGGCGAGCGCGGCGAGCGCGATGGCACGACGACGGGCCAGCGGATGCGCGGCGCGCGCGACGACGGTGAGCGGTTCGTCGGCGAGCGGCCGGGTCTCGAGGCCCGCGAGGTCGTCGTCGGGTGGGCGCGGCGTCACCGCCACGGTGATTTCGCCGCGCCGCAGCGCCTCCAGCAGCACCTCGCTGGTGTTGACGAGCGCGTAGATGCGCACGCGCGGGTGCCGCTCGCGCAGCGCGCGGATCGCCGGCGCGACGAGCGTGGGCACCGAGCCGGTCACGCCGCCGACGCGCAGCGACCCCTGCCGCCCCTCGCGCTCGGCCGCGATGTCGGCGTGCGCCTGCGCGAGGTCGTGGAGGATGCCGCGCGCGTGACGCAGCAGCGTCTCGCCGTGCGGCGTGGGCGACATGCCCCAGGCGTGGCGCTCGAACAGGCGCGCGCCCAGCGCATCCTCGAGGTCGTGGAGTAGCTTGGTCGCCGCGGGCTGGGTCAGTGCGATGTCCGCGGCCGCGCGGCGCAGGCTGCGGTGGGTGTCGAGCGCGACGGCCAGTGCGAGGTGCCGCACGCGCAGGCGGCTCGCCACGGCGATGGGCAGGGACATTCCAACAGGCTATCACAACATAGGCAAACGCGATTGGCGGTTATCACAGGTCCGATCGCACAATGACCGGCCGATCCGCGTCCGGCCGGACGACGCGGCCAGCAGGAGGAATGCCCGTGAGCAGGATCCGAGTCTTCGCCGCCGCGCTTGCCGCTGCCGTTTTCGCGGTCCCCGCAGTCGCCCAGGACGCCTGGCCTTCGCGTCCGGTCCGCATCATGGTCGGCGCGAGCGCCGGCGGCGGCACCGACGTCATCGCCCGGATGCTGGGCGAGAAGTTCGCCGAGGCGTTCAAGCAGCCGTTCGTCGTCGAGAACCGGCCCGGAGCGTCGAACACCATCGCCGCCGATCTCACCGCGAAGGCTCCCGCCGACGGCTACACGCTGCTCGTCGCGACCAACACCGGACAGGCGATCGCGCCGCACATGCTGAAGCTCGCCTACGACCCGCTGAAGGACCTCGCGCCGGTCGGCCTCGTCGTCGTCGTCCCGAACGTGCTCGTCGTCGGCGAGAAGGTGCCGGCGAAGGACGTGAAGGAACTGGTCGCGCTGGCGAAGTCGAAGCCGGGCGAAATCCGCTTCGCGTCGTCGGGCGTCGGCAGCACGCAGCACATCGCCGGCGAGGCGTTCAATCTCGCCGCGGGCATCAAGACCGTGCACGTGCCGTACAAGGGATCGAGCCAGGCGCACGTCGACATCCTCGGTGGCAACGTCGAGATGATGTTCGACACGACCTCGTCGGCGATGTCGCAGATCAAGGCGGGGCGCTTCCGCCCGCTCGCCGTGACTTCGCCGCAACGCTCGGCCGAGCTTCCGAACGTGCCGACGATCGCCGAAGCCGGCTACCCGTCGGCCGAGATGACGACGTGGTACGGATTGTTCGTCACCGGCGGCACGCCGAAGCCGGTCATCGAGCGTCTCGCGGCGGAGTTGAAGCGCGCGCTCGCGCTCCCCGACGTCCAGGCGCGATTGAAGGGCCTCGGCGGTGAGCCCGGGACCCTCACGGTCGACGAATTCGCCGCGATGAACCGCGCCGAGTTCGAGCGGTTCGGCAAGCTCATCAAGGCCGCCGGCATCAAGGCTGAATAGTGATATCCCCCCGAAGCGCCCTGCGGGCGCCTCCCCCCAGGGGGCAGAAGGCGACCTCGGGGCGGCCCGTCGGTCGCCTGTCCCCCCGAAGCGCCCTGCGGGCGCCTCCCCGTTCTCCCGTTCGCCGATCCGGATGAAACCGCGCATCGCCTTCAGCCCCGGCGACCCCAACGGCATCGGCCCCGAGATCGCCGCGAAGCTCCTCGCGCGGCCGGGCATTTTCGAGCGCGCCGACGTTGTCGTGTACGCCGATCCGGCGACGATCGCGCACGGCGAGCGGATCGCGGGCGTGCGTGCGCTCCTGTCGTCGTCACCGGCCGCCGGCCGCGCGACGCTGCACGCGTTGTCGTGCGGAGGCGAGGGCGCGATCACGCCCGGCGAGGCGACCGAAGCGGGCGGACGCGCCGCGCTCGCCTCGCTCACGGAGGCCGTCGACGCGGCGAAACGCGGCGAGGTGCAGGGGATCGTGTTCGCCCCGCTGAACAAGCACGCGCTGCGCCTCGCGGGCATGACGCACGACGACGAACTGCGCTGGATGGCGGAGCGGCTCGGCGTGCCGGGCTTCACCAGCGAGTTCAACATCACCGGGGATCTGTGGACCTCGCGCGTTACCTCGCACGTGCCGCTGCGCGAGGTCGCCGACGCGATCACCGGGGCGGGCGTCGTCGACGCGGTGCGCATCGTGCACCGGTATCTCGTCGCCGCGGGCGTCGCGGCGCCGCGGATCGCGGTGGCGGCGTTGAATCCGCACGCGGGGGACGGCGGCTCGCTCGGGCGCGAGGAGATCGACGTGATCGCGCCGGCGGTCGAGGCGGTGCGCCGCGAAGGGATCGACGCGCGCGGCCCGATGCCCTCGGACACGGTATTCGTCGCGGCGAGCCGCGGCGACTACGACGCGGTCGTGTCGATGTACCACGACCAGGGGCAGATCGCGATGAAGCTGATGGGCTTCGACCGGGGCGTCACGCTGCACGGCGGCCTGCCGGTGCCGGTCGCGACCTGCGCGAGCGGCACGGCATTCGACATCGTCGGCAAGGGGATCGCGAACGTCGAGGGACTGCAGGCGGCGTTCGATCTCGCCGCGCGCATCGCTGCGCAGGCGATCAGGGCGAACGCCGCGTAGTTCCCGCTGCACCGTCGGCGAGGAACAGCGCGGGATCGACCATCGCGCGGTTGAGGCTCACCGACCAGTGCAGGTGCGGACCGGTGACCCGGCCGGTCGCGCCCACCGTGCCGACGACGCCGCCCGCGGGCAGCGCATCGCCCGGCGCGACCGCGATCGTGTCGAGGTGACAGACCATCGACAGCAGGCCGCCGCCGTGGTCGATCCACACGGTGCGGCCGTTGAAGAAGTAGTCGCCGGTGTCGATCACGCGGCCGGCCGCGGGCGCGCGAACCGGCGTGCCCTTCGGGGCGGGGATGTCCATGCCGCTGTGCGGCGCGCGCGCCTGCCCGTTGAACACGCGCCGCGCGCCGAAGGTCGGAGAGCGTTCGCCCCCGACCGGCGCGACGAAGGCGAAGGTCGCGGGCGCGGGCTCGCTGAACGTCGCAACGACGCCCGCTTGGTGCGCGCGCTCGCGCTCGTAGCGCGCGAGGTCCTCGGGCGAGAGGTCGACCTGTCCGGGCGCGACCGTGAGGCGCTGCTCGCGGTAGCTCGCCTTCCCGATGCGGTAGCGCTTCGTCTCGTCGGGGCGTCCCTCGCGCGTCACGACGATCGAGGCGTTGCCCGGCTTCGCGGCGAGCGGAATGCCGACGAGCGCGGTCCAGCCGCGCGCGTCGCCCACCACCAGCAGCGGAATGTCGCCGGCGCGCGCTATCGGACGGGACGCTCCGGCTCCGAGCGCGACCGTTGCGATGCCGCCGGGCACCGCGTGCTCGCGCGGCAGGTCGTTCGCGAGCGCATGCGCAGCGGTGAAGACGAACGCCAGCGCGAACGCTCGCGTGCTCGCGCTCATTGCGCGCTCGTCGTGCGGCGGCCCCGCGCCCGACCGATCACGAGCGCGGCAGGCGCAGCGGCTCGCGCCTCACCGGGCCGTCGAAGGTGACCGTCGGCACCCGGTCGCGCGCGATGCCGCGAAGGTAGGTGACCTTCACCCAGCCGCGTCGCCGTCCCCACACGATCTCGCACCACGGCCCATCGGCGAGGCAGCCGACGACGTTGACGTGCGTTCCTCTTCCGACCCACGCGACGACCGGGTGGTCGGTTCCGGGCCCCTCGCGCATGTTGACGTCCGACACGATGTTGGCCCACTGCGCGGCCGCCGGCAGGGACGTGGACAGCAGCGCGGCGAACACGAACCACGCCTTCATGGACGCGAACGGCCACCGGCCGGGCGGCGACGGCGGCGCACCGCTGCAGGTGCGGTTGAGGCGCCGGAAGCGTGCGCGCGTTTGCCCGCCGGCGCGGACGATCGACGCTCGGTCCATTGGCCCTGCGCCTTGCGGTTGCCCGCCGGCGCCTGCGACTGCGTCGAATGCTTGCCTGCCGAACCTTGTGCCGGTCGCTTTCCTTTCGGCGTCACGGGCTTTCCGTGCCGGAACCGTGCACCCCGCGGCGCGGACGTCGTCGGCACCGCAGGCTCCGCGGGCGCGGCGCGCGCGGTCCGTCGGCGCGTCGGATGCGCGCGCTCGCCTTCGAACGGCGCATTGAGGGAATGACGGGACGATCCGCGCCGGTGCGCGCTCGCGCGTTCGCCGATCCGCGCCTGCCCGGGCCGCCGATTCGCGTGCGCGCCTTTCTTGCCCTTGCGCGGATCCTTCGGCGCGCGCCGCGGTGCAGGTTCGTCGCGCACGGGCTTAGGCCGCCAGACGATCAGGAGCTTGCCCAGGTGCTGCACCGGCGCCGCACCGAGTCCCTCGCAGACCGCCGCGAGATGACGCTCGCGCTCTTCGCGGTCGTCGGAGTGCACCCGGACCTTGACGAGTTCGTGCGCGGCGAGTGCGACGTCGATCTCGTGCAGCACCGCGGGCGTGAGGCCCGAATGCCCGATGGCGACGACCGGGTGGAGGGTGTGGGCGCGGGCGCGGAGCGCGCGGCTTTCGGCGGGCGTGAGCGTGAGCATCGCGGCAGTGTAGCCGTTGCCGGGCCTCCGGTCGAAGCCCGATGCGCTCCGGGCACCGGAACGATGATGAACGGGCATTGGACCGTCGCGCGACGGGCCGTCGACAATCCGGCCGGCGCAGGCGTCGTCGCGCGTCTCGGAGGAAACCGCCATGCCATGGACGAAGAGGATGACTGGTGCCGCCGGTGTGGTCCTGCTGGCGGCGCTCTTCGCGTTCGCGCTCGGATCCTGCGTGTCCCACGGCCCCGCCGCGACCGATCCGCTGCCCTCATGGACCGACGGGCCGTCGAAGCAGCGGATCGTGGCGTTCGTCGAGTCGGTGAGCGATCCGTCGAGCCGCGACTTCGTGCCGGCCCCCGAGCGGATCGCCGTATTCGACAACGACGGCACACTGTGGGGTGAGCAGCCGATCTATTTCCAGGCGGCCTTCGCCTTCGACCGCGTGCGCGAGCTGGCGCCTTCGCACCCGGAATGGTCGTCGCGCCCCGCGATCAAGGCGCTCGTCGACGGCGATCGCGCCGCGCTCGCGGCGACCGGCGAGAAGGGACTGCTCGAAATCGTCATGGCGAGTCACGCGGGCATGACGACCGCGGAGTTCGACGCGACCGTGCGCCAGTGGGCCGCCACCGCGCGCCACCCGACGCGCGGGCGGCCATACACGAGCCTCACCTACCAGCCGATGCTGGAACTGCTCGCGTACCTGCGCGCCCGGGGGTTCACGACCTGGATCGTGTCGGGCGGCGGCATCGATTTCCTGCGGGTGCTCGCCAGCGACCTCTACGGTATCCCGCCCGAGCACGTCGTCGGGTCGAGCGTCAAGACGCGCTACGAGGTGCGCGATGGCAAGTCGGTCCTGGTGCGGCTGCCGGAGCTCGCGTTCGTCGACGACGGTCCCGGGAAGCCGGTGGGCATGCACAGCCACATCGGGCGGCGGCCGATCGCCGCGTTCGGCAACTCGGACGGCGACTTCGAGATGCTCCAGTACACGACCGCCGGCCCCGGACCGCGGCTCGGCGTGATCATCCACCACGACGACGCGGCGCGTGAATTCGCCTACGACCGGACGAGCCACATCGGCAAGCTCGACCGCGGACTCGACGCCGCTCCCGCGAACCGGTGGCTGGTGGTCAGCATGAGGAACGACTGGCGCACGATCTACCCGCCGGTTCGCTGAGTACGGCGCGAAATCCGGCCGGTCGCGTCCACGCGACGGGCGCGAGGGCGGGCGCGCCTCACCGCGCCGAGGCCACCTTCGTCCGACGCGGACGCGGCGGCTGCACCGACGGCGGCGCCGGAAAGGACGTTCTCGCGGCCAGCGCGCGGTCGAGCTCCTGCGCACGGCGGTCGGCGTCCACGACTTCGCGGATCAACTCGTCGGCGATCGGCGGCAGCGTGCGCCCCTCCACCTTGAGGATGCCGAAGGGAACGACGATCTCAACACCGGAGGACACCAGCGGAACCAGTGCCCCCCGCTCGATCCAGCGGACGGCGGCCGAAAGTGTGGTCATCACGACGTGGTCGGTGGCCGCGGCCACGTCGCACATCATGTCGTGCGACTCGCAGGCGAGGTCGGGGATCGATCGTCCGGCGGCCTTGCGGTCACGTGCCTTGGCCAGCGTCTCGACGATCCATGCCGGCAGGCGCCCGGAGCTGACGATCGGATGGGCGGTGATGTCCGCCAGCGACAGCCCCGAGGCCGCGTGCGCCAGCGGGTGCGACGGGCGCACGAGGAAGCGCCCCAGTCTCGGCGAGAGCGGGTTCGCGGTCAGGCCGGCGAGCTGGTCGGCAGGGGGGATCGCGGACACCACGAAGTCGAGTTCCCGGCGACGCAGCGCCGCAATGAGCATCGTCCAGGGCTCGTTCACGAGCCGGACGCTGACGCCGGGATGCTTCGCCGCGAACCTGGCCACCGCGTCCGTCATGAAGATCGCGGTCGGGTACACGCCCGATCCCACCGCCAGCGCACCGGTGCCCACGCCGCGCAGCGTCGACAACTCGCGGTCGAGCGCCTCGGCGCGCGCGAGGAGGTCCGCCGCGTGGGCGAGGAAGATGCGCCCGAGGTCGGTCGGTTCGACGCGGCTCTTGCCCCGGTCGAAGAGCTTGAGGCCGGTCCGCCGCTCCAGTTCCTGGATGCTGCGGGAGAGCGCCGGCTGGGTGAGGTGCTGGGCGCGCGCCGCCCGCGCGAAATTGCCTTCGTCCGCCAGGGCCCGCGCGTGCCGGAGCAGCCGGAGGTCGAAGTCCATGCGCCGATGTTATCAGAGGGATGAGGGCATTCGATTGGACCACCCCGGGTCCGCCCGCGAGAATGCCGCCGCAGAACTGGACGCCGCCGGAGGGCGTGCCGTCCGGCCGATCGGTCTGTCTTCGGAGGAACGCCGCATGAATCCGTTCACCAAGCCGTCGCTCGCCGGTGCATTGGCGGCCGGAGCGCTCGCGCTCCTGGCATCCGCGAGTGCGCTCGCGCAGGGCAAGCCCAACATCCTGGTGATCTGGGGCGACGACATCGGCCAGTTCAACATCAGCGCGTACAACCGCGGGATGATGGGCTACAAGACGCCCAACATCGACAGCATCGCGGCGGAGGGCGCGCTCTTCACCGACTGGTACGGCCAGCAGAGCTGCACCGCCGGCCGCGCAGCCTTCATCACCGGCCAGTCGCCGATCCGCACCGGACTGACGAAGGTCGGTTTGCCTGGCGCCCCCGAAGGCATGCAGGCGGCGGATCCGACGATCGCGACGCTGCTGCGCGCGCAGGGCTACATGACCGGCCAGTTCGGCAAGAACCACCTGGGCGACCGCGACGAGATGCTGCCGACGAAGCACGGGTTCGACGAGTTCTTCGGCAACCTCTACCACCTGAACGCCGAGGAGGAGCCGGAGTACGCCGACTATCCGAAGAGCCCGGAGTTCAGGAAGAAATTCGGCCCGCGCGGCGTCATCCACAGTTTCGCCGACGGCCGGATCACCGACACCGGCCCGCTGACGAGGAAGCGCATGGAGACCATCGACGAGGAAGTCACGGTCAAGGCGCTCGACTTCATGGCGCGCGCGAAGGCGGAGAACAAGCCGTTCTTCCTGTGGTGGAACTCGACGCGCATGCACATCTTCACGCATCTGAAGAAGGAGTCCGACGGCAAGACCGGCCAGGGCATCTACGCCGACGGCATGGTCGAGCACGACGGCCACGTCGGGCAGGTGCTCGCGAAGCTGAAGGAACTCGGCCTGGACGGCAACACGATCGTCATGTACTCGACCGACAACGGCGCCGAGACCTTCACCTGGCCCGACGGCGGCACGACGATGTTCCGCGGCGAGAAGAACACCAACTGGGAAGGCGGCTACCGCGTGCCGACGATGATCCGCTGGCCCGGCGTGATCAGGCCCGGCACCGTGATCAACGACATCGGCGCGCACGAGGACATGCTGCCTACGCTGGTCGACGCCGCCGGCGGCAAGGATGTCGCCGAGACGCTGAAGCGGGGCACGACGATCGGCGGGCGCAGCTACAAGGTGCACCTCGACGGCTACGATCTCGGCCCGGCGTTGCGCGGGCAGGCGCCGTGGCCGCGCAAGGAATTCATCTACTGGACCGACGACGGCAGCGTGGCGGCGCTGCGCTACGGGGACTTCAAGGTCACGTTCCTCGAGCAGAAGGCGCACGGCCTGCGCGTGTGGATCGACCCGTTCAAGGCCCTGCGCGCGCCGCTCCTCACCAACCTGCGGATGGATCCGTTCGAGCGCGCCGAGTACGAGAACGCGATGGGCTACCAGCGCTGGTTCGTCGAGCACATGTGGGCGTTCGCGCCGGCCGGCGCGTACGTCGCGAACTGGTTGCAGAGCTTCAAGGACTTTCCGCCGCGCCAGAAGCCGGGCAGCTTCAACCTGGACCGTGTGATGGAGGCGGTGACGAAGACGCAGCAGAATTGACGGCATGACTCCTCCGTCGGGGGCCGGACCTTTCCAAAGCGGGTTCGGCCCTCCTTTTTCCGCCGCGGTGACCGTCGACCATGGCGAACCCGCTCTTCGGGGCGGCGTACCATCCGAACCGATCCGGCGACCGCCCTGTCCGAATGCCCTGTCCGACGCCATGACGATGACGCCCGCCGCGACCCGCGGTGAATCGGTGCGCGCGCGTTGGACGCAGCGTGCCGGCCTCGGGCTGATGCTCCTCCTCCTCGTCGCCGGCGGCGCGCTCGCGCAGGCGACGGGCGCGGATGCGAAGGAGGCGACGAAGCCGGCGAAGGATGCGGCGGCACCGCCGCGCCAGCTCGCGATCGCGAACAAGCCCTGGACCGGCGACGTCGACGCGATGCTCCAGCGGCGCATGATCCGTGTCGCGATCCCCTATTCGCGCTCGCTCTACTACTCCGAGAAGGGCCGGGAGCGCGGGCTCGCGGCGGAACTGGTGCGCGACTTCGAGCGCTGGTTGAACCAGAAGCATGCGAAGACGCTGGGCAAGCGGCCGCTGACCGTCTACATGATCCCGGTGACCCGCGACAAGCTGGCCTCCGACGTGGCCGAGGGTCTCGCCGACATCGCGGTGGGCAACCTGACCGTCACCGACGAGCGGCTCGAGATCGTCGACATGGTCTCGCCCGCCGGCCAGAAGCCGGTGCGTGAGGTGCTCGTGACCGGTCCGACGGCGCCGAAGATCGCCACGATCGACGACCTCGCCGGCAGGACCGTCCATGTCCGGCGCGCATCGTCGTACCACGAGAGCCTCGCCGCGCTCGACGCGAAGTTCGCAGCCGCCGGCAAGCCGGCGATGAAGCTCGTGATCGTCCCCGACGCGCTGGAGGACGAGGACATGATGGAGATGGCGAACGCCGGACTGATGCAGGCGATCGTCGTCGACGAGTGGAAGGCCGACATGTGGGCGCAGGTGCTGCCGAAGCTTCGCGTCGACGACACCATCGTGCTGCGCGACGGCGGCAAGACCGGCTGGATGGTGCGCAAGGGCAGCACGAAGCTCGCCGCCGAGATCGAGGCGTTCTACACCACCTGGGCGCTCAAGCAGGGTGTCGTCAATTACCGTCTGGCGCAGTCGATGAAGCGCGTGAAGCAGATCAAGGACCCGACCGGGTCGGCCGAGTGGAAGCGCTTCACGGACACGCTCGCGCTCTTCCGCAAGTACGGCGAACGCTACGGCTTCGACCCGCTGATGCTGGCGGCGCAGGGCTACCAGGAGTCCGGGCTCGACCAGAACGCGAAGAGCCACGTCGGCGCGATCGGCGTCATGCAGATCATGCCGGCGACCGGCGCGCAGCTCGGCGTGGGCGACATCCGCGAGATCGAATCGAACATCCACGGCGGGGCCAAGTACATGGACCAGCTGATGACCAAGTACTTTCCGGACGCGAAGTTCAGCGCGGGCAACCGGCCGCTGTTCGCGTTCGCGAGCTACAACTGCGGACCGGGCAACGTATCGAAGGCCCGGACCGAAGCGAAGAAGCGTGGGCTGGACCCGGACAGGTGGTTCAACAACGTGGAGATCGTCGTCGCCGAGAAGATCGGAACCGAAACGACGACCTACGTTCGCAACATCTACAAGTACTACGTGGCGTACCGGCTGCTGCTGGATGCGCAGGATCGCGCGCGCGCCGCGCGCGAGGCGGTCGCCGGGCCGGCGAAGTAGCCAGGGCCCGTCAGCGCCGGCGTGAGTGCCCCGGTAGCGTTGGCAGGCCCCGAGGGAGGGAGTTCGTACCATGACCGACATCGCCGAGGCCGCTGACGCGGCAGCCGCCGGACCGGGCAACGCGCCGGAACACGACGCCGAGTTGCGCTCGCTCCACACCGCCGCGCGCTTGATCGCGGTCGCGCTCACCGTCGCGATCGTGGTCGCGTTCGTGGCCGGCTACGGGATCCTCGAACGTCCCGAGGGGCTTACGAAGATGGTGGGGGTGGGCTTGATCGGCTTCGCCGGCAGCGGAGTGGGCGCGCTCGTGTCGCTCTTGAACCGCTACGCCGCCGGGTTCGAGCTCGACGACGGAGCGCGCAGCCCGCCGGGCGCCGAAGGCGAGGTGTTTCAGCGCCGCATCGCGTTCTGCTTCGTGATGCGGCCGGTGCTCGGGCTCCTCATCGCGCCGCTGATCGTGGCCGGCGTGTCGCTCTTCCTGAGCCGGCACGAGACGTTCACCAACTCGGTCGACGCGATGAC